>NZ_JBICYT010000020.1:0-160271 GCF_043201215.1 Streptomyces sp. NPDC048331 | reverse complement strand
CCGTGTACCGGACGTACTCGGGTGCCCCGACAACGCGGCGAGGTGCCGTGCCGGGCGGGCCGGGCCCGGCAAGATCCGGAAGAGACGGCCTAGCGCCAGCACCTGGTCACGACGCAGATCGGTGCGGTCGGTCAGATCGTGGAGGAGTTCGTCGGCGTAGTCCCGGTCGAGGCAGGTCCCCGCCTCCTCCAGCGCGCGCGTCAGCAATCGGTCGACCAGTTCGGACGGCAGCGCCGGATTGGCTGCCAGTCCGCACAGAAGATGGTTCAAGGGCGCTCTCCGGTCGGTGTGCGGGTCGTGGTGGCGGCAGCGGTCAGGGCTGCGGCCAACGTCCGGGTAGGGGGGTGTGGACGCCGCCGACGGGGGAGGACCAGCCCGATGTGCCGGGCGGGACGCGGGGGGTCGATGCGGACTGCGGTCGACTCCCCTGTCGTGGACAGCGAGACGTGCGGGACCAGGGAGACCCCGACGCCGGCCGCGACCAGGGTCTGCGCGAAGAAGTAGTCGGTGGTGGAGGCCGCCACCCGGAGGTCGAATCCTGCGAGCTCCGCGTACCGGCGCAGGTAGGCCTCCGTCCTGAGACAGCCCAGCACCCAGCGCTCGGCGCCCAGTTCGGCCAGTCCCACCGAGGCCCGGTCCGCGAGACGGTGACCACGCGGCAGCACCAGCCACAGCGGATCCTCCATCAGCGGAACCCAGTCGAGCCCCGGTCGCTCGTCCGGGCGCACCGGCGGCGGCCCGTCGAAGTGGTAGGCCAACGCGAGATCCGCCGTGCCGTCGCGCACCATCGCCACGGCGCCCTCGGGCTCGCTCTCCCGCACGGTCAGCTCCACCTCGGGGTGCTCCGCCACGAACCGGGCCAGCGCCGCGGGCAGCAGGTGCCGGCCCCCGCTGGTGAAGGTGGCGACGGTGAGGCGTGGTCGCTCCGCCGTGAGCCGGTCGATCGCGTGGCGGACCTGGTCCAGCTCGGCGGCGATCGACTCGGCCGCCTCCACCAGCAGCCGGCCGGGTTCGGTGAGGGTGACCCCGCGCGTGCTGCGCACCGCCACCGGGTGGCCGACCGTACGCTCCAGCGCCGCGATGTGCTGGGAGACGGCCGACGGGGTCAACAGCAGGGCGCCGGCGGCCCGGTTGAAGCTGCCGTGCTCGGCCACGGCCCGAAGGATGCGCAACCGATGCACATCGATCATCAGTTTTCCTTACGATGCGTTCAGCGGCTGGTCCGTTCCGCTGGGGACGATACAGCGGCACAGTCGCACGCATGAAGCGGATTCTTGTCATCGGCGGCAGCCGGTATTTCGGAAAGACCCTGGTCACCCGGGTGCGTGACGCGGGCGACGAGATCACCGTCCTCAACCGCGGCTCCGGTGCGCCACCGCCCGGCGTCGGCCGTCTCGTCGCCGACCGCGACGACGAGGCGGCACTGCGGGCGGCGCTCGGCGCGCGGGACTTCGACGTGGTCGTGGACCAGGTCTGCTACACACCGCTCCAGGCCGCCGTCGCCCGACGCGTCTTCGCCGGGCGGACCGGGCGCTACGTCATGACCTCGACGATGGAGGTCTACGACCCGGCCACGTTCCCCGCCGGTCCGGTGGACCGCGCCCCCGCCCCCGCCTCCCCCTCCGCACCCGCAACCGCCCCCGTGACCGAGGCGTCGCTCGACCCCGTCCGGCTGCCGCCCGCGGGCGCGGCGGGCCGCCCGCCCGGGCCCTGGCCCGCGTACGTCTACGCCGAGGGGAAGCGGCAGGCCGAAGCCGTCTTCCTGCGGGACCCGGCCTTCCCGTACGTCGGCGTGCGCGCCGCGCACGTGCTCGGCGGCGGCGCGGCGGAGTTCACCGGGCGGCTCGCGCACTACGTGCGGCGGATCGCCGCCGGTACCCCCGTCGACGTGCACGAAGCCCCGTACGCCACCTCGTTCATCCATCACCAGGAGATGGCCGAATTCCTGCACTGGACCGCGGAACAGACCTTCACCGGGCCGGTCAACGCGGCCTCGCACGGCGCGACGGACGTGACGGCGCTCTGCGAGGCGGTCGCGGCGCGGGTCGGGCGCGCCGTGCGGTACCGGGTGGTGGGGGAGGGCGCCGAGGCCTCGCCCTTCTCCTTCGACCGCGCCTACGCCATGGACAACGGCCGGGCCTCGGCCCTGGGCTTCGGCTTCGGCCACGTCGCCGACTGGCTGCCCGGGGCGATCGCCGAGACCCCGCGCGCCGAGGGTTGACCCGGTCACTGGTCTCCGACGCGCCGCTCCAAAGGAGTCGCTACCGACGAGTTGCTCACACTGAAGGTCACGCTGCCGGCCCGGTAGCGATCGTCGGACCACTCGATCGGGCGGCCGGTGGCCGATCGTGAGACGTGCCGCTGGCGCAACAGCGGGCTGCCGCGCCGGATCTGGAGCAGTCGGGCGTCCTCGCTGCCGGCCGGCAGGGCGTCGATGAGGTGCTCGCCGTAGTGGGCGGTGACCCCCGAGTCCTCGGCCAGGCTGTCCATGACGGAGCGGCAGTCCACCGGCAGCGCCTCGACGGCCGCCGCGACCCAGTCGGCGTAGGCGGTCCGCTCCACCATGGTGGGCTCCCCGTCGAGCAGCCGCAGCCGCAGTACGGCCAGGATCTCCGTACCCGACGCCAGCGCGAGCCGCTCCGCCTCCTCGGTCGTGGCGGGCCTGCGGGTGCGGGACAGGAAGCGGCCGGCGGCCCGGTGCCCGAGCCCCTCGGCCCACTGGGCGAAGCTGTTCAGCTCGGCGAAGCTGTGTCGGCGCTCGCGGCGCAGGACGATGCGCCGCGCGCCCTGGCGGGAGCCGATCAGCCCCTCCGCGGCGAGGGTGGCGACCGCTTGGCGGACCGTCCCGCGCGATGCGGACCATCGCGTGGCCAGGTCGCTCTCCGAGGGCAGGTGCGACCCCACCGGGAGCTCGCCCGAGAGGATCGCCCGCCGTAGTGCCTCGGCGATCTCCAGGTACCTGGCCGTGCCCGCGTCCCTGCTCATGTCCTTCGCCCCCTGATCGCCGTTCGCCGGTCTCCCATGATCATTCCAACAGGCTCTGTCACGGCTTCTTCCGGTCATTCTTCTCTCTTCTTCGAGTCGTGCTCCCGGGGACAGGCGCCGTTCACCGTCCGTACAGCGCGCCCGGGCGAACTGGAGCCAACTTGTTCAGACAAGTGAAACCACCCTCGTCTCCGGGAGAGACCGTGCTCAGTTCCTCCGCCCGTCGCGGTGCGGCCGTTCTGCTCAGCGCCGCCGTACTCACCACGCTCAGCGCGTGCGGTGCCGCCCCCGACCCGAAGTCCGGCGGCGCCGACGGCGCCAAGAACGCCGTGCGGCCGGGCGCCGCGACCTCGGTCGCCGACTTCGGCTCCTTGGAGGCCCTCACCGCCGCCGCGCGGAAGGAGGGCGAGCTCAACGTCATCGCGCTGCCGCCGGACTGGGCGAACTACGGCGAGATCATCAAGGCCTTCGAGGCCAAGTACAAGATCAAGGTCAACAGCGAGAACCCGGACGCCTCCAGCTCCGACGAGATAGCCGCCGTCAAGTCCCGCAAGGGCCAGAAGCGCGCCCCCGACGTCCTCGACCTCGGGATCGCCTTCGCCCGCAGCGGCGCGGCCGAGAACCTCTTCGCCCCGTACAAGGTCACCGGCTGGGACAAGATCCCCGCCGCCCAGAAGGACGCCGACGGCCGCTGGACCAACGACTACGGCGGCTACGTCTCCATCGGCTGCGACGCCGCCCGGATCCCCACATGCCCGCAGACCTTCGCCGACCTCCTCAAGCCCGAGTACAAGGGCAAGGTCGCCCTCAACGGCAACCCCACCAAGTCCGGCTCGGCCTTCGGCGGCGTCTACGCGGCCGCCCTCGCCAACAAGGGCTCCTTCGCCGACATCCAGCCCGGCATCGACTTCTTCGGACAGCTGAAGAAGAGCGGCAACTTCATCCCCGTCGAGTCCACCCCGGCCACCGTCGAGAAGGGCGAGACGCCCATCTCCATCGACTGGGACTACCTGAACGCCGGCTACGCCGACCAGTTCAAGGGCAAGGGCGTCGACTGGAAGGTCGCCGTCCCCACCGACGGCGTCTACGCCCAGTACTACTCGCAGGCCATCAACAAGGAGGCCCCGAACCCGGCCGCCGCCCGCCTGTGGCTGGAGTTCCTCTACAGCGCCGAGGGCCAGAACCTGTGGCTCAAGGGGTACGCCCGCCCGGTCCTGCTCCCCGGCATGACCCAGGACGGCACCGCCGAGGCGGCCGCCGTCGCCAAGCTCCCGCAGGTCCAGGGCACCCCGGCCTTCCCCGCCTCCGAGGAGCTCGACAAGGCCAAGGCCACCCTCGCCGAGAAGTGGGACAAGGCCCTCTCCTGATGCCCTCCACCACCGCCCTCCGCGCCGCCGACGGTACCCGCCGCCGGCGGCGCGGCCCGCGCACCTGGCTCGCCGCCCTCCCGCTGCTCACCTTCACCGGGCTGTGCTTCGGCATCCCGCTCGGCGCCATGGCCTACGGCGCGGTCACCCGCACCGACCCGGCGAGCGGCACCACCCGGGTGACCGGTGAGCACCTCGCCCGCTCCCTCCAGGGCCCCTACCTCGGCTCCCTCGTCGGCAGCGTCCAGCTCTCCGCCCTCACCGCACTCGTCGCCGGCGTCCTGGGCGTGGTGATCGCCCAGGCCGTGGTCACCTCCCGGTCGGCGGGACTGCGCGGCGCCGCGCTGACCGCCTCCGGGGTGCTCGCCAACTTCGGCGGCGTACCGCTCGCGTTCGCCTTCATCGCCACCGTCGGGATCTCCGGGGTCGTCACCCAGCTCGCCGACCTCACCGACCTCGGCTGGAACCTGTACTCCTTCACCGGTCTCACCGTGGTCTACCTGTACTTCCTGATCCCCCTGATGGTCCTGGTGATCGCCCCGGCGCTGGACGGACTGCGCCCGCAATGGCGCGAGGCCGCCCAGAACAGCGGGGCCACCGGTCGGCAGTTCTGGCGCCACGTCGGGCTGCCCGTGCTCGCGCCCTCCCTGCTCGGCGGGTTCGTCCTGCTCTTCGGAACCGCCTTCGCCGCCCACGCCACGGCCGCGGCCCTCGTCGGAGGTTCCGTCCCCCTGGTCACCCTCAAGATCGCGGACGCACTGTCCGGGAACGTGCTCACCGGCCAGGAGAACGTGGCGCTCGCCCTCGGCCTCGACATGATCCTGATCGCCGGCCTGGTCATGGCGGTCTACCTGCCCCTCCAGCGACGGAGCGCCCGATGGCTGCGATGACCCCGACCACCCGGTACCCCGACGGCGCCCCGGACACGCGGACTTCGGACACCGGCGCCCCCGCGCGGACCCCGGCCCGCCGGCCCCGCCCCCGGATCTGGCGCGGAGCCGTCCTCGGCCTCGCCGGCGCCTACTTCCTGATCCCGCTCGTCGCCTCCTTCGTCTTCACCGTGCACGTGCCCGGACAGGGCGTCACCTTCGAGGCGTACACCGAACTGCTCTCCGCCGACGGATTCACCGAGAGCCTGCTGCTCTCCCTCGGCCTCGCCGCCGCGACCATCACCCTGTCGCTGCTGCTCGCCGTGCCCGCACTGGTGGCCGTACGCATCGGCTCCCCGCGACTGCGCCCGATCGTCGAGGTCGTGTGCATGCTGCCGCTGGTGGTGCCGCCCATCGCGCTGGTCACCGGCATCACCACCGTGCTGCGCTGGGGCCCCGAACACCTGTCGCGGACACCGCTCTACCAGACCTTCATCGCCGTCCAGAACGAGAAGTTCCCCGTCGTCCTGGTCCTCGCCTACACGGTCCTGGCGCTCCCCTTCGTCCACCGCTCGCTCGACGCGGGCCTGCGCGCCGTCGACGTACCGACCCTCGTCGAGGCCGCCCGCAGCTGCGGCGCGGGCTGGCCCCACGTCGTCCTGCGCGTCCTGCTGCCGAACCTGCGTGCCTCCCTCGCCGGCGCCGCCTTCCTCACCCTGGCCCTGGTGCTCGGCGAGTTCACCATCGCATCCCTCCTCGGGTTCCAGCCCTTCGCGGTATGGATCGTCTCGATCTCCGGAGCGCAGGCCCGGATGTCGGTGGCCGTGTCCATCCTCAGCCTCCTGATCACCTGGCTGCTGCTGATCGCCCTCTCCCGGGCCGGGACCTCCCCCTCCACCACCGCGGCCGCACCCGCCACCACCTCCCGCAAGGAGCCCTGAGCCCATGTCCACCACGCCCACCACCCCGCCCGCGGCCAGGAAGCCGGCGGACCCCGCCCGGCCCGCGGGCGCGCGCGTCGAATTCAGAGGCCTGCGCCGGGCGTTCGGATCCACCGTCGCCCTCGACGGGCTCGACCTCACCGTCGAACCCGGTGAACTCCTCGCCCTGCTCGGCCCGTCCGGCTGCGGCAAGACCACCGCCCTGCGCGTCGTCGCCGGCTTCGAACAGCCCGACTCCGGCGAGGTCCTCGTCGACGGGGCGGACATCACCCGGGTCCCGGCCAACCGCCGCGACGCCGGCATGGTCTTCCAGTCGTACAGCCTCTTCCCGAACCTGAGCGCCCGCGACAACGTGGCCTTCGGCCTGCGCGTACGCAAGGTCGGCGCGGCCGAACGCCGCGAGCGCGCCGCAGAACTGCTCGACCTGGTCGGCCTGCCCGACCACGGCGACCGCTACCCGCACCAGATGTCCGGCGGCCAGCAGCAGCGCGTGGCCCTCGCCCGCGCGCTCGCCCTGCGCCCGCGCGTACTCCTGCTCGACGAGCCGCTCTCCGCGCTCGACGCCAAGGTACGGGCGAACCTGCGCGAGGAGATCCGCCGCCTCCAGCTCTCCCTCGGCATCACCACCGTCTTCGTCACCCACGACCAGGAGGAGGCCCTGTCGATGGCCGACCGGGTCGCCGTCCTGAACGCCGGCAAGCTGGAACAGTGTGCCGCCCCGGCCGAGCTGTACGACCGCCCGGCCACCCCCTTCGTCGCCGAGTTCGTCGGCACCATGAACCGGCTGCCGGGACGGCTCGCCGGATCCGGCCTCGTCGAGGTGGCGGGAGTCCGCCTGCCCGTCGACGGCCCGATCCCCACGACGCCGGAGGTACAGGTCCTCGTGCGCCCCGAGAACCTCACCGTCACCGCCGACACCGAGGGCGCGGCCACCGTGGTCTCGGCCTCCTTCCTCGGCTCCGTGACCCGGCTCCACCTGGAACTGCCGGACGGGGTGCGCGTCAAGGCGGACCTGCCCTCGCGGGACGCCGGAGCCCTGGGGCCGGGTGCGCGCGCCACCGTCGGACCGACCGAGCGACCCGTGCTCGTCGTGGCCGGGCCCGCGTGAGCGCCCTCGCCGCGGTCCTCTTCGACATGGACGGCACCCTCGTCGACACCGAGGTGCTGTGGTGGCGCGCCACCGAGGAGACAGCCGCCGGCCTCGGCCACCGGCTCACCGACGCCGACGCACCCGAGGTCGTCGGCCGGGCCGTCGAGGACACCGCCGCCCACCTCGTACGGGTCTCGGGAAGCGGAGACCCGTCCGCGGTGGCGGCGGCGCTCACCGAGCGCTTCTTCCGCCGGGTGGAGGCCGGCGCGCCGATGCGACCCGGCGCCCAGCGGCTGCTGACCGCACTGGAAGCGGAGGGCGTGCCCTTCGCCCTGGTCAGCGCGTCACCGCGGGTCGTCGTCGACTCGGTGGTCGGGGGCTCCCTGGCCCATGTCCCCTTCGCCTTCACCCTGTCCGCCGACGACACCGCCCGCACCAAGCCGCACCCGGACCCCTACCGGGCGGCCGCCGGGCGCCTCGGCCTCGCCCCACGGGCCTGCGTCGCGGTGGAGGACTCGCCGGACGGCGCCGCCTCCGCGGAGGCCGCCGGCTGCGCGGTCCTGGTGGTCCCGTCCCTGCTGGCGGTACCGGCGTCACCGCCGCGGACCTTCGCCGACTCCCTGGAGGACGTCACCGTGGCACGGCTGCGGAGCTGCCTGACCCCGGCGTGACCCCGGCCCGATCCCGGGGCGGACTCAGGCCGGTAGGCCGAGGATGTCCAGGATGCCCTCGGCATAGGCGGCGGTCCCGGAACCCGGGGCCGTGGCGACCTCACGTCGGAAGCCGTCCACACCCGTTCGGATGAAGGCGGCGCACTGCCCGTGCAGTCCGGCCTCGTGGGTGCCGCCGTCGTCCACCGTGCAGAGCAGGGCGAGCAACGTCCACAGCAGGGCCTCGCGGGTCGCCCGCCGGGGCGGGTGCGCGGCCCACACGGCCATCAGGACACCGCACACCGCCGGGGCGGGCGGCTTCAGGTGCTCCGCGAAGAAGACATGCCCCTCCAGCGCGTGGAACGCGGACGGATGCCCCTCGGCGGCATCCCGTACGGCGTCCATCAGATGGCCCGCCGACCGGCCGCAGCCGCACTCGATGGACTCCCAGTCGTGCCGCGCGATCTCCGCCGCCACGGCATCCGGAACCAGCGGGCTGCGCAGCACCGCGGACCGGCGCAGCAGAGCCTGCTGCCGCTTCTCGCTCCCCGTCATGGGGCACAGTATGAGGCCAGGTCGGAGTGGTCGGCGAGGGGGGTCGGAACCGGATCACAGGGGCCGTCGTCTGAGACCCCGTGTGGATGAAACGAAGAATTGTGGCACTGCTGTTCGCCCTGCTCGCGACCCAGCTGGGCGCACTGGTCAACCCCGCCTACGCATGCGGGTGCGGGGCCATGATCCCCGACGGGCAGTCCCGGATCGGAGTCGACCGGGAGACCTCCGTCGTGCGCTGGGACGGCCGTACGGAGCAGATCGTCATGCGGTTCTCCGTCGGCGGGGACGCCCACCGGGCCGCCTGGATCATGCCGGTACCGAGCCGGGCCACGGTGGAGCTGGGCGACGGCGCGATGTTCGACGAACTGGGCCGGCTCACCCTGCCCGAGCACAAGACCCGCGGCTACTTCTGGCCGCGCGAGCGCGACTGGCCCTTCTCCTCGAACAGCAGGGACAGTGCCGGCGCCCCGATGCCCGGCGCCGCGGCCCCGCCGGTCGGCGTCGTCGGCCGGGAACAGCTCGGCGACTTCGACGTCGCCCGGCTCACCGCCACCGACCCGGCCGCCCTGAGGAACTGGCTGGAGAGCAACGGCTTCAAGCTCCCCGACCGCCTCGCCACCGAGGTCAAGCCGTACGTGGACCAGAACTGGGAGTACGTGGCCGTCCGGCTCGCCCCGCGGGAACAGGGCAAACCGCTGCGCGGCGACCTGGACCCGCTGCGGATCCGCTTCGACAGCGACCGGCTGGTCTACCCGATGCGGCTCTCCCGGATGGCGAAGACCCCGCAGTCCCTCGGCCTGTACGTCCTCGCCGACCACCGCATGGAGCCCGCCTCCCCGATCGGCGGGTCCGCACCCGAGGTGACCTTCGCGGGAACCATCCACCCCGAGCGCGGCCCGCTCGCCGAACTGGCCGGGGCCGAGCCCGTCTTCCTCACCGCCATCGACCAGCGGTTCCCGGTACCGGAGCACATCGACGCCGACCACGAACTGCGCGCCACCGCCGAGGACACCCCGTACCGCCGGGCGATCTACCACGACAAGCTGCTCACGGTAGGCGGGATACCGGTCTGGCTGCTGACCCTGGGGGCCGTCGTGGTGGCCCTGACCGCCTCGGCCGTCGTGGTGCTCCGTATCCGAGGCCGCCGGCGGAACATCGCCGCGACGGCGGCCTGACCCGCACGGGTCACGTCGGACCGGGCGGGTACTCATGCCGAGGTGAGTACCCGCCCCGATGGGGCGGGCCGGCCGAGCCCGTACCGTCCGAACCATGCCTTCCGTACCGTCCTCCGCCTCCGCCCCGGCCTCCGCCCCTGCGGCGCCGCTCCGCCCGCGGCCGCGTCCACGCCCGCGCCCGCGGTACGTGGCACTGGTGATCGGCGCGGTCGCAGTCCTTCTGGCCACCGGCTGGGGTGCGTACCGCCTGTGGAACGGCGCACCGTACCCCGAGGTCGATCCCGCGATCGTCGCCACCCGGCTCGGCGCGGAGGCCGAACGCGTCCAGGACGATCTGGCCCTGCCCGCGGGGGCCGACGCGCCGCCCGATCGGCTGGAGACGGGTGCCTGCTCCTACCGGGGGCTGCGTTCCTTCGCCCACATCGACCAAGGCCGCCCGGACGTCAGCAGCTTCGCACTCACCTGGCAGACCACCGACGTTCCGGAGGAAACCGCCCGGTCCGGCCAGGAGCGCGTCCGCGCCCGCCTGTCGCAACAGGGCTGGAAACCCCTCCACGAGATCGTCTCCGACAGGGGCTTCCGGTACGAGGACCCGAGCACCGGCGACCAGGTCGACGTGCGCTGGTACGAACCCACCGGGACGCTTGCCGTCAGCATCTACGCTCCGTGCGGGAAGACCCCCGACGGCTACACCCCGTAGAAGCACGCCCCGACCCACCCGATCCGCGCACCCGCCGCCACCCTGACGGGGTTGACGCGCGAGCGCCGGGACACCAGCCTTGCACCGGAGTTACCGACAGGTAAGGGGAAAAGGGTGGTTTCCATGGCGGAGGACGGCGCACGACGGCGGGAACAGGACGAGGAGGACGCCGAGTTGATGTTCCAAGGGGTCGCACGCCAGGCCGAGCTGGTCCGCACCGGCAAGACCACCTCGCGCGCCCTCGTCGAGGCCGCGCTGCGCCGCATCGCGCGAACCGACCCCGCCCTCGGAGCCTTCCGCGTCGTCCTCGCCGAGCAGGCCCTCGCCGAGGCCGACGCCCGTGACGCGGCGCAGCCGACCGGTCCGCTCCACGGCGTCCCCGTCGCCGTCAAGGACGAGCTGGACCTCGCGGGTCAGGTCACCACCTTCGGCGGCTCCGCCAACCGGACCCCCGTCGCGGCGGACTCCGAAGCGGTACGCCGCCTGCGCGCCGCCGGAGCCGTCGTCATCGGCAAGACGACCATGCCCGAGTTCGGCCAGTGGCCCTTCACCGAATCCGCCGCCCACGGTCACACCCGCAACCCCTGGGACACCACCCGCACCCCCGGCGGCTCCAGCGGCGGCAGCGCCGCAGCCGTCGCGGCCGGACTGGTCGCAGCGGCTCTCGGCGGCGACGGCGGCGGATCCATCCGCATCCCGGCCGCCTGCTGCGGCCTGTTCGGCCTCAAGCCCCAGCGCGGCCGGGTCTCCACCGCCCCGAACGCGCACCTCTGGTACGCGCTCGGCACCGTGGGTCCGCTGACCCGCGGCGTGGGCGATGCCGCCCTGCTCTACGACGTCCTCGCCGGGACCACCCCGACGGACCGCTGGAGCGCCCGCCCCACGACCACCAGTTGGGTGGGGGCCCTGGAGACCCCGCCGGGCCGCCTGCGCATCGGCTACTCGGTCAAGCCCGCCGTGCCCGGGGTGCGCCCGCATCCGGAACACGTCGGGGCCGTGCTGGAGTCCGTACGGGCCCTGCGCGAACTGGGCCACGACGTACGGGAGGTCGACCCCCGCTACCCCGACGCGACGGCCCCGTTCGCCGCGCAGTTCTGCGGCGGCGTCCGCGCGGAGGCCGACGCCGTCGAACGTCCCGACCTGCTGGAACGGCGCACCCGGCGTACCCTCGCGCTCGCTCGACTGGTCCCCGAATCCGCCGTGGAGCGCGGAATCCTGGCGGGGGAGCGACTGGCGGAGCGCGCCGACCGCATGTTCACCACCATGGACGTGCTGCTGACCCCGGTCGTCGCCGAGCGCCCGCGCCCGGTGGGCGCACTGGACGGAGCCGGGCTGCTGACGGCGCTGGCACGCTCGCGCCCGATGGTCGCGTACACCGCACTGTGGAACGTCACGGGGCACCCGGCCGCCTCCGTACCGGCGGGCCTCGGCGAGGACGGTCTGCCGCTCGCCGTGCAACTGGTGGGCCGCCGGGACGACGAGGTGACCCTGCTCCGGGTGGCGGCCCAGCTGGAAGAGGTCCGGCCGTGGTCCCAGCGACGCCCTCGGCCGCCGGTCGCCTGACGGCAGGACGCCCCTGCCCGGATCCGGGCAGGGGGCGGAGCACGTGATGGGTCAGGGTTCCTGGGGGGTGAGCAGGCAGAAGGGATGGCCGACGGGGTCCGCGTAGACGCGGTAACCGATCGGCTTGTCCGAACCGTCCAGCAGGGTCGCGCCGAGGGCGAGCACCTGGGCCTCGGCCGTATCGAGGTTCGTGACCATCACGTCGAGGTGCATCTGCTGAGGACGCGCGGGATCCGTCCACCGCGGCGCGCGGTGGTCGTCCACCCGCTGGAAGGCGACCACCGGTGCGCCCGCCGCGTTCCGGAGCATGACGAACTCGCCGGTGTCGGCCTGCCGGGAAAGCGTCAGCAGCTTCTCGTAGAATCCGGCGAGTTCATCCGGGTCGGGGCAGTCGATGACAACGGTGCACAGGTGTCCGATCATGAGGCTCACTCTGCCACCGGCCCGCGAGCGCCCCCACAGGGGTCGTCCGGACCAGGGTCGGGCTTCGGACCCCGCCCCACCGGACGCACCACGAGAACGACAGACCGGGGCCCATGGACTCAGGACTCGCCGCACTGCTGGGTGCCGCCGTCGGCTCCGCCACAACCCTCGGGGCCGCGATCGTGAACGGCCGTGCCCAAGCCCGCTCCCAGCACGCCCCATGGAGCCGCCGGCACCGCCACGACGCGTACGCCGGCTGTCTCGACGCACTCCACCGCCGCGACATGGCCATGGACGCCGTCCTGGAAGCGCTTCGTCCGGAGCGACCCGATCTCCCCGACGTCGACGAGAAGATCGGCCGCTTCATCACTCTGGCCCGCGAGGTCCACCGCGCCGGCGAAATCGTCATCCTCGAAGGACCGGCAGCCGTCGCGGAGGTCGCGGAACGGGTCGGCCATGCCTCCAGCGATCTCTCACACGTCGTGCGACGCATGGCCGAGCGCGCCCACGCGGGAAACACCACCCACAAGGCCGAGGACACCGCCCTCGCCACCGAGCGCGAGCGAACCCTCTACCAGGCGGTCAAGGACTTCCGGCTCGCGGCCCGGCGCACGATCGGAAACACCGACTGACCTACCCAGGGGCCCTCGATCCAAGGGCACCCGGAGGGTCGCGGAGACCGAGGCGTTCGTCCATCCCGCGAGGGTGGCGCACGCCTCAGAGCGACCGGGGAGGCTGCGTCCGCCAGAACGCGCACTGGTGCTCCGCCGCGAACGAGGTCGTCGTCCGCGTCACCGCCGGATCGAGGGTGAGCACCGCGCCACCCCCGGCTCCGACACCCGTCGGCGGCCACGGGGTCTGGCCCGCCACCACCGGAGCGCCGAACCGGGCGAACGCGGCCCAGTAGCGCTTCATCCGGTTCCCGAGCGCGATCTGCACCGGGGTCAGCGGGCGTTCACCCATCGTGAAGTCGTGCAGGTAGGCCAGCTCCGCACTGTGGGCGTTGGACTCGTCCAGGCCCGGCACCTGCGCCCCCGCGAGCGTCGGCGACCGGGGGTCGTCGAACTCGTAGACGTACGTGGGGACCTGGGGCGCGAACAGCTGCGCCGTCCACGCCGTATGGCACGCGAAGGTCGAGTCCGTCATGACCGCCGACAGCGCCAGATACGGCGAGCCGTACCTCGCCACCGGGTAGCGCGCGAGCACCTCGGGACCCGCCGCCCCGTGACCCGCCAGGATCTGCGCCGTGTACTGCTCGGCGGTCAGGTACGGCTGCGTCAGGGCGACGAAGAAGCGGGCCTCGGAGCGGGTGCTCCCGATCAGCACCGGCACCTTGTTCCAGGCGCCGCTCGCGATGGCCCGCGCGGGAGCGACCGGTAGGAGCCCGTCACCCGAGGCCGGACCCCGCGTGGGCAGCGTACGGGCCGCCTCGACCAGCGCAGCTCCGGAGGCGCCGCGCAGGCAGGCGGCCACCTCGGCGGACACCGTGCAGCCCGCCGCGGCGGCGAAGGCCCGCGCCTGCCCCTCCGCTTCCGCACGGTCGGGCGTACCCAGCAGCGTGCACGGACCGCTCTGCAGCACGGCTCGGTGGAACAGGCCGGCGGCCGCCGGGGCGGTCAGCAGCGCGCAGACGGAACCGCTGCCCGCCGACTGCCCGGAGATCGTGACGCTGCCCGGATTCCCGCCGAACGCGGCGATGTTCGCCCGGGTCCAGCGCAGCGCTTCGAGCTGGTCCATCAGCCCGAAGGACCCGGAGTGCAGGGCGTTCTCCCGACCGAGCTCGGGCAGCTGGAGATAACCGAGCTGCCCCAGGCGGTAGTTGATGCTGACCACCACGCTCTGGGTGAGGTCGGCCATGGTCCGCCCGCCGAACTGGGTCCCCGTTCCCTGGCTGTACGCACCCCCATGCATCCAGACGATCACCGGGAGCCGGGCTCCGGGGCGGGCGGTCCGGGGCCGGTAGACGTCGAGGTACAGGCAGTCCTCGCCGACGGCCGCCGGATCGCTCAGGCCGAACGGCGAGAACTGCAGACACGCGGGGGACTGCCGGGTTGCCTCCCGTACGCCGGTCCACCGGGGCGGGGGCGCGGGGGCCCGTAGCCGAGCGTCCCCGACCGGGGGAGCGGCGTACGGGACGCCGAGGAACTCCTGCGCGCCGTCGTGGGACCTGCCGCGCAGGGCGCCCTGCGCGACGGTGACCACCGGGCGCGGCGATCCGGCGGGCGACGACGGCGGCGACGCGGTCGCGGGTGGTACGGAGGCGAGCAGCGCCACCAGGGCGAGTGCGGTACCGAACAGGGACCTTGCCGAGGGCAGCCGTTTGCCGGGCCTTCTCATCCGTCCTCCTGGAGTGTTGCCGGTGCGTGCCGATGGGGTGCCGATGCCGTGCGGGGGTGGAGCCGGGTGGGGCAGATGGCAGATGGCAGATGGTCCGGCCGGCGGCGGAGCGGGGTGCGGGCTCCGCCGCCGGCCGGGAGCTGTCAGGGGCGGAGCCCGGCGATCAGCGCGGAGGTCACGGCTTGGTCGACCGGGCCCGTGTTCCAGTTCGGGCTCATGGGACTCACGGCGATCCGGTCGGCGGTGACGGCCTCGATGTCACCGCCCTTGGCCGCGGGGCGCAGGTCCACCTTCACGGTCACCTTCCAGGTGCCGTCGCCCGCGTCGGTGAAGTCCGGTTCGAGCAGGGTCTGCGGATCCTGGAAGGTCGCGGCCACACCGGCGGCCCTTCCCTTGCCGTCCGCGCCGACCACCGGATGGTTGACGTTCAGGCCGACGCCCTTGGGCAGCAGTGGCCCGGACCGGGCCCGCGTCCGCAGCCGGTCGATCAGCTTGACCGCGAAGTCGAGCGTCGGCCCCATCGCGTTGACCGTGGTGACCGGGTCGGGCGCGGCGACGCCGCCGGTGCTCAGCGCGATGGCCGGTACGCCGTGCTCCAGCGCGGCGACGGCGCCGCCGACCGTACCGGAGTGGGTGGCGAGGCCGGCGACGTTCGGGCCGAAGTTGGTACCGGAGACGACCAGGTCGGGGGCGTCGCCCTCGAACACCTCGGCCAGCCCGAAGGCGACGGAGTCGCCGGGGGTGCCGTCGACGGCCCAGACCTTCGGTTCGGGGTGCTTCACCGTGATCGACGGGCCGCTCAGCATCTTCGTACCGGTGCCGCTCTGGTTGGTGAGCGGGGCGACGATCGTGACGTCGTGCCCGGCGGCGGTCAGCCGCTCGAAGGCCTTGCGGATGCCCGGGGCGTTGTAGCCGTCGTCGTTCGTGAGCAGGATCCGCAACGGGCCGGCGGGCGCGGTCCGCGGCGCGGCGACCGCCGGCGCCGTGCCGGCCAGCGCCGGTGTGCACAGCAGCAGCGCGGCCAGCGGCAGAACTCGCTTGCGTCTCACAGATTGCTCCTTGGGAGGGGAGGTGGTGGAGGGTGAGCAGGTGTGGGACCGGCAGGCGCACGACCCTCGGCGTGCGCCCGCCGGAGCTGCGGACGGGCGGGCCCGGGGGAGGCGCTCAGCGCACGCTGCGGATCGGGAGGATGGCGAGCGCCCCGACCAGCGAGAGGGCCCCGCCGACGAGGAAGAGCGGGGTGTAGCCGCCCAGGCCGGTGACGACGGCCGAGGCGACGAACGGGGCGATGATCTGCGGCCCGGCGTTGGCGATGTTGAGGACGCCCATGTCGCGGGCGGCGTCCTCGGCCCGCGGGAGGACCAAGGTGACGAGCGCGGTGTCGACAGCCATGAAGCAACCGAAGGCGAGTCCGTTGAGTGCGCTGAAGACGAGCATGCCGGTCCAGGTCGGGCTGATGACCGGGACCACCATGACGAGCCCCGCGAGGGCCGCCGACACCCCGACGAACACCTTGCGGCGGTTCCAACGGTCGGACAGCAGACCGCCCACCACCGTGGACACCGCCATCGCGACCATCGACACCGGGGTGAGGACGGCCATCGCGGCGGGTGGCGTCAGTCCGTCGGGCAGCGCGATGTGGTCGTCGAGGATGTACAGCTGGTAGCCGACCACGGAGAAGTAGCCGAGGACCATCAGGGCGCGGCCGATGAAGGCCCAGCGGAAGTCGTGGTTGGCCAGGGCCGAGAGGAACGCGGCCAGTTGGGCGCCCTTGGGTCTGGCGGGCTTCTCCGCGGCGGGCTCGGTGCGCGTGACGTCCCGACAGAACGCGCTGAGCAGCAGGGCGGATCCGGCGACGATCGCGCCGAGGATCAGGTAGCCGGTGCGCAGTTGGTCCGCGGTCTGTGAGGCGATGAGTACGCCGGCGGTCCCGCCGATGGGCAGGCCGAGGCCGACGAGCGCGGACGCGGTGCCCCGGCGGGCGGCGGGGATCCGGTCGGGCACGATCGCGGTGACCGCCGCCTGGAAGACGTTCATGGTCGCCTGGATCAGGCACCAGACGATGCCGACGAGCAGCGCCGTGCTCACGCTGCCGAGCAGGGCGAGCAGGGCGAGCGAGGCCAGACCGCCGCCCACGATCCAGGGGTTGCGGCGCCCGCTGCGGTCTGAGAGGGCACCCGCGATGGGGTTGAAGGCGGTGGCGAACACCGCGCTGACCCCGCCGATCAGGCCGAGGACGGCGACCTTGTCGTCGGGGGCGATCGCGGCGACCTGGGTGGGCAGCAGCACGGAGCCGACGCCCATGTAGAGCGCCATCATCGCCGAGTTGGCGACCAGCAGGAGGGACAGGAGACCACGCCGGGGGGCGGGCTCCCCGGTCGGGGGTACGGACGGTTCGACGACTTCGGGCGTGGCCATGACGACTCCTCGGGGGACGGAGCGGGGAGGTGGCGTGCGAGGGAGGTGGCGTGTGAGAGAGGTGATGTGCGGGAGAGGTGATGTGCGAGGGAGGTGCGTGCGACGGAGTGAAGGGGCGGCCCAGGAGCGGGCGCCGGACGGCGTCGTCGCCGGTACATGCGGTGGACGACACCGTTCGTCACGTGATGTTGTTACACGTGTCACCAACTGCGGTGGACACTGTGTAGCACCCATTTCCGGCCTCCGCCAGGCCCTACGACGCGTCGTTGTGCAGATCGTGACCGTCGGGGGAGTCCGGCGAGCGCACGCGTGTAACCATCCCGTGCGGCCGGCGGGCGGCGTGGATGTGACGAGAAATCCACTTGCCCTTGTGGCGATCGTGAGGTGTCCGCAATACTCCGTGCCGCACCGCGACGTTCCCGTCGCCGGCGGGCCGGCGGCCCATCCCCGGCATCACCGGGTGCGGTGCGCCCGGTGACGCCGTGTCGCCGGGGCGCCGTGTGGCCGGCTCGCCGTGTGGTCATGTCGCCGTGCGGCCGCCTCGTCGGCCGGTCGCGTCGCCGCGTCGCCGTGGCTTCCGGTCGCACCTCGATGCCGCAACCCGATTCCCCGGCGCTCTTCCTCGCGTTTCCCCGTCCCGTGCCTGCTCTCCGCGTGCCCCCACCGCTTGGGGAGACGACCGTGAAAGGCCCGCCATGTTCCCCTCGTCCTCCTTCGTGCCGCCGTCCCGGCCACCCCTGTCGGACCCACCGCTCCGGCACCACCTTCCGGCGGCCCCGCCGCGTCATGCGCTCGGCGTCGGGGTCGCCCTCCTGGTCCTGGCGCTGCTGGTCGGGCTGCTGCTCCGGCTGGACCGGCGCCCCTTCTTCCAGGAGCTCGACGACCGCTGGGCGGCCTCGGTGAACGACTCCGCCGTTGCGGCGTCCCCCGATGGTGACGGCCTCGGCGGCTTCACCACGGTCCTCGACCGGCTCGGCGGCCCGCTCGGCATGGTCCTGCCCCTGCTGGTCATCGGTTGTCTGTCCGTCTACGGGCGCTGGCGCTCGGGGCTGTTCGTCCTCACGGTCACCGTCGTCGCCAACCTGGTCGTGCTCCTGCCCCTCAAGCGGTTGGCCGACCGGCCGCGTCCGCCGCACCCGTGGGTGCTGGTCAGCGACGGCTCGTACCCGTCCGGGCAGGTGTTCAGCGCGGTGACGCTCGTCGTCTGCGTCGCGGTGGTGGTGTTCCCGCCGCGTGCGCGACGCTGGTGGTGGGTGTTCGGAGCCTCGTACGTCCTCGCCATGATGGGCAGCCGCACCTGGCTCCACGCCCAGTGGCTCAGCGACACCGTCGCCGGGGCGCTCGTCGGCGTCGGTACCTGCCTCGTCCTGTGGCGGGCCTTCGCTCCGCTGCTGGAGACGGAGTCGGAGCGGATGGCCTCCAACAGCCTGTGGCTGTGAGGCGCGTGCCATGCGACGCAAATTATCGAACAACATTGACGTTCGACGAATTTCCTCCATATTCTCGATCGGGCGGCGCGCACCTGGCGCGCGGCAGTGCGGAAGGAACGACTCATGCCCCATCCCCCGGCCCAGAACCGCACGGTGGTGGACCTGCCGGCGGGCCGCCTGCGCGGCGCGACCGCCGACGGGGTCACGGTCTTCCGTGCCGTCCCCTACGCCGCCCCGCCGGTCGGCGACCTGCGCTGGCGCCCCGCCCGGCCGCACGCCGGCTGGAGCGGTACGCGGGACGCCACCGCGGACGGTCCGAGCGCGCCGCAGATGTACCTGGAGGGTGGTGACCCCGTGCTCGGCGGGCACGGGGAGCCCCCCTTCGACGAGGACTGTCTGACCCTCAACGTGTGGACGCCCGCCGCGGACGACGCTCGACGCCCGGTCCTGGTCTGGATCCACGGCGGCGGTTTCGTCTCCGGTTCCGGCTCGCTGCCCGGCTACTCCGGCGAAACCTTCGCGCGCGACGGCGATCTTGTCGTCGTCAGCATCAACTACCGCATCGGGCCGTTGGGTTACCTCTACCCGGGTGAGGGCGAGGGCGGCGACGCGGGCGGCAACTTCTGGCTCACCGACCAGCTCGCGGCCCTGCGCTGGGTGAAGGAGAACATCGCCTCCTTCGGCGGCGACCCGGACGCCGTCACCGTCGCCGGACAGTCCGGCGGCGCGGTGTCCACCGCCGCCCTCGCCGGTCATCCGCAGACCGAGGGCCTGATCCGGCGCGTGATCCTGCAGAGCCCGCCCTTCGGCCTGGACCTCCCCGACCCGGCCTCCTACCTGGAGCGGACCGCCGCCTACCTGGAGCTGGCCGGCGCCAAGGACCTGGCGGAGCTGCGTACGCTTCCCTGGCCGGAGTTGATCGGAGCGGGTGGCGGACTGTTCGCGCGGACCATGCGGTGGGGGTACTGGCCGACACCGTTCCTGCCCGTGATCGACGGCGTGACCCTCTCCGGGCATCCGGCGCGGGCCCTGCTGGGCGGGGCCGCGGCCGAGGTCGACGTGATGATCGGCTGGACCCGCGAGGAGGCCAACTTCGGCTTCGCCCTGGACCAGGGGTACGCCGCCGCCACGCGCGAGCAGGTGATCGACCGGATCGCGGAGACCTTCGGGAGCGCCGCCGCGGAGGGCGTGTACGCCGCGTACGAGCGGGCCCGGCCCGGAGCCCGTCCCGTGGACGTCCTGATGGACCTGATCACGGACGAGCTGTTCCGGGTGCCCGCCCTCCGGCTGGCCGAGGCGCGGGCCGAGGCGGGGCGGCCCGTGTGGGCCTACCAGTTCGACCTCCCCACTCCCGCGTACGAGGGCCGGCTCGGCGCCGCACACTGCCTCGAACTGCCCTTCGTCTTCGACAACTTCGACCGGTGGTCGCACGCCCCCTTCCTGGCCGGCCTCGCACCCGCCGTCCGGGACGGCCTCGCGTACGCCATGCACCGGGCCTGGATCGCCTTCGTCCGCACCGGCGACCCCAACCACCCCGACCTGCCGCGGTGGCGGCCGTACGACTCGCGCACCCGCACCACGATGCGCTTCGACTCGGTCGTGACCGCCCTCGACGACCTCGCGGGCGCCTCCAGGCTCCTGCACACCCCCGCCCCCCTGGCTTAACTCGTGTAACCTGAGAAGGAAGGAGCCACCGCCACCCGAACAGCCTGAGCGGCCTGAACACGAGAAGCGTCGAGGGGCGTCATGACCAGAGACACTCACGTCCCCGCATCCATCACCAGCGCCGACGTGGCCCGCCTCGCCGGGGTGTCGCGTGCCACGGTGTCCTTCGTCCTCAACGACACCCAGGGCCACCGGGTGAGCGCCGGCACCCGTGCCCGGGTGCTCGACGCGGCGAAGCAGCTCGGCTACGTACCGCACGCGGCCGCCCGATCCCTGCGCGCGGGCCGCAGCAACCTCGTCCTGATGCCCTCGTCGATCTCCGCCATCGGCCGCCTCGTCAGCGACTGGGTCGACGATCTGCACAGCGAGCTCGACCGCTTCGGCTACACGGCCGTGCTGCACGCGGGCCGCTTCACGGACCCCCTCGACGCAGCCCGGGCCTGGGCCGAACTGCGCCCCGCGGCCGTCGTCGCCCTGGACGGCGACCGCTTCACCGCCCAGGCGGCCGAGGTCCTGGCCCGCGCCGGAGTACGCGGCATGCTGGCCTTCGCCTCCCACCCCGTCGAGGGGGTGCACACCATCGGCTTCGACCACACCCGCATCGGCGCCACCGCGGCCGAGCACCTCATCGCGCGCGGCCGGTCCCGGATCGGCGTGGTCATGCCCCAGGAACGCGGCCTCGGCACGCTGGCCGAGCCGCGCCTGGCGGGAGCCGAGTCCGTCGCGGCCCGCCACATGGCCACGGTCGCCCCGGTGGAACTGTCCTACACCCGGGAGTCCGCGAGCGCCCTCGCCCGGCGCTGGCGCAGCCTCGACCTGGACGCCGCCTTCACCTACAACGACGAGTACGCGGCCCTGCTGCTGCACGCGCTCCAGGCCGAGGGCATCAGCGTGCCCGACGAGGTCGCCCTGGTCGGCTGTGACGACCTGGTCCTCGCCACGCTTCAGCAGCCCGCCCTCACCACGGTCCGGCTGGACATGCCGTCGGCCGCGCAGATCGCCGACGCGGTGCACGAGCTGATCGAGACCGGCACGGCGGCGCCGGTGCCGGCGGTGACCCCGGTCCTGGTCCACCGCCTGACCTCCTGAGCCGGGCAGGTGCGGTCCCGGCCCCGGTCAGCGGCGTCGGAGCCTCATCCTGACCGGTCCCGCCCGGCGATGAGGGTCAGTACCTCGGAGGTCGTCCGTACGTCGCCGAACGACCGGTAGACGGTGTGCAGCGCCGCGTTGTGGTCCTGATCGCGGCCGGCCGCGTTGGCATCGGCGACCATCACCACCCGCAGGCCCGTGGTGGCCGCGTCCCGGGCCGACGATTCACAGCAGACGTTCGTGAGCGTGCCCGTGATCAGGACGGTGTCGACGCCGCGCTCCGCCAGCAGCTCCGGGAGCCGGCAGCGGCCGGGGAAGAAGGCGCTGTGGGCGCTCTTCTCCACCACCGGGTCCCCCCTCCCGACATCCAGGTCGTGCCACAGCCGCGAGCGCGGCGGACCGTCCCCGCCGGTGGCCGCGAAGAGCGCGCTGACCGCCGGGCCGTAGAACTCGCCGCTCACACTCCCGAGCGGCGCCACGTTCGCCGGTACGACCCAGGCCACCAGGCCCCCGGCCGGGCGTAGCGCCGCGGCGATCCGATTGATGGGGGGCACGATGCCGCGGGCGTACGGATTCGTCCCGACGAAGAAGGGCACCATGTCCACCACCACCAGCGCGGTGCGCGCCGGATCGACACGGGTGTACGCGTGCCTCCTGCCGCGCCGCGCCTCCTGCCGCGCGTACTCCCGCGGCTCGATCCGCCAGTCGTGCAGGGTGGAGTCGATATGCATGCGCGTTCCCCCGTACCGCCCGTGAGGCCCGTGACGGCGGGAGCCTGCCCCGCGGTGACCGGGGCAACCCGGCCCGGGGGGTCGGTCTCACCAGTACGCGCCGGTGTCCCACGCGGCGAGCCCGGCGCATTCCACGGGGTCGTCGCTCAGGTCGAGGCCCGGCAGGCCCGCGGCCGTGAGGGTGCCGCGCTGCCGGGCGAGCAGGGTGTCGATCAGCCCGCCCTCCAGCGGCGGCCCCCCGGTCGGCGTGGCGGGGCCACACCACCCGTGGTCAGGTTTCGGGGTCGGCGCCTTCGGCGAAGAAGCGCAGCCGTCGGCCCCAACTGCCCGGCCCGTACCGCTGCATGAGCGTGACGTACTCCCGCGGCAGGACGGTCCCGAGCTCCGCGAAGAGCGCATCCCAACGGTCACCGCCCAGATACGGCTCGGCCGGCGGGGGAGACAGCAACTCCAGAGCCTCCAGGCCGGTACCGGTCCGCAGGGCGACGCGCCGCTGCGCCTCGGTCAGGCGTGGGACCACGGGCGCGGGGGGTGACCAGGGCCGGGCGTCCGGCAGGAACGCCGTGCGGGCGAGCGAGCCGGGCAACGGGCCCGGCGGCGAGGGGAGTTCCCAACCGTCACGGACCGTGTGGCGCAGGTACTCGGTCAGGGTGAGGTCGTAGGCGTGCCAGACGCGCAGCCCGCTGCCCGGGGCGGCGCCCCGGTGGTGCACCACCACACCCCACGCGTCGGGGTCGGTGGAGCCGGAGGTGTCCCGGAACAGTGTGTCCCCACCGCGGCTCGCGCCCCAGGCGAGCAGCCCTCCGGGCTCGGGGTGAACGGCGTACCGCTCCTCTTCGGGCAGATGGTGCAGCTGGATGCGCGATCGCCGGCCGGTCGGTGGGGACGGAGAGGGCGGACGCGCGGGGTCCACGGTCGTGAAGTCCGCTGGACCCGGGTTCATGATCCCCGATGCCGTCCAGCGGCCGGGCGCGGATGACGGTCGAGCGGGACCGGCCCGTACCGGGCGCGGGTTTTGGCCGGGCCGATCCGCGGGCCCGGCCGCCGGGTGCCCGGGTCAGGCCGTGCCCGCCCCCGCGGCCGCCCCCCGGCGGTCGTGGGAGCGGGCACGTTCGCGGGCGAGTGCCGGGCCGAACAGCCACCACGTCACCAGGCCCACCCCCGCGCCCGCCGCGGCCCCGGCCACCGTGTCGCTGAGCCAGTGCGCGTGCAGCCAGGTACGGCTCCACATCATGGCCAGGGTGAAGACCGTGCCCCCGATCCACCATGCCCGCCGCCGGGCGACCGGGACCAGGAGCACCCCGAGGAGTACGACCAGGAGAGCCGCCGTGGCCGCGTGGCCCGAGGGGAAGGAGCCGTGGTCGACGCGGACCAGCGGGTCGGCCGGGCGCGGCCGGTCCACCAGGTGCTTGAGGCCCTGGATCACGAGCATGTTGCCGCCGAGGACGGCGGCCGGCAGGAAGCCGGCCGAGACCCAACGCCTCCGGATGAGCAGCAGGACCAGCACCGACAGCGGTATCAAGGAGCCGACCGGACCGCCGATCAGGTCCAGGACCCTGGCGGCGGCCAGGTAGATCCCCTCGTGCGGGCCGCCCATCCAGCGCAGCCAACGGTCGTCCAGCCCCTGGAAGGGCGGATCCGTGACGTCGGAGCGGACGACGAGCGCCGGCAGTACGGCTGCGGCGAGGAGCAGGAGACCCACTACGAGGACGCCACGGCGGCGCGGCACCCCGGTGTCGGTCTCGGCACGTCGGTCGGTACCGGCGGAGCGGTGGGGTCCGCGGAGGCCGCCGGATCTGCCGTGCGGGGTGGTGGTGGTCGGGTTGCCGGACATGACTGCCTCTCGTGACCGCGGCGGGGGCCCGCGGCCGGGTGTGCTGTGAAGGGGAACTCGGGGGCGCGGCCGGCGGGGCCGCGCCCCCGTGGTGGAACAGGGGCGCGCGGCCGACGCCGTCAGGCCCCCGCGCCGAGGTGCAGGGCGAGGAAGGCCACGCCCCCCGCGACGATGGCGGGGATGTCGGAGGAGCCGAGGAAGATGTGGTCGGCGCCCTCCACGGGCTGCAGGGTCACCTCGCCCCCGGCGCTCTTCAGGGCCGCGCCGAGGGACTCGCTCTGGCTGTACGGGACCAGGGCGTCGTGGGTCCCGTGGACCAGCAGGAACGGCGGCGGGTTCGAGCCCGCCGCGTAGGTCACGGGGCTCGCGGCCCGCGCCAGGTCGGGCCGCTCGGCGACGGTGGCGCCGAGCAGGGCCACGTAGGGGTCGGGGAAGTCCGTACCGGGCATGACCGGCATGGGGTGTTCGGCCAGGGTGACGAGGTCGGAGACGCCGTACCAGTCCACGACCGCGCGGACCCCCGTCTCCCCGGAGCCGACGCCCTCCGTGCCCTCCATCGCGGCGCCCCGCGGGCTGTCCGGGCCGACGAGACCGGCGAGAGCGGCCAGGTGACCGCCCGCGGACTCGCCCCAGACACCGATCCGGTCCGGGTCGATGCCGAGGTCGCCGGCGAACGCGCGGACGTAGCGGAGGGCGGCCTTCACGTCGTGCAGCTGGGCCGGGAAGGGCGCTTCGAGGCTGTGCCGGTAGTCGATGGAGACGAGGGCGAGGCCGGACGCCAGTACCGCCCCGTGCAGCAGGTCGGCGGGGACGGTCGGCGGCGGGTAGCGGCGGTCGCCGTCCAGCCAGCCGCCGCCGTGGATCCAGACGACCGCCGGGAACGGGCCTTCGCCGGCGGGTACCTGGACGTCGAGCAGCCGGGGGCGATAGCCGGGGGTGGTCGCGTAGGTGATCCCGTCGAAGCGGCGGACGCCGTCCGGGCCCGTCACGGGCGGTACCGGGGACCGGTACGGCGGGGGTGGCCAGGTCATGTCGGCGATGTCGATCTCGGCGGGAGGAGATTGCGTCATTGCGGCCCTTCCAATTCGGCGCTGTCCCGGTGGGGCGGCGATGCGGTGATGCGGTGGCGATGTGACCGGTGGGGCGGACGCAGGCTTCGCGTCGTTTGTCCGGAATGCTTGCGCGACTCACCGGGGGAGGCGTAGCGTGTTACACGTGTAATCAAGGACTCTAGCGACGCGTTTCCGCTGACTACAAGCCCATGAACGATCCAGATTCCGGATCAGTTACACGAGCTACTCCAGTGGCGGCGCCGCCTTCCCCCTCCGGGAGCACGTCATGCTCACCATCGCCGACACCTCTGCGGTTCCCGCGGTCCGAAGCTACGTCCACTGGGTCGCCGACCCTGTCGCCGCGAGTGTTCCGCAGGTCAGGGCACGGGTGCGTGCCACGCTCGACGGCTGGCGGGTCCCCGGCGAGGTGGTCGACGCCCTGCTGCTGGCCGTCAGTGAACTCGTCGGCAACGTCGTCCGGCACGCGGGCGGCGCCGGCCGCATGCGGGTCGCCGTGGCGGCGGGTGGTGGCTGGTTGCGGCTGGAGGTCGCGGACCGGGGTGTCGGGGTGCCGCGGCTGCCCGCTCCTCGGTCGGAGGTCGACCCGGAGTCCGAATGCGGGCGCGGGCTGCTGATGGTGCAGCTCGTGACGGCCGAACTGGGTGGCGAACTCTCCGTCGTGGCGCACGAGTTCGGTAAGTCGGTCCGGGTGCGCGTCCCCGCCCCCTGACGCGTGTCGCAGGCGCTGCGGAGATGCCCGTCGGACGCCCCGACCGGCCCCGACCGGCCCCGGAGTTGCCCCGACCGACCCCGGAAGTGCCCCGAGCGTCCCCGAAGGACCCCCCGTCGATCCCGGAGGCGCCCCGAAGGTGTCCGGACGGGCGCTCGGGAAGCGCCCGGAGGCCTCCCCCCCGTACGACGTGATATCGCGAGATGTTGACGGACGCTAAATTTTCGACATACGGTGCAGCCATCTCCCCGCTGCTCCCTGATCGAGGTGCCGCCCCATGGAGCTCTCCCCTTCCGCGTACGCCGATCCCTTCTGTCGTGATCGGCTTCCGCCCTTCCCCCTCTGGCCCGAACTCCACTTCGAACTACCCGAGTTGGAGTACCCGGACCGTCTCAACTGCGCCCAGCGCCTGCTCGACGACGCCGTCGAGCGGCACGGCCCCGACCGTCCCTGTCTGCTCACCCCGAGCGAGCGCTTGACCTACGGCGAACTGCTGCACCGCGCCAACCAGGTCGCCCAGGTCCTCACCGAGGACCTCGGCCTGCGACCCGGCAACCGCGTTCTGCTGCGCGGCCCCAACAACCCCTGGCTCGTCGCCGCCTGGTTCGGCGTCCTGAAGGCCGGCGGGGTCGCCGTCACCACCATGCCGCTGCTGCGCGCCGGGGAACTCGCCGAGCTCACCGACATCAGCCGGCCCTCCCTCGCCCTGTGCGACCACCGCTACGCCGACGAGCTCGACCCGGGCCACCGCCCCGGTCCGCCCGACCTGCCCGTCCTCACCTACGGGGGCCCCGGGCCGGACGACCTGGCCGCGCGCTGCGCCGCCAAGGACGGCCGGTTCGACACCGTGGTCACGGCCGCGGACGACGTGGCGCTGATCGCCTTCACCTCCGGTACCACCGGCCGCCCGAAGGCGACCCTGCACTTCCACCGCGACGTCCTGGCGAACGCCGACACGTTCTCCCGGCACGTCCTCAAACCCCGCCCGGACGACGTCTTCACCGGCACACCACCGCTCGCCTTCACCTTCGGGCTCGGCGGACTCGTGGTCTTCCCGCTCCACGTCGGGGCGGCGACCCTGCTGATCGAGCAGGCGACCCCGCCGCAACTGGCCGACCTGGTCGCGGAGCACGGTGTGACCGTGCTGTTCACCGCCCCCACGGCCTACCGGGCGATCATGGAGGCCGGGGCGGTGGACCGGCTGGCCGGGCTGCGCCGCTGCGTGTCCGCGGGGGAGACCCTTCCGGCCGCGGTGTGGCACGAGTTCCATGCCGCCACCGGTCTGCGCATCATCGACGGCATCGGCGCCACCGAGATGCTGCACGTCTTCATCTCCGCGGCCGACGAGGACATCCGGCCCGGTTCCACCGGCCGGCCCGTTCCGGGCTACCGCGCCGCCGTGGTCGACGAGAACGGCGACCCCGTGCCCGACGGGCAGCCCGGCCTCCTCGCGGTCACCGGTCCCACCGGATGCCGGTACCTGGAGGACCCGCGCCAGGCCTCGTACGTCAGGAACGGCTGGAACATCACCGGCGACACCTACATCCGCGACGCGGACGGGTACTTCTGGTACGTCGCCCGCAGCGACGACATGATCGTCTCCTCCGGCTACAACATCGCGGGCCCCGAGGTCGAGAAGGCCCTCGTCACCCACCCGTACGTCGAGGAGTGCGCGGTGGTCGGTGCCCCGGACGCCCGGCGCGGCATGCTCGTGAAGGCCTACGTGGTCCTGGCCGCGGGGGTCCCGGCCGACGGGGCGACCGTCCGAGAGCTCCAGAGTCACGTCAAGCGGACCATCGCCCCGTACAAGTACCCGCGGGCCGTCGAGTTCGTCGGTGCGCTCCCACGCACCGGAACCGGCAAGCTCCGGCGCGGTGAACTGCGCGAACGGGCCCGAACCGACGCCGTCCCCACCCCCGTGCCCGCCGTCCCGGTACCCGCCGTCCCGGTACCCGCCGTCCCGATACCCGCCGCACCGGCCCCCGCCGAGCCCGCCGCCGTCGTCGTCGAACGCCGCGTGGAGTGGACCGACACCGACGCCGCCGGCCACTACCACCACTCCACCGTCGTGCGCTGGGTCGAGGCGGCCGAGGCCGTCCTGCTCCACCGCCTGGGCCTCTCGCACCTGTTCGGCAGTACGCCCCGGGTGCACTTCGAGGCCGACTACCGGGCCCGCCTCTGGTTCGGGGAGTCCGTGCGCACCGAGCTCAAGGTCACCAAGGTCGGCACGGCCTCCCTGCACTACGCCTTCACCGTACGGGGCGCACAGGGCGGCGAGGCGGCCACCGGCCGCATGGTCATCGCCCACTCGGCCGCCCACGCCACCGGGTCGACCCCCTGGCCCGCCGAGGTACGGGACCTGCTCGCCACGGCCGGACCGCAGCAACCGGAACTACTCACCACCGCACCATCAGCAGGAGGCACGCCGTGCGCGTCGCAGTCATAGGAGGAGGGCCCGGCGGACTGTACTTCGCGGCCCTCACCAAGCAGCTCTCCCCGCACTGGGAGGTCACCGTCTGGGAACGCAACGCCCCCGACGACACCTTCGGCTTCGGGGTCGTCTTCTCCGACGAGACCCTCGACGGCATCGCCCAGGCCGACCGCGTGATCTCCGAGGCCATGTCGGCCGAGTTCGCCCGCTGGGCCGACATCGACGTCCGCCACCGGGGGAGCACCCTCACCTCGGGAGGCCACGGCTTCGCCGCCCTGGGCCGGCAGCACCTCCTGCGGATCCTCCAGCGGCGCTGCGCCGACCTGGACGTGGACGTCCGCTACCGCACCCAGGCCCCGCCCGCGGCCGAACTCGCCGCCACGTACGACCTGGTGGTGGCGTGCGACGGCGTACGGTCGGCCACCCGCGCCGCCTACGCCGACACCTTCGCCCCCGATCTCGACGAGCGCTCCGGCCGTTACATGTGGCTCGGCACGGACAAGGTCTTCGAAGCCTTCACCTTCATCGTCGACGAGCAGGACTTCGGCACCCTCCAGGTGCACGCGTACCCCTACGACGCCACCCGCTCCACCTTCATCGTGGAGATGACGGAGGACGCCTGGCGGCGCGCCGGGTTCGCGGAGTTCGCCGACCGCGACCTTCCGCCCGGCTCCAGCGACGAGGACAGCATCCGGCGCTGCGAGGAACTCCTCGCCGGCCATCTCGACGGCCACCGCCTGATCCCCAACAACTCCAAGTGGCTGCGCTTCACCACGGTCCGCAACACGACCTGGCGGCACGAGAACGTCGTCCTGCTCGGCGACGCCGCCCACACCGCGCACTTCTCCATCGGCTCCGGCACCAAACTCGCCATGGAGGACGCCCTGGTCCTCGCGGCGAGCCTGCACGAGCACCCGGACGTGCCGACCGCGCTGGCCGCCTACGAAGGTGAGCGCAGGCCGGTGGTGGAATCCACCCAGCGCGCGGCCCAGGCCAGCCTGGAGTGGTTCGAGCACATCGACCGCTACACCGGCCAGGACCCGCACCAGTTCGCCTTCAACCTCCTCACCCGCAGCCGCCGTGTCACCTACGACAACCTGCGCGTGCGCGACGAGGGCTTCACCAGCGCGGTCAACCGTTCGTCGAGCGTGCCACCGATGTTCCGCCCCTACCCGCTCGGCGGCCTGCTGCTGCGCAACCGGGTCGTCGTACCGCCCACCGCCCTGCACACCGCGCGCGACGGGGTCCCCGGCGACTTCGACCTCGTCCACCTCAGCACCCAGGCCATCGGCGGCGCCGGGCTGGTGCTCGCCGGGATGACGGCCGTCAGCGCCGACGGCCGGGCCACCCCCGGCTGCCCCGGCCTGTGGAACGAGGAGCAGGAGGCGGCCTGGCGGCGCCTCACCGACTTCGTCCACGGCCAGACCGACACCTGCCTCGGCATCCAGCTCACCCACGCCGGCCGCCGCGCGGCCACCCACGGCGGCGGGCAGCCGGTCGCCGCCTCGGCGCTGCCCTGGGACGAGCGCGGCCCGGTGCCGCGCGAGGCCGACCGGGCCGACATGGACGCCCTCGTACGGGACTTCGTGGCCGCGGCCCGGCGGGCCGACCGGGCGGGCTTCGACGCGCTGGAACTCCAGTACGGGCACGGGCACCTGCTCTCGGGCTTCCTGTCGCCGCTGACCAACCTGCGCACGGACGAGTACGGCGGCGACCTGACCGGCAGACTGCGGCTCCCGCTCGAAGTGCTGCGCGCCGTACGGGAGGTGTGGCCGGCCGGCAAGGCGCTCCTCGTGCGGATCTCCGCCGCCGACTGGGCCGAGGGCGGCACCACCGAGGCCGATGCCGTGGCCATCGCCCGCGCGCTCGCCGAGGCGGGGGCCGACGCCATCGACGTCTCCACCGGCGAGGTCGTCGCCCACGAGAAGCCCCGCTACGGCCGCAGCTACCAGACCCCCTACGCGGACCTCATCCGCAACGCCACCGGGGTGCCCACCATCGCCGTCGGCGCGATCTCCACGTACGACGACGTGAACTCGATCATCCTGGCCGGCCGGGCCGACCTGTGCGGGGTCGGCCGCGCCCAGCTCCACGACCCCCTGTGGACCCTGCACGCCGCGGCCGCCCAGGGCTACCAGGGCCCGGCCGCGCCCTGGGCGCGCGCCTGGCGGGCGGGCAGCGGACGGCCCCCGTCGGCGCGGACCGACCGGATCCCGCCCCGCCTGGAACTCCTGCGCAAGCCCGCCGAGTCCGTCCACCGCCGCTGGCTGCCCCGCGCGGCCGTTCCCGCCCACCGATAGAGCCGGAGGTGCCCACCCCCATGGACAGGGACCACCTGCCCCGCTTCACGGCGGCCGCGGTCCAGGCCGCGCCCGTCTACCTCGACCCCGGCGCCACCGTGGACAAGGCCGTCGCACTGATCGCCGAGGCCGCGGCGAACGGCGCCGAACTCATCGTCTTCCCCGAGGTGTTCGTCCCCGGGTACCCGTACTGGAACTGGACGATGAACCCGATCCAGGGGTCCCCCTGGTTCGAGCGGCTCCAGCGCGCCTCCGTCGACATCCCCGGCCCGCACGTCGACCGCCTGCGCGCGGCGGCCCGCCGGCACGGCGTCGTCCTCGTCGTCGGGGTCAACGAGCGGGCCGCGCACAGCCTCGGCGTCCTCTACAACACCCTGCTCACCATCGGCCCCGACGGCGAACTCCTCGGTGTGCACCGCAAGCTGGTGCCGACCTGGGCCGAGAAGCTGACCTGGACCGGCGGCGACGGCAGTTCGCTGAAGGTCCACGACACCCCGATCGGCCCGCTGGGCGCGCTGGCCTGCGGGGAGAACACCAACACGCTGGCCCGGTTCGCCCTCCTCGCGCAGGGCGAACTCGTCCACGCCTCCTGCTACATCGCCCTGCCCGTCGCCCCCGCCGACTACGACATGGCCGACGCGATAGCCGTCCGCACGGCCGCCCACAGCTTCGAGGGCAAGGTCTTCTCCGTCGTCGCCTGCTCCACCGTCTCCCCGGAGATCGTGGACGTGCTGGCCGGCGACGACGCGGAGCTACGAGAGCTGTTCGGCCGCCCGCGCAGCGCCCTGTCCGGGATCTTCGGCCCCGACGGCCGCCCGGTCACCGAACCCCTCGTCGACGAGGAGGGCATCGTCTACGGGGAGATCGACCTCGCCCGGTGCATCCAGCCCAAGCAGATGCACGACATCGTCGGCCACTACAACCGCTTCGACGTCTTCCGTCTCGAGGTGGACAACCGTCCCAGGCCGCCCGTCACCTTCACCGTGTCGCCCGTGGTTCCCCCACCCGCCACCCCCGGCACCCCCGCCACCCCTGCCGCTCCCGCCGCTCCCGAGGAGGACGTATGACCATCGAGCAGGACGACACCGTGCTCGGCCGTGCCCGGGTGTCCGACACCCCCGAACTCACCCGTTACTACGAGGAGCTGGGCACCCTCGACGCGGGCGCCCTGTGGACCGTCGCCAACGACATCGAGCCCTGGTACCCGCAGCCGAAGTCCGTACCCGTGCTGTGGCGCTACAGCGAACTCCGCCCGCTGGTCCACAAGGCCCTCGGCCTCGTCAAGGGCGACGACGCCGGCCGCCGCGTCGTCATGCTGGTCAACCCGGGCCGCAAGGACGTCAGCGCCGCCGCCGGCCTCCTCTACACCGGACTGCAGATCATGGGCCCCGGCGAGGCCATGACCGCCCACCGCCACCAGGCGGCCGCGCTGCGCTTCGTCCACGAAGGCACCGGGGCCTGGACGATCGTCGACGGCCAGAAGCTGAAGGTCGGCCCCCGGGACTTCGCCATCACCCCCAACGGCACCTGGCACGAGCACGGCAACGACGCCGCCGACGCCCCCGTCATCTGGCAGGACGGACTCGACATCCCCCTGGTCAACGCCCTGGACGCCGGGTTCTACGAGGTCCACCCCGAGCTGTACCAGGCCCCCGGCAAGGTCATCAACTCCTCGGTCCTGACCTACGCGGCGAACCTGCTGCCGTACGGCGTCGAGAAGTGGACCCGGCCCTACTCACCGCTCCTCGCCTACCCCTGGGAGCCCACGTACGAGGCCCTGCGCGGCCTCGCGAAGGCGACCGAGGGCTCCCCGTACGACGGGATCATCGCCGAGTACACCAACCCGGTCACCGGCGGCTCCGTCATGCCGACCATGGGCGCCCACATGCAGCTGCTGCGCCCGGGCCAGGCCACCCTCGCCCACCGCCACACCGGCTCGGTGATCTACACGGCGGCCAAGGGCCGCGGCGTCTCGGTGATCGCCGGACAGCGCTTCGAGTGGCAGCAGGGCGACATCTTCTGCGTCCCGTCCTGGGCCTGGCACGAGCACCACAACCTCGACGGGTCCGAGGACGCCTGCCTGTTCTCCTTCGACGACTTCCCCGTCATGCGCTCGCTCGGCTTCCACCGTGAAGAGGCGTACACCGACAACGGCGGCCACCAGCCCACCCCCTGAACCGCTCCGCCGTACCGGACGCCGCCGGCCCTGACACCGGCCCCGGTACGGCGGAGCCCCGGACCGGCTCGCCACCCACCCCCTCCCACGCAAGGAACCCCATGCGGCTGCTCAGCTACACCCTCGACGATGCCTCCGTGCGCCTCGGCGCGCAGGTCGACGACCTGGTCGTGGACCTCACCACCCTGGCCCGGCGGGCCACCACGCACCTGCCGCCGGACCTGCTGACGTTCATCCGTGCCGGCGCGCCCGCCCAGGAGACCGCGCGCGGCCTCCTGGCCGGCGGACCCGCGGCCTGGCCCGCCGAGGCCGTGCACCGCCTCGACGACGTGTCCCTGCGCGCACCCCTGCGCCCCGGGAAGATCATCGGCGTCGGCCTCAACTACATCGAGCACGTGGAGGAGTCCAGCCGGAGCCTCGACACCGACAAGGACCTGCCGCCGCGCCCCGTCCTCTTCGGCAAGCCCGCCACCGCCGTCACCGGCCCGGGCCGGCCGATCCTGCACAACGCCGACCTGACCACCCAGCTCGACTGGGAGTGCGAACTCGCCGTCGTCATCGGCCGCCCCGCCTTCCGGGTGAGCGAGGAGCGGGCGTACGACCACATCTTCGGCTTCAGCATCATCAACGACATCAGCGCCCGCGACCAGCGCCGTTCGGGCCAGTGGTTCTTCTCCAAGGGCCAGGACTCCTACGCCCCCTTCGGCCCGGTGGTCGTCACCCGCGACGAGATCCGGGACCCGATGGCCCTGGACCTCTCACTGCGTGTCAACGGGGTCACCAAGCAGAAGTCGAACACCCGGCACATGCTCTTCCCCATCGCCCGCCTGATCGCCGACATCAGCTCCGGCATGACCCTGGAACCCGGCGACGTCATCGCGACGGGCTCGCCGTCCGGGGTCGGCGCCGGCATGGTCCCGCCCGAGTTCCTGCGCCCCGGCGATACCGTCGAAGCCACGGTCGAAGGCATCGGCACCCTGACCAATCCCGTCGTCGACGCCCGCTGAGGAGCGATCATGTCCCCCCGTACCTACCGCATCGGCCAGATCGTGCCGAGCTCCAACGTCACCATGGAGACGGAGGTCCCGGCCATCCTCCGGGCCCGCCAGGCCGTCGCACCCGACGAGCGCTTCACCTTCCACTCCAGCCGGATGCGCATGACCCATGTGACGCCCGAGCAGCTCAAAGCCATGGACGCCGACTCCGACCGCTGCGCCGTGGAACTCTCCGACGCCCGGGTCGACGTACTGGGCTACGCCTGCCTCGTCGCCATCATGAGCATGGGCCTGGGCTACCACCGCACCGCCGAGCAGCGCCTGCACACCCGGACCGCGGAGAACGGTGCCCCCGCCCCGGTCGTCACCAGCGCCGGCGCCCTCGTGCACGGGCTGCACACCATCGGCGCCGAGAAGATCGTGCTGCTGGCCCCCTACATGCGCCCGCTCACCCGCACCGTCGTGGAGTACCTGACGCACGAGGGCATCGAGGTCCTCGACCACCAGGCCCTGGAAATCCCCGACAACCTCGACGTCGCCGCCCACGACCCGGCCCGGCTTCCGGGCCTCGCGCGGGCCCTGGACCACGCGGACGCCGACGCGGTCGTGCTCTCGGCCTGCGTGCAGATGCCCTCCCTCGGCGCCGTCGAGGAGGCCGAGCAGCTCCTGGGCAAGCCGGTGGTGTCCGCGGCGGTGTGCACGGCGCACCAGCTGCTCCGGGCATTGGATCTCGACGCGGTCGCCCCGGGGGCAGGCCACCTGCTGTCGGGCAGGTACGCCCGCACCCCGTTGCCGGGGTAGCCGGTACGTCCACGGGAAGCGTCGGCACCGAGCGGCCCCCACGGCTCCGCCCGGTGCTGTCCGCCCCGAGCGGGCGCTCGCGGCTCAGGTCCGGGCGCCCGCTCCCGGAAGGATGATCGTGACCCCGCGTCCGACCGCCGTGCCCATCGCGGCCAGCGCCGCCGGGGCCGCGTCCAGCGGGATCGTCGAGGTGACCAGCAGGTCCGGCCGCAGCGCCCCGCCCCGGACCAGCTCCATCATGGGCGGGTAGGCGTGCGCCGCCATGCCGTGGCTGCCCAGGATCTCCAACTCCCATCCGATCACCCGCTCCATCGGCAGAGCCGGCGCGCCGGTCGCCGCCGGCAGCAGCCCCACCTGTACGTGCCGCCCGCGCCGGCGCAGCCCGGCCACCGAGGCCGTCGCCGTCGCCGGTGATCCCAGCGCGTCGAGGGACAGGTGCGCGCCCCCGCCGGTCACCTCCCGCACGGCCCGCGCGGTGTGGGCGGTGTCCCGGGCGTCCACGCAGTGCACGGCGCCGAACTTCCGTGCCAGTTCCAGCGCCCCCGGCGCCGTGTCCACAGCGACCACCCGGGCCCCGGCCGCCGCCGCGATCATCACGGCGGACAGCCCCACCCCACCGCAGCCGTAGACGGACACCCACTCGCCCGCCGCCACCCGGCCCCGCGCCACCACCGCCCGGAACGCCGTCGCGAAGCGGCAGCCGAGACCGGCCGCCGTCGCGTACGACAGCTCCTCGGGCACCGCCACCAGATTCACATCGGCGTGGTCCAGGGCCACGTACTCGGCGAAGGACCCCCAGTGCGTGAACCCGGGCTGCGTCTGCCGCGCGCACACCTGGTGGTCGCCGGCCGCGCAGTCGGCGCAGGTGCCGCAGGCGCACACGAACGGCGCCGTGACGCGGTCACCGACCCGCCAGTTCACCACACCGGCCCCCACCGCCTCCACCACACCGGCGAGTTCGTGCCCGGGCACGTGCGGCAGCACGATGTCCGGGTCGTGCCCCATCCAGCCGTGCCAGTCACTGCGGCACAGCCCGGTGGCCTCCACCCGCACCACCACCCCGCCCACCGGCGGACTCGGCTCCGGCACCTCCCGTACCTCGGCCGGCTCGCCGTACCGCTCGAAGACCACCGCTCGCATGGATCCCGCCCTCCGCTCGACTGCCCGCACGGTACCCGCCGCCGAGGCCGCCGCTCAGGGCGCGCCCTCCCCGGCCCGGGCCAGGGCCAGCACACCCCCGCAGATCAGGGCGATGCCCAGCAGTTGGGGGAGCAGCCACCAGCCCGAGCGCAGGTGCTCCTCGTACAGGACCACCCCCAGCGCGATGCTGATGCTCGCGTCGCCGAGGGTCAGCGCGGGCTGTGAGGCGACCAGCGGGCCGCCCTGCATCGCGTGTTCCAGGAGGAGCAGCGCGCAGATGCCGCTCGCCCCGAAGGCGTACGTCTCCCAGGTCGTCAGGAAGGCGACGAAGCCGCTGTCGTCGAGGACGTGCACCGCGGACTTCATCAGCGCGGCGGTGAGCGCGTAACAGACGGCGGTGGCGGCGCCGAGACAGCCGGCCCGGGCGCGGCCGGGCGACAGGCGCAGCCCGACGACCGCCAGGGCGGCCACGACGAGGGCGCACGCCGGCAGGGCCACCACCCACCGCTCGAACGGCACGTCCGTACGGTTGCCCACCGGTGAGGCGGCCACCATCGCGATCCCGAGCCCCGCCACCACCCCCGCCACGGCCAGCCACAGCGCTCCCGGCAGCCGCTGTCGCGTCATCAGCGAGGCGATCAGCAGCGCGAGCGGCAGCTCCAGCACGAACAACGGCTGTACGAGGGCCAGCGCACCCGTGGCCAGCGCCGCGGCCTGCCCCGCCCCGGCCGCGATCACGGCCAGGATGCCGCCGATCCACACCGGCCGGCGCAGCAGATCGAGGACCAGACCGAAGCGGAAGCCGTCGCTCTGGGGCACGGTCAGCGCGGCCCGCCGCTGCAGGACGGTGGCGAGTGCGTTGCTGAACGCCGCGAACAGCGCGAAGAGGACCGGCAGGACGACGCCCATGCCCCGATCCTCACGGCGCCCACGGCCCCGTCGCGGCACGACACCGGGCCGCGCCCGTCGAGCCCCGCGCATTCCCCCGTCCGGACCTGCCCGACACCCCCTGGTGCTGTGCCGCGGCCCGGCTCAGGGCCAGCGCCGCGAGGGCCTCCGGGGCGCCGGCCTGGCCCCGGACACCGGGGAAGGCGTTGATGTCCACGATGAGCGGCGACCCGCCGCCCACGTCGATGATGTCCACGCCGTAGACGTCGAGGGCGAAGACCGCGCCCACCTCGCGCACCAGATCCGCCCAGCCGGACGGCAGTTCCGCGAGCGGCAGGGGGCGGGTGGGGCCACGGCCCCCGGGGGAGAGCTCGGACCGGCGCAGGGCCGAGAAGACCTGGTCCCCGATGGCCCACAGCTTGTGGTCCCAGCCGTTGTTGGGCGCGTACTCCTGCACCACGACCGGCTCGTGCGGCCACTCCCGGGCCAACTCCCCGAGGCGCGCGTCGTCGTTCACGCGGGCGACCAGGTCGCCGCGGCGGCTGCGCCGGCTCTTGACCACCACGGGGGCGTCGAGCCGGGCCCCGGCGGCCCACGCCCCGAGGGAGTCGTGGGTACGGGTCGCGGCGAAGGGCAGTCCGGCCCGCAGGGCGAGCTCGGCCATCTGGGTACGGTCCTGGCACAGCTCGGTGGCAGCCGCGGAGTTCACCACGGCCGCTCCCCGCCGTTCCAGGTGGCGGGCCAGACCCAGCGCTTGCGGTGTCCGCGACTTCAGCAGGTACACCTCGGCGAGCGGCAGCGGTACCTTCACGACGGTGAGCGGATCGAGAGCCTCCACCGTGTGCTCCGGGGACAAAAGCGCGGTGGTGTCCGCGAGCAGCGGATGCCCGGGCTCCGGGGTGATCAGGCCGATCCTCACGCGCCGTCACCTCCCACGGCGGAGACCTGCGCCGGGATCGACAGGGGCAGCGTGTACGCCGGCGCCACGGGCGCCGGCGGGGGTGCGCAGCCGCCGCCCGCCCGAGCGAGGTCGAGGACGGCGCGGGCCACCCGCGCGGCCGCGTCCGGCACCTGCCGGAAGCTCGGGAAGTCGTTCACGTCGACGACCACCGGGCCGTCCGGGCCCAGCAGCACGTCCACGCCGTACAGGTCCAGCCCGTAGACCGACCCCACCTGGGCGGCGATCGCCGCCACCTCGGCCGACAGCGGTACGCGGCGCTCCCGTACCGAGGGGTCGGGGTGCAGCGGGGAACACCGCTCGGTCGCGAACAGCTCGCCGCCGACCGCGTACACCTTGATGTCCGTGCCCGAGTTGGGTACGTACGGCTGGGCGATGAGCAGGCCCTCGCCCGCGAGTACGGGTAGCAGCGAATCCAACCGCTCCGGCGAGGACACCAGGTGCACGGCCCGACCGGAGCTGCCGTCGGCGGGTTTCACGACGAGCGGGTACTCCGTCTCCGGGATCTCCCTGAGCAGCTCGGGGCGGGCCACGGCGTAGGTGGGCGGCAGCGGGAGCCCCCGGCCGCGCCCGAGGGCGGCGGCCAGCGCCTTGTCCCGTACGCCGCGGATCGACCGCGCGTCGTTGAGGGTGGTCGTCCCGGCCGCGGCGGCGGCTTCGAGGAGCGTCAGACCCGGGCCGCCGGACACCGTCTTGAGCACCCAGGCGTCGTGCGCACCCGCGTCCACCACCTCCGTCATGCGCAGGAGCGAGCCGCCCGGCCGCACGACGTCCACCTGGTGCCCCCACGCGGTCAGCTGCCGGATCACCTCGTTCGGCATGCCGTCGTGGCGGTAGTGCTCCTCCACCAGGAAGCAGAGCCTCATGGACCTTCCCCATATCCCCGGACGTCCGCCGATACCGTCCGGCGAGTTGTGACGTCACAGGATGTCATGGACCGCAATGTGATGATCGGTCCGCGTGTGGGCTTCCTTGCTACGCTGCAAGATCGGGATCACCGGGGGAGGGGTCTGGACAGCATGGCCGATCGGTGGATGGAGCTGTTGCACGGGCTCGTGTGGAACAAGGCCGCACCGGCGGACGTGCTGCTGCGGCTCCTCGGGCACGAAGACGAGTGGCTGCGTCGAGCGGTTGCGCGGCGCGCCGTGCTGCCGCAGGAGGTGGTCGAGGCCGTTCTCGTCCACCCGGATCGCCGTGTGCGGGCCGCTTTCGCCGAGAACGGCGCCGCCGACCCCGCCCAGCGCGCGCGGCTGGTGGACGACCCTTCCCCGGGGGTCCACCTCGCCCTGGCGTGGGGCCCCCTGGCCTACCGACAGCCCGTGCCCCCGCTGCCCGACCGGGCGTACGAGAGGCTGCTCGACCACCCGAGGAGCCTGGTACGCCAAGAACTGCTCGTGGGGAGCGTTGTCCCGGCCCACATCCTGGTGGGCCTCGCGGACCATGAGGATCCGGTGCTCCGCAAGGCGGCCTGCGGCGCATGGGACCGGCTCGCGGACGACGCCCGGGAGCGGCTCCTCCACGACGAGGACCGAAATGTGCGGCGGGCAGCCGCCGTGCAGGTCTGCCCCGAGGACGAGGAACGGACCAGGTGGCTGGTCGGGGAACTCTCAGGGCAGCCGGAGGATCTGTGGACGCTGCACGAAGTCCTCAACTCCGGTCGGCTGGACCGGGACCTCGCCGAAGCCCTCGTCGAGGAGGACGAGTACCGCGCGCAGATCGCCTCCAACCCCTCCCTCCCACCCGACCTGGTGGCCCGGCTGGCCGTCGACCCCGAGCCACAGGTCCGGCTCCAGGTCTCCGCCCGCCCCGAACTGACCGAGTCCGAGCGTGCCGCCGTCGAGTACACGGTGGACGCCGAGGACCGGCTGCCCGCCCTCGGGTGGGTGTGGGAGCGCCGGGCGGACGCCGCGTTCCTGCGCCGCTGCGCGCGGTCCGTGCACACCTGGCTGCGGCGCAGCGCCGCGATCTGCCCCGGCCAACCGGCCGACGCCGTCGAACTGCTGGCACAGGACGAGGACTTCGCCGTGCGCCTGCTGCTCGCCGAGTTCCACCCGGAGCCGCCGCCCGAGCTGCTCCTTGACCTCTACCTGAACGGCACCCACCGCGCCGTACGCATGCTGATCACCCGACCTGGCTTCCCCACCGCAGGCCTCGCCGCGCGCTTCGGCGACTCTCCGGACCCCGAGCGCCGGCGCCTCGCCCTGCGGGACCCGGAGCTGGAGCCGCAGTTGCTCGACCGCCTCACCCGCGACCCGCAGACCCGCAACGAGGCCGCCCGTGACCCCCGGCTCCCGGTCGCCAGAATCCGGGAGTTGCTCGCCGATCCCGACACCGAGGCGGCCGGAGCCGCGGCGGCCAATCCCGCACTTCCCGCCGCGGACATGCGCCTGCTCCTGGACCGGGCGCAGGTGCCGGAAATCCCGGTGAATGATCGGACAATCGACTGCTAGGTTGAGCGCGTGCCGAAGTTGAATCAGATCATCGCAGTGGAAAAGGGCGTCAAGTCCAAGTCCCTCCAGGAGCTCACGCAGGCTCACCACGACGTCCAGAAGCCCGCCCTGCTGGCCGGCATCTCCCGGACCTACCAGCCCAAGGACGAGGAGGGCGAGCAGCTGCCGCCCGAGTCCACCCGGGTCCAGGTCAAGGCCGAGGACGTACTGCGGGCGACAGCGGGCACCCTGACGCGACTGTTCGACGTGACGGCGACCAAGGACTGGGCCAACCGCACCGCGGCCGCCGATGTCGTCGTCGACGGAACGGTCCTGCTGGCGCAGGTGCCCGTGCCGTACCTGCTCTTCCTGGAGAAGCAGCTCACCGACATGCACACCTTCGTGCGGAAGCTGCCGGTACTGGACGCCTCCGAATCCTGGAACCTGGACCCGTCCACGGACTCGTGGAAGACGGACCCGGTGCGCACCATCCGTACCAAGAAGGTGCCGCGCAACCACGTGAAGGCCGAGGCCACCGAGAAGCACCCGGCGCAGGTCGAGGTGTACTACGAGGACATTCCGGTCGGGTACTGGACGACCGTGAAGTTCTCCGGCGCGCTGCCGGCCCGCCGGGTCAACGAGCTGCTCGACCGTGTGGAGAAGCTCCAGCAGGCCGTGAAGTTCGCCCGCGAGGAGGCCAACAGCGCCGAGGTCACCGACCAGAGGGTCGGCGACGCGGTGTTCGGCTACTTGTTCAAGTAGCCCATCGAACTCCCTCTGTATGTCTGCAGGGGGTGCGCGAGAGCGCAAGCTGAAACTGATGTTGAAGCTGAAATATGGGGTGTCAGTCGGGGGTTCGAATCCCTCACCCGGCATGTACGCGCCGGGTTGGCCCAAGCTGGTAGAGGCGGCCCCGTCAATCTCAGATTATCGCTCCAGTCTCAGTATTCGCCGCCGAACACCGGATCGACCGAGCGTGGACGATCATCGATGGATGGGGGTTCAAGTCCCCTCTGCGCCTCTCCTCATGGCGCGGTAGTTCAAAGGTAGAACACGTCGATCTAAGAATGATCCGCGACTCTTAAACGTGCCGGTGTGCGCAATTGGGTGGCACACAGGAGCCCGGGAGCTGGATATGCTCCCGGGCTCCGTCACGTTCGCGCCCGCCGCGCGGTTCCGGTCAGACCGGTACGGACACGAACGTCCGGCCCGACTCGTTCTCGACCAGGATCGCCTTGACGTCCGACGGGTCCACGGCCGCCGAACCGTCCAGCCCCGCGCCCTTGCCCTCGCCGTTCTCCTGGCTGCCCACGACCCAGCTGCCGGCGGTCGTGCGCGTACCGTTCTTGGAGACCACGACCAGCCGGCACCGCTCACCCGACGGAACTCCCGTGACCGCGGCGCGCACCCGTACCCACTTCGTCGCGGGCGTCATCTGTACGGTCATCCGCACGCCCGAGGCCTGATCCGTCCCGGAGAGCGTCTTGGTCCCGGCGGGCGGCGGCGAAGGGTTCGCCGTGGCCGTCGGGGACGGCGGTTCGGGGCGCGCGACCACGTCCGGATCGGCCGTACCCAGCTGGGTGCCGGCCCAGAACACGGCGGCCAGCGAGGCCGCCACCGCCAGTCCCGCGAGGCCCGCGCGCCGTCGCGAGTCACCGGCCCGCTCCCCGCGCATCTGCCGCAGGGTGCGCTGGAGCAGCAGGTCACCGCCCTGCGGCGGTCCGTCGAGGAACGCCTCGTCGGGCACCTCGCCCAGAGCCGCCTCCATCTCGCGCAACGCGGCCACCTCCTCCCGGCACTGCACGCATCCGCTCGTGTGTTCCTCGACCCGGCGGATCTCCTCGGCGTCCAGGACACCGAGCACATAGGGGCCGAGCAGTTCCTCCTCGTGCCTCTGCCGGTTCATGCCACCACCTCACGCAGTCCGGCGGGCTGCTGGGGCGGCCTGCCCGATCGCTTTCCTTCTCTGGAACCGATGTCCCTGAATCCGTCGCTCTTGAAGACGTCGCGCAGCGCCTTGAGGGCGTAGTGCGAGCGAGATTTGACCGTACCCGCCGGGATGCCGAGGCTGTCGGCCGCCTCCGCCACGCTGAGCTGCCGGTAGTACAACTCCTTCAGTACGTCCCGATGTTCCGGCGACAGCTGATCGAGGGCCCCCAGGACCGTCATGCTGTCCACCACGGAGTCGGCGTGGTCCGCCTCCACCGGGGGAGCGGACGAGGCACCGGACACCTCGGGCGGTCGGGCGGCCTTGGCCCGGTAGCGGTCGGTGATGATGTTGCGGGCCACCGTGAGCAGCCAGCCGCGCACCGAGCCCTTTCCGTTGACCAGCACCTCGGAGTGGCGCCAGGCCCGGATCAGCGTCTCCTGTACGACATCCTCGGCGGCGGCCCGATCCCCGGTCAGCCGGGTGGCGTACGCGAGCAGGGCGTGACCGTGCTCCTCGTACACCGACTTGATCAGTGCCTCATCGGTCGAGCCCCGCCGAGTGCGGGGCCACAGTGGTCCGGCCATCTCACCCTCTCCGTCTTCCTCGCATATGTGGTGCGGTCGGAACACGCCACCGGGACGGATTCGGTTCATGTGACCTGCGTCACGCGGGTCGGGTCGCTCAGGTCCGGCAGGCACGGCCCTTGTTGAGGCAGTCGACGACCGCGGCCATCTGCCGGTCGGTCATCGCGTTCACGAACATCGCGTGATCCGTCTTCGGGCTGTGCCGCTGCTCGGGGAAGGAGTCGAGGGCCACGTTCAGCCCCGGGGGGATCTCGTAGGCGAGGGAGACGCGCAGCTCGGGCACCGGGAAGGTGTCCTTCGGGCAGACGCCGTTCGCGGCGGTGAACAGCAGATGCGACCGGTGCGTGGCGCCGACGGTGTCGAGGCCGTTCCAGCAGCTCGGGAAGACGAGGGTGCGGGTGACGCGCTCGCCCACCGGGCAGCGCGGATAGCGGGTGGTGGCCCGGTCGGGGGAGCCCGAACACCCCCAGCGGGCCCGGACGTCGGCCTCGCTGCCCGCCGTGTACGCGACGGCGTCGCCGGTCATCCCGCGCAGGAAGCGCGGCATCGGCACCACTTTGCTCACGGGATTGCCGCGGAACTCCACCCGGACCGAGGCCTCCGGCACGATCTCGCCGACGTTCCCGTGCCCCGCCGAATCCTCGTGCGCGTGCGCGCCCGGGCGGTCGGGGCGACGGAGGACGGGCCAGTAGTACGTGGACCGGTCGCCGCCCGCACAGCTCGTGGCGGCCGCGCCCAACGAGGCCTCCGTCGACAGCGCGTCGGTGGAGAGGTTCCCCACGTAGGCGTGCGTGTGATGGGCGCCGCCCGGCAGGCCGGGCGAGACCACGAGATTGTCCTCGTTGTAGTGCCGCTCCTCGTTGCGGCCGCAATCGACCACCATCGAACCGGCCGATCCCTCGGACCCGGAGACGGGAGCGGCCGCAGGAGCGCGCGGGACCTCGCGGATGTCCACGTAGTCGGACGCCACCGGCCGACCGTCCGCTTCCCCGGCGCGCGGACCGACCGTCCGCCACGCCCCCAGTACCGCTGCGATCAGCACACCGCCCAGGACCAGGCAGAGGGCGAGAGTGAGCAGCGGGCGTTCGTTCTCCATGCCGGTCACCGTTGCCGGTGGCGTCCCCGTCGTCAACCTGGCGTCCGCACGGCGGTCCGCGGGAAGATCGATAGGCTGCCTCCACGACCGAGGGCGAGGGGGCCGAGGGCATGGGTGTCGATCCTGACGGCGAGGACTGGGGTGCCACGCGCTCCTGGGTGGAGAAGGAGTTACCCGAGGCCGAACGCATCGAAGGGGTCGTACGGCTGCGCGGCGGCTGGACCTCACGGATGCGCCGTCTGGACCTGGGTGGCCCCGACGGTCGGCGCCGCTCACTCGTGCTGCGCTCCTTCGTCGAGCCCTTCTATCTCCGGCACGCGGAGGGCCTGCTGACCCGGGAGGCGACGATCATGCGCCTGCTCACGGACACGGACGTGCCGGCGGCCGAGCTGGTGGCCGTGGACGCCACGGCGCGCAACTGCGACCACCCTTCCTTGCTGATGTCCCTGCTACCGGGAACCGTGCGTCTGGACGATCGGCAGGCCGACGAGCGCGCCGATCTGCTGGCCCGCCAGCTGGTGCGCATCCACCAGCTGCCGGTGGCGGCGCAGCGGCGGCCGCGCACCTACCAGGCCTGGACCTCCCCCGAGCGGGTGCGGCCGCCCGCGGACACGGAGCGGCCCGAGCTCTGGCGGCGGGCGGTCGACGTCATCCGCCGCGATCCCCCGGACCATCAGGGCCGCTTCCTGCACCGGGACTTCCATCCCGGGAACGTCCTCTTCACGGGCACGGGCGGGGATCTTCGGATCAGTGGTGTCGTCGACTGGGTGGAGACCTCCTGGGGTCCCGCCGACCTGGACGTGGCGCACTGCTCGACGGCCCTCACCCTGCTGCACGGTGTTCCGGCCGGGATGCGCTTCGCCGACCGCTACACCGCTGCGGGAGGAACCCTGACCGAGGACCGCACCGCACATCTGTACTGGCGACTGCTGGACGCCCTGGGCTTCGCGCCGGAGGCGGAGAAGGTCGCCGTGCCCTGGCGCGAGCTGGGCCGCGTCGACCTGACGGCCGGTGTCCTGAGCCGGAGGCTGGAGGACTACGTCCAAGCCCTCTTCGAGAGGTACGCCTGAATCGCCGATGTCCCGGCCACCCGCCGGCGCCGTTCGCCGGAGACGGCCGGGACACGGCCGGCGCTCAGTCGAGGGCCTCGGCCCGCAGGATCCGGTCGACGACGGCCGTGGCCTGCTCCGGGTTCTCCTCCAGCCAGGCGCCGAGGTGCTCCCGGACGGCCTCGCCGACGCAGCCGCGCACCGGGGCGTTGCCCAGTTCTCGGCGTGTGGCGCCGACGAACTCGGGGCGGTCCAGCTTGACCGACACGACCGCCGTGAGGCCTTCGGTGATCCGGTCGGCGTCGAGGTCGGGTCCTTCCGCCGACAGCATCCGTCGCCCGCGCGCGTACGCGTCGAGTGCGGCCGCCACCCCCTCGCGCAGGCCCACCTCATGCGTGCCGCCGTAGGGCGTGGCCCCGCTGTTGGCGAAGCCGCGGATCCGCTCCTCGGAGGAGCCGCACCACCGCAGGGCCACCTCCATCGTCCCGGCCATCCGCGGGTCCTCCCGCTCGAAGCCGATGACGTCCGTGTGCACCGGGGTCCCTGCCCGTGCCGGGAGCGAGAGGACGAAGTCCCGTACCCCGCCCAGAAAGCGGAACCTCGCCACCTGGGGGCCGCCCGGAGGGCGCTCGTCGGTCAGTGAGATGTCCAGACCCCGGTTGAGGAAGGCCAGCTCCCTGAAGTACTCCGCCAGGACGGCGAACGAGCACTGCGCCTCCCCGAAGACGGTGACGTCGGGCTGGAAGGTGAGGGTGGTGCCGCTGCCGGTCGCCGGACCCGCGACGGTGGGCGGGGCGACGGCGACGCCGCGCACGTACTCCTGGACCCAGCGGACCCCCTCACGCCGCACCTCGGCCGTCAAGCGGCTCGACAGGGCGTTGGCGACGGCAGGACCCAGGCCGGACAGCGTCATGGCCACGGCGTGGCGGTCGTCGGGCCGCCCGCCGAAAGAGGACTCGGTCAGCAGGGCTTCGAGGCCCGGGCCCTCGGTGTTCCCGGCGGCCGTGAAGGCGACGCCCGGCCCGTCGTCGGTCACCCGTACGCCGCCGTCCGCCAGGAAGGTCACGCCTACGGAGCCGGCGCGGCCGCTCAGTACCTCGTGCACCGCCCGGTCGGCGACCTCGAAGAGCAGCTGGTGCACGCCGCGTTCGCCGGTCGAGCCGATGTACATCCCGGGCCGCATCCGAACCGCTTCGGGCCATTCCAGCACCTTGATGTGGCTGGCATCGTACTCGCGTGCTTCGTTCCCCACGAGATCCCCCTCGGTGGTGTCCGGCAGATGTCCCCAGCCTAGGTGAATCCCAGGAAAAGGCCAGGTCAGAGGCGGTTTGTCGAGTGTGTGGGCGGCCGGCTGACGGGCTGTCGGACGCCGGTTCGCGCAGGGGGAGCGCACCGCGACCGAATCGCGGCCGCGGGCCCGCCGAGGGCGCGTACGGGCCCGTTCTCGGCGGCTCCCAGGTGCCGGATTCCGCGGTGTGCCCCGGCCCGGTGTGAGGCACCGCGTCAGCGCGGCCCGCTGCCGCTCGGGCAGGGGAGCGCCCTCACCATGCCGTCATCGTCACCCGTCGGCACGGGCCCGGACGGGCTGCGTACGATTCGCTGATGATCACTTCCGTCACGCTCCGGGCCACGGCCACACCGACCGCTCCCGCGCTCGCCCTCCGGCCCTGGTGCGTGGACGACATCGGCGCGTTGGTCGGGGCCGCCCCGGATCCCGGACTGCGGTCCGAGGAGGGCGCGCTGAGGTGGGTGCGGGCCCAGGAGCGGGGCTGGACGGACGGGGTCCGGTTCGCCTTCGCCGTCCTGGAAGCGGGCCCGGGCGCGTCCTCGCCGACGCGGCTGGTGGGCAACGTCGTCCTCAAGGAGGTCGCGCCCGGCAAGGCCGCCGCCGAGGTCGGCTACTGGACGGCGGCCTGGGCTCGGGGCCGGGGTGTGGCGCCCCGAGCTCTGGAAGCCCTCACCACCTGGTCCCTGGACGTCTTCCGGGCCGACGGCCTCGAACGCCTCGAACTGCTCCACCAGGTGGACAACCCCGCGTCCTGCCGCGTCGCGGCCAAGTGCGGCTACCCGTACGACAGGACCCTGGCCGCTCAGCCCCCCGCCTTCCCGCTCGACGGCCACCTGCACGTACGCCGCGCGGCCGTCTGACCGGTCACCGGCGGGGCCGAGGTTGTCCGTGGGGACGCTTGTCCGGCCGTGCGGCGACCGCGCACAGTGGGGCGTATGACATCAGAGCTGACACCCGCCGAGCTCCTGCACGCTTTCGCCCGCACCCGCGCCTCGCTCGACGGCGCCGAGGTCACCTACTGGTGGACCGGGGACGTCCACTCCTGGTCCCCGGGCGAGCCCTACCGGCGCCTCTTCGGCTTCGAAGGGCTCAACGTCGCGCGCCTCGTGGCGGACGAGGAGCTCGGCGGCTACCAGCTCCTGTCCAGGGAGGCCGCGTTCTACCTCGACCCCGTGACCCGGGAGATCCTGGAGACCTGGCAGGACAAGCCCGTGGTCCACGTCTGGAACGATCCGGCCAACCAGAAGTGGCGCCCGTTCCCGGTGCCCATGACGGCACTGGGCGACCAGGTCTGCTTCAGCCTGGAGATCCCGCTGGCCTACCCCTCACCCCTGCCCGTCGAGGAGTACCCGGCGCAGTCCGCCGACGACACCTACCGCGCCCTGGAGCTGTTCCAGTTCTTCGCGCCCGCGGCCACCCTGACCACCGACGCGGTGAGCGTCCCCGCCACGATGTCCTGGACCCGGATGTCCCCGTGGCTGCCCTGGATGGAACAGGGACAGCGCCCCGGCGGCCTCACCTTCCACTGCCGCGGTCGCAAGCTGGACTCGTACACGCAGGTTCCGGAGCGCACCCGCGCCTACATCGCCGAAAAGCAGCCTGAATTCGCCCATGCGCCGGAGAAGTGGAGCGAGCCGAACGAGACCAGCTGGACGTACTTCCGCAAGCTGTTCCCGCCGCGGTAGACCCGGCCCCCGCCGCGGTCCCCGGTACCGCGCGGCGCCTACCCGGTCACCGAACATGCCTGGTCAGAGCCCTGCCGAAGGGACCCTGGGGGGAGCCGCAGGGGGTGGACAAGGGTTTTCCCCGTATCGAGTTCATCCCCGTGTTGCCTACTGTCTGCCCACCGGCGATCTTCTCCTGGCCCTGCGGCACACACGCCAACCCCACATGGCGTGAAGGCGGCATCGGCCAGGGGAAGAGCCGGGACCGCCGTTGCCCGGCCCCGCCGTTGCGGCTCGGGCGACGTGGCGCGCGGCGGAGGCCGGGGCGAGCTCGACCAACTCGCTCCCGGTCCCGCGGCCGCCGGAACCTCCCACACTGCACTGACCGGTCGCTCCGGCATGCCCGGAAGTGGCCCTCGAAGGGGAACACGTGCACGCTTCCAGACGTAGGCTCATATCTGTGGTGGCCATGTCCGTCACCCTGCTCGCCGGCTCCGCGACCGCCTCCGTGGCCCTGGCCGCCGAGACCCCCGCCGCGGCCCCCGCCGCCACGGTCGCCCCCACCGCGCCGGTCGAGAACCTCATCGTCGGATACAAGTCCTCGGCCACCGAGGCCAGCTCGAACACCGCGGCGGCGGACGACGCCACCGCCAAGGGCAAGAAGGCCGGCAAGAAGGCGAAGTTCGACCGCCGCCTCGGCACCGGCGCCGCTCTCGTCAACCTGGGTGGTGCGACCGCCCCGGCCGACGCGGCGAACGTGATGGCCCAGTTCCGCGCGGACCCGGACGTCGCCTACGTCGAGCCGGACACCCGCGCCTACGCCATGGCCGTCACCCCGAACGACACCGAGTACGCCAAGCAGTGGGACCTCTTCGAGTCCACCGCCGGCATGAACGTCCCCGCTGCCTGGGACAAGACCACGGGCGCCGGCGTCACCGTCGCCGTGATCGACACCGGCTACGTCGCCCACTCGGACGTCGCGCCGAACATCGTCGCCGGCTACGACTTCATCTCGACCTCCTCCGAGGCCCGCGACGGCAACGGCCGCGACAGCAACCCCGCCGACGAGGGCGACTGGAACGCCACCGACGGCGAGTGCGGCGTCGGCTCCAAGGCCAGCACCTCCTCCTGGCACGGCACCCACGTCGCGGGCACCATCGCCGCGGCCACCAACAACTCCAAGGGTGTCGCCGGCATCGCCTACGGCGCGAAGATCCAGCCCGTCCGCGTCCTCGGCAAGTGCGGCGGTGCCACCTCGGACATCGTCGACGCGATCACCTGGGCCTCCGGCGGTTCGGTCGCGGGCGTTCCGGCCAACGCCACCCCCGCCAAGGTCATCAACATGAGCCTCGGCGGCTCGGGCACCTGCGGCACCAGCTACCAGAACGCCATCAACGCCGCCGTCGCCCGCGGTACGACCGTCGTCGTCGCCGCCGGCAACAGCAACGCCAACGCGTCCGGCTTCTCGCCCGCCAGCTGCAACAACGTGATCAACGTGGCGTCGACGAACCGCGCCGGCGAGCGCTCGTACTACTCCAACTTCGGCACGATCATCGACATCGCCGCCCCGGGTGGTGAGACCCGCCGCGCCACCGACACGCCCGGCACCGTCACCACCCCCGAGAACGCGATCCTCTCCACCCTGAACGCCGGCACCACCACCCCCGGTGCCGAGTCCTACAAGCCCTACCAGGGCACCAGCATGGCCGCTCCGCACGTCGCGGGTCTCGCCGCCCTGCTGAAGTCGGCCAAGTCCTCGCTGACCCCGGCCCAGATCGAAGCGGCGATCAAGGCCAACGCCCGCCCGCTGCCCGGCACCTGCACCGGCGGCTGCGGCGCCGGCCTCGCCGACGCGGCGGCCACCGTCGCCGCCGTGACCACGACGACCCCGCCCACCGGCGGCTTCGAGAACACCACGGACGTCGCCATCGGCGACAACACCACCGTGGAGAGCTCGATCACCGTCAGCGGTGTCACCGGCAACGCCCCGGCCACCCTCAAGGTCGGCGTGAACATCGTGCACAGCTACATCGGTGACCTCAAGGTCGACCTCGTCGCCCCCGACGGCACCGTCTACACCGTGCACAACCGCTCCGGCGGCAGCACCGACAACATCAACCAGGTCTACACCGTGAACGCCTCCTCCGAGGTCGCGAACGGCACCTGGAAGCTGCGCGTCAACGACAACGCCGGCGGCGACACCGGCAAGATCGACTCCTGGAACCTGACCTTCTGATCACGAGCCAACTCGGCCTGACGACCAGATAGTACGGACCAAAGCGAGCCCGCGGACCTGCTGATACACCTCGTATCGGCAGGTCCGACGGGTTTTCCCGGGACGTGACTGATTTCTGCGTCACAATCCGTGGTCGCCCGCCACTCGACCTCGTATTGTCGCCTCTCACAGGAAGGGCACAGGAGCTGGGGATCGAGAGGCTGGTGGCTGTGCGTGGTGGCGGCGACGGGGCACGCTGACACAAGTGTCGGACAGGGAGAACTGGTCAAGGCGGTCGACCGCGCGTTGACCGCGCACGGCCGGGCTCTGCTGATCGGGCCCGCCGGCGCGGGCAAGACCGAGGTCGTGCGCGCCGTCGCGGCCGCGGCCGAATCGCGCAGCGAGACCGTGCTGTGTCTCGCCCCCGAGGCCGCCGACCAATGGATACCCGAGGCGTCCGCCGCCGCCCTCCTCGCCTCCGTACCCGGCGGCGCCCTGGAACAGCTCTCCGGCCCCCAGCGCACCGCCATAGCCCTCCTTCGCCGCGAAGCCGACGCGCCCCGGGCCGGCCGCGACCACATCGCGCTGCGCCTCGCCGTGGTCGAGGTGCTGCGGGCGCTCGCCGACCGCCACCCCGTCCTCCTCGTCCTCGACAACGCCCAGTGGCTCGACGCCGAGAGCACCGACCTGCTCCGCTTCGCCCTGCGCCTCACCCCGCCCGGCGTACGGGTCCTGGTCGCCGAATGCGTCCAGGGCGGGGTCCCCGTGGGCGAGCCCCTCTGCGGCCCCGGCGTCCCCGCCATCCGCGTCCCTGCGCTCGGGGCCGACGAGGTCGCCGAACTCCTCGTCCGCCACGGCCTCCCGGCCCGCCTCGCCGGCCGCATCCACCAGGCCAGCGGCGGTAACCCGCGCCTCGCCCTCGCCCTCGGCCACTCCCTCGCCGAAGCCGCCGAGGCCCGCGACTGCAGCGCCCACCACGCCGACGCCCTGCCCGTCTCCGGACAGGCCCGCGAGGTGGCCCGCCGGCTCCTGGCCGGGGCCCCCGCCCAGGCCCGCCGCACCCTGCTGCTCGCCGCCCTCGCCGCCCGCCCCACCATCTCCCTGCTGCGCCGGGCGGGCCGCCCCGACGCCGAGGCCGAGCTGGCCGAGGCGGAACGCGCCGCGCTGGTCAGGGTGGGGGAGGACGGCTCCGTGGAGTTCACCGCCGGCGCCCTGCCCACCGCCCTCGCCGCCGACGCGGGCTGGCCCGAACGCGCCGCCGGGCACGCGGCCCTGGCCGCCGCCGTCGACGACCCCGTCCAGGCCGTACGGCACCGCGCGCTGGCCGTGGACACCCCCGACCAGTGGCTGGCCGAGGAGATCACCGAGGCCGCCGCGGCCTGCCGCCGCCGGGGCCAGCGCGCCCTCGCCGCCGAGCTGGGCCTGCTCGCGGCCGAACGTACGCCGTCCTGGCTGGCCGGCGAGGAACTGGCCCGCCTGGTCGCGGCCGCCGAGGACGCCGGCTGGTCCGGCCGAGCCGACCTCGCCCGCCGCGCCACCGGTGCCGTCCTGGCCCGCGACGCCTCACCCGCCGACCGGGTACGGGCCCGGCTCGCCGTGATCGACGCCGCCGGGCAGGCTCTCGGCGCCCTCGACGAAACCATCGCGTACGCCATGGACGAGGCCGCGGGCGACCCCTCGCTGCAGGCCGCCGTCCAATTGCGGATCGCCTGGAAGCACAACCTCAGCGACGGCGACCCGGTCCGCTCCCGCGACGCCGCGGCCCGCGCCGGGGCGCTCGCCGCACTCGGCGGCGACCAGGTCGCCGAGGCCATGGCCCTGACCGTACGGGCCCGGATGGGCCGCATCCTCGGCGACCCCGGAGCCGAGGCGATCCTGGCCGAGGCCCTCGCACTGCCCGCCCCCGAGGTGCCGCTCGGCATGCGCAACGCGCCCCAGTACCTCGCCGTCCGGCACGCCCTCTTCGACGACGGCCTCGACGACGCCCGCCGCCAGCTCATGGTCCTGCTGCCCGCCGTCCAGCGCACCGGCTCCGCCGAGGACGTCTTCGAGGTGCTGCGCAGCCTCACCGAGGTGGAACTGCGCGGCGGCCGGTGCGAGGCCGCCTCCGCCCACGCCCGCCGGGCCCTGGATCTCACGATAGACGCGGGCCTCTCGCCCGGCCCCGCCTGGTACGTCGCCGCGATGGCGGAGGCCATGGGCGGCAGCTTCGCCCGGGCCGCGGGTTACGCCCGGCGCGGCATCCAGGCCTCCCAGGAGGAGCAGGACCAGGTCTTCCTCTCCCGCAGCCTGCACGCGCTCGGCCTGGTCGAACTCGCCACGGGGGAGGCGGCGAAGGCCGTCGCCACCCTGCGCCGGGTCGCCGAGCTGGAGGCCGCCCAGCAGGTGGTGGACCCCTCGATCCTGCGCTGGCACGGGGAGCTCGCCGAGGCCCTGATCGCCGCCGACGCCCCCGAGGAGGCGGCCCGACTGCTGGCCTCCGTCCGCACGGTCGCCGTCGGCCTCGGCCGCACCGGGGTCGTCGCGGCCCTCGACCGGGCCCGCGGGCTGTGCCTGTCCGCGCAGGGCGACGCCGACGCGGCCGTGCACCTGCTGGAGGCCACCGCCCAGCGCTTCGACCTCCTGCGCCTGCCGCTGGAACGGGGCCGTACGCTGCTCGCCCTCGCCCGGGTGGAGCGCCGACGGCGCCGGCGGGCGCCGGCCCGCGCGGCTCTGCGGGCCGCGGCCGAGGTGTTCGACCGAGCCGGGGCCGCCCCCTGGACGGAGCTCGCCAGGGAACCGGCCCCCGGCGACGGCGCCGGTGCGCGGGTACCGGCGGCCGCGACCCTGACCGACGCCGAGAGTCGGCTCGCGCTGCTGGTCAGCCAGGGCGCCAGCAACCAGGAGGCCGCGGCGAAACTGTTCCTCAGCGTCAAGACGGTGGAGGCCCGCCTGACCCGGATCTACCAGAAGCTCGACGTCCGCTCACGGGCCCAACTGGCCACCGCGCTGCGCGCGCGGTGACCACCGCGCCGGCTAGCAGCCGAGGTTGTTCCCGGGGGTCACCCCGAGCAGCTGCGTGAAGCTCTGGTACTTCGAGATGCGGCTCTGGACCTGGGCGGGGTTGCCGCCGTTGCACTCCAGGGAACCGTTGATCGAGCGGATGGTCTCCCCGAAGCCCGCTCCGTTCACCATGGCGGCGTGGGCGGTCATCGTGCCCGGGCCGTTCTGGGTGTTCCAGTACCAGAGCGCCGTCTTCATGGCGACGGCCGGATCCTGCTCCACGAGGTACGGGTTGGCGAGCAGGTTGATGCCGAGGGCGTCACCGGCCGCCTTGTAGTTGAAGTTCCAACTGAGCTGGATGGGCCCGCGCCCGTAGTAGGCGGCCTGTCCGGCGGGACAGCCGTACGGCTGGCTCGCGTCGCAGTAGTGGGGGTAGTTGGCGGTGTTCTGCTCCACGATGTGCACGAGCCCGCCCGTCTCGTGGGAGACGTTCGCGAGGAAGGCCGCGGCCTCGCGCCGCTTGGTGGTGTCGTCGCCGGTCTTGGCGAACCCGGGGTAGGCGGACAACGCCGCTACCAGGCCGTTGTAGGTGTAGAAGGGGTTCCGGTTCGGGAACATCTGGTTGAACTGGGCCTCGGAGACCACGAATCCGCTGGGGTTGCCCGGGTCCGGGTCCGTGCCCCCGCCGCCGCAGGTGCCCTGGTCCGCCCAGACGCCCCACTGGCCGGTGGTGCCGGGCGTCTCGCCCTGGGTCCACCACTTCGCCTGCCAGTTGTGGCCGCCGTACGAGGCGCTCATGCCGTTGGTGTAGACGGCGGAGGAGGCCCAGGCGCCGGCGCAGGGGGCCGCTGCGACGGCGGTGGAGGAGGGGAGGGTGAGGGCGAGGCCGGCCGTGACGGCCGCGGCGGCGGTGAGTGCGAGGGCGCGGAGGCGAAGCGCACGTATCACGTAACTGCTCCTTCAGTGGGGGGACTTGCCGTGGGGGAACGGTGCCCACTGAAGCGAAAATGGTCTGAACCTGTCAAGGTCTAGACCAAATGAAACGCGCCGGTGTCACGCGTGACGCGTGACACCGGCGCGAAATCGAGCCGATCAGCTGCCCTGGGAGAGGTTTCCGGAGAGGACCGGGATGTTGCTGGCGATGTGCGAGACGGCCTCGTCACCCTTGGCCTGGGTGGAGTTCTCGGCGCACTGCTGGTTCTGCGGGTTGGCGAGCACGTTGACGTCCTGGACGCCGACGTTGGCGATGAGCGCCAGGACGGACTGGGCGTTGACCTTGGCCGGCAGGCCGACGCAGAGCTTGTTGAGCGAGCCCTGGATGGCGCCGAGCTGCGGGCTCATCTTGCCTGACGTCTCCTGGTTGCCGTAGATCTGGGCCGCGTTGTTGCCGTTCACGGTGTTGACGCCGTTGTCGTTGCCGATCGCCATCGCCGGGGAGGCGACTGCGGCACCCGCGCCGAGCACGGCGGCGGTGGCGGCTGCGGTGGCCATGAACTTCTTGAACATGTGGAGATCCTTCTGTCGCACTGTCGCATGTGATGGCTGCCCTCGGCGGGACGTGCTGATCAACTGTCGGCAGTGCTCGGGGTTATCCCCACTCACCCGTGTGGCCCAATCCCGGATCGAGCCACCCCCGGCCGTGACGGCGGGGGCCGGCTCCCCGGGTCCGAGGGTCAGCCGCTCTTGCGGCGGACCTTCTTGTTCTTGCCGCTGGCGGCGCTGCTGGAGCCCTGGACCTTGGCCCGGTTCTGGTGGGCCTGCTGGGACTGGGCGTTCGCGGCGTTGCGGTCCAGGGCCTCCCGGAACCGGCGCTTGGCCGCTTCGGCCGGGGACTCGTCCTGAGGGGTGTCGGTTTCGTCAGCCATCTGTCCTCCTGGGGTGATCAAGCGGCTTCAGTCTGTCAGGTGGTCCACCTGCTGACCAGCGAGTTCCCCTATGCTCCAAGCGCTGCTTGGAGAGGTCATAAGTTTTGATTATGGGGTCATAAAGGGATACCGGGTGCTGAGTTAGGTTTACCTTCGTTTAGGGTTCCCTTTGATCCACCTTGCCGTCGCTCGAAGGGAACCTCTGTCATGCCTCGCCCTCTGCGGGTAGCAATCGTCGGTGCCGGCCCCGCCGGTATCTACGCCGCCGACGCGCTGCTGAAGTCCGAGGCAGCCGTCGAGCCCGGCGTGTCCATCGACCTCTTCGAGCGGATGCCCGCGCCCTTCGGCCTGATCCGGTACGGCGTCGCCCCCGACCACCCCCGGATCAAGGGCATCATCACCGCCCTTCACCAGGTGCTCGACAAGCCGCAGGTCCGCCTCTTCGGCAACGTCGACTACCCGAACGACATCAGCCTCGACGAGCTGCAGTCCTTCTACGACGCCGTGATCTTCTCCACCGGCGCCACGGCCGACCGCGCGCTCACCATCCCGGGCGTCGACCTCGACGGCTCCTACGGCGCCGCCGACTTCGTCTCCTGGTACGACGGCCACCCGGACGTCCCGCGCACCTGGCCGCTGGAGGCCGAGAAGGTCGCCGTGCTCGGCGTCGGCAACGTCGCCCTCGACGTCGCCCGCATCCTCGCGAAGACGGCCGACGAGCTGCTGCCGACCGAGATCCCGGCCAACGTCTACGACGGCCTCAAGGCGAACAAGGCCCTGGAGGTGCACGTCTTCGGACGCCGCGGTCCGGCGCAGGCCAAGTTCAGCCCGATGGAGCTGCGCGAGCTGGACCACTCGCCCAACATCGAGGTCATCGTCAACCCCGAGGACATCGACTACGACGAGGGCTCCATAGCCACCCGTCGCGCGAACAAGCAGGCCGACATGGTCGCCAAGACCCTGGAGAACTGGGCGATCCGCGACATCGGCGAGCGCCCGCACAAGCTGTTCCTGCACTTCTTCGAGTCGCCCGCCGAGATCCTCGGCGAGGACGGCAAGGTCGTCGGACTGCGCACCGAGCGAACCGAGCTCGACGGCACGGGCAACGTCAAGGGCACCGGCAACTTCACCGACTGGGACATCCAGTCCGTCTACCGGGCCGTGGGCTACCTCTCCGACGAGCTGCCCAAGCTCCCCTGGGACGTCGAGTCGGGCACCGTCCCGGACGAGGGCGGCCGCGTGATCGACGCCGGTGGCCACCTGCGGTCGACGTACGTCACCGGATGGATCCGTCGCGGTCCGGTCGGCCTGATCGGCCACACCAAGGGCGACGCGAACGAGACCGTCGCGAACCTGCTCGCCGACCACGCCGAAGGCCGCCTGAGCGAGCCGACCGCCCCGGCGCCGGAGGCCGTGGAGGCCTTCCTCGCCGAGCGCGGCGTCCGGTACACGACGTGGGAGGGCTGGCACCGGCTGGACGCGGCGGAGAAGGCCCTCGGTGAGCCCCAGGGCCGCGAGCGGGTGAAGATCGTCGAGCGCGAGGGCATGCTCGAGGCGAGCGGAGCGTAAGAGATGGAGGGCCGGGACCCGTAGAGGGTCCCGGCCTCCGTGCGTCCGGGCGCGCCGCCCGCGGGCGCCGCGGGGCCGCGGTTTCCTCAGAGGCCCTGGTCCCGCTCCAGCACGCCCCGTACGAAGGCCGCCTGCCCGGCGTGCTGAAGGTCGTCCCCGAGCACGCTGACCAGGCGTACCCCGAGGGTGACCGGCGGGTCCCAGCGTTCGTCGACCACCCGGTCCAGATCGGCGGCGGCCAGTCCACGGACGTACCGCGCGGTCCGCTCGTGCACCGCGTCGAAATAGCCCAGGAGCAGCTCGCCCGAGTCGACCCGTACGGTGTAGACGTCCCGCGGCGAGTGACCGTACCCGGTCGACCCGGCGGGCAGCGGCAGGGCGAAGCGGTCCGCCCAGCCTTCGGTGTCCCACACCTGCTCGGTGCCGGCCGCGTCCGCGATGTGGTCGTCCTGGACCCGGGTCAGATGCCAGACGAGCCAGGTGACCGAGTTCGCCGCCGGGTCCACGCGAGCGTTGAGCAGCTCGGGCGGGACCCCTTCCACGACCTCGTGCACGATCTCCCGGATGCGTCCGAAACCGTCGGCGATGACGTCCGTAGCCTTCATGGCTCCACCATGCAAGGCCCGGGGGCCCGACCGCCGCGAGCGACACGCGGAGGTCGGGCCGCCGGGCCGGCGGGTCGGGCGACGGGGCGGTCGGTCAGCGGGTGGCGTCGACCTTCTCGACCTTTTCGACCTTCTCGGCCGTGTCCGCCTGCTCGGTCACCGTGGCGGCCGCCACGGGCTGTCCGGCGGCCGCGGCCACGGTGCCGTGCCCGCTCCGCAGGCCGATCCAGCCGATCACCGCGACCAGCGCGAAGGCCACCGCGCCGATTCCGAAGGTGAGGGTGAATCCGGACTCGGCCGGCAGCGGGGGAACCCCCGCCGGCAGGTGCTCGATGGTCTTGGAGGCCAGGATCGTGGTGACGACGGCGCTGCCGATCGCGCTGCCCGTGGAACGGGAGATCGAGTTGATGCCGTTGGCGATGCCGCTCTGGTGGTGCGGGACGCTGGACATGATCACGGCGGGCATGGCCGCGTAGCCGAAGCTGACGGCCGCGCCGACGACGAGCCCGGCGCCGATCACCGAGAAGCTGTGCTGGTGGTCCAGGCCGAGCCAGGCGAAGCCGGCCGCGCCGAGCGCCGCGGCCAGGGCCAGGGCCGTACGCGGACCGCGGTGGCGCACGATCTGGCCGCCCACGGGCGAGGCGAGCAGCGAGACGATGGCGCCGGGCAGCAGGAACTGTACGGAGGCGCGCAGGATGGAGGCGTCGAAGCCGTAGCCGGTGAGGGCCTCGGGCATCTGGACGAGGTACGAGACGCCGAGGAAGTTCGCGAACATGCCGAAGCCGACGAGGACGCCGGCCAGGTTGGCCATCAGCACCGGGCGGTGGACGAACATCCTCATGTCGACGAGCGGCTCACGCACCTTGCGCTCGACGAGCACCCAGACGGCGGCCATCACGGCGGCGCCGGCGAAGCTGCCCAGCGTACGGGCGGAGTCCCAGCCCCACTCGTGGCCCTGGGAGATCGGCAGCAGGAGCAGGAGCAGCGCGATGCCGAGGGTCAGCGCGCCGAGGAAGTCGGTGCGGCCGCCGGTCTTGTGGCGGGTCGCCGGGACCAGGAACACCACCGCGAGCAGGGCGAGCAGCGCGAAGCCGGTCGCCATCCAGAAGGCGTTGCGGTAGTCCGCGCCGGAACCGGAGGTGAGCAGCCCGGTCGCGACGAGCGCGAGCCCGCTGCCGAACGCGAGCGTGCCGCTGACCAGGGCCATCGCGCCCGGAAGCTTCTGCGGGCGGACTTCCTCGCGCAGGACCGACAGGGCCAGCGGGAAGATCGCGGTGGCGGCACCCTGGAGCACCCGGCCCAGGATCAGCAGCGGCAGCGAGGACGCCAGGGCGGCGATGACGGAGCCGACGACCATGACGCCGAGCACGGCGACCAGGGTGGGCTTCTTGCCGTGCTGGTCGCCGAACCGGCCGAGCAGCGGGGTGAAGACGGCGGCCGACAGCAGGGTCGCGGTGGTCACCCAGCTCACGTTGGCCGTGGTCGTGCCGAGGTCTTCGCGGATGAGGCCGAGGATCGGGACCGGCAGGGTCTGCATCATCGACACGACCATGGCGGCCAGGCTCAGGGCGAAGACGATGACCGTCTCGTTCCGGTGCCCGGCGGCCGGGGTGGCGGGGGAGTGGGTGCTCATGGCTGGGGTGAACCTTCTTCGTGTTTCGGAGCTGAAGAGCTTCGGAACGCAGATGTTTGACCTTCTCAAGTAACTCGACCGACGGTAGACGTCGATAGTTAAGGTGGTCAAGTAAACAATTGATAATGTGAAGCATCCTGAGTACGCTCCAGGTATGAGCGACACCGCCACGCAGACCCCCACCAAGCTCCAGCTGCTGGAGCTGCTCGCCGCGATCGGCACCGCCCAATGGCGCGAGTTCGCGGCAGCCGCGGCCCAGCACGGCCTGACCTCCACGCAGGCCAGGGTCCTCGCCCAGCTCGACGGCCCCGTGCCCATGCGCGGCCTCGCCACCCTGCTGGTGTGCGACGCCTCCAACGTGACCGGCATCGTCGACCGCCTGGAGGCCCGCGAGCTGGTGCGCCGGGAGGCGAACCCGACCGACCGCCGCGTGAAGAACGTCGTCGCGACGGACGCGGGCCGCGAGGTCATCCGCCGCGTACGCGAGGAGATGCAGGCCATGCACGGCGCCCTGGACACCCTCGACGAGGCCGAGAGCGCGACGCTCTACGCCCTGCTGGGCCGCCTGCGCCCCTCGATGGAAAAGGCCTGATCGCCGTGGGGGCGGCGAGCGGCGCCGGGATCCGGATCCTTCGGGCGGCCGACCGGACCGCTACCGTCTGGAAGAACGGCGGGGGAGTCACCCGGGAGATCGCGGCCTGGCCCGAGGGCGCCGGCATGGACGACTTCGGCTGGCGCGTGAGCCTGGCCGAGGTCGGGGCCGACGGCCCCTTCTCGGCCTTCCCCGGTGTCGCACGCACCCTGACCCTCGCCGAGGGCGCGGGGATGGACCTCACGGTGGCGGGCGTACGCCGGCTCGTGGACGAACGGTTCGCACCGCAGGACTTCCCGGGAGACGAGCCGACCGACTGCCTGCTCCTCGCCGGCCCCGTCGTGAACTTCAACGTGATGTACCGCAGGGGTGCGGTGGAGGCGCGGACCGCCGTCGTACGGGGCGCGCTCGCCCTTACGGTCCCGCCGGGCGGCACCCTGCTGGTGGCCGCCCTGGAGGGACCGGCGGTACTCGAACGGCCCGGTGACCGCGCGGACCTGCTCCCGTACGACGCGGCCCTGCTGACGGGCCCGCTCGACTGCCGGATCCGTACGACCGGCCGCGCGGCCGTGGTGAGCTTCGACGCCGTCTAGCGGGTGCCCAGTTTGATCCATTTCGCGGTGCTGGGCACGCCCTTGGCGTCGAGCAGGAAGAGCATGTAGTACCCGGGCGGGGCGTCGGCCGCGGTCGGGGGCGTGCGGAGCCCGATCGTGGCGCCCTGGACGCCGGTGATCCGCAGGTCCAGGTGGCGCTGGCTGGTGTTCACCGAGTGGGTGACGGTCGTCGGCGCCAGCAGCACGGCGCGCGTGACGTCCTTCGCCGTCGAGCTCGTGACCTGGAAGACCGTGTCGTGGGCGAGGTCGCCCCGGGGCGCCCGGTCGAGCGCCGGTCGGGCGCCCCGGTGCAGGTAGGCGGGCTCGTACAGCTCGATGCTGCCGTCCATCCCGTCCTTGATGTCGGGATCGTTGGCGATCTGCTGGAGCTCGTCGCCGGTGACCATCATCCGGCCGTCCGGCAGGACCAGGGCGTTGGAGTGGTAGCCGCGGGGCAGCCGCTGGGCCGGACCGAGCTTCCAATGGCCGCGGGCGTCGCGCAGTTCGATCTGCCGGTACTTCGGATCGGCCTTCGGGTTGAAGGGCCCGTTGCCGTAGTTCCGGGTGTCCAGGGCACCGTTCACCGTGATCAGGGTTCCGTCGGGCAGGATCAGGGTCCCGTCCTGGGTGCGGCCGAAGGCCCGTGGTTCCTCGATGCTCCAGCGGCCGCCGGAGAGCCGGTACGTGAGCGGGTCGCGCGGGTCGCCGCCGAGCACCAGGACGGAGTCCGGGCCCCGGAGACCGGCCGGGAGCGGCACGGCCGAACCGTAGCCCCGGAAGTCGGCCGGCCGTCGGGGGAGATTCGTGCGGGTGTCCTTGACCGGGTCGAACAGCCACTGCTGGTCGGCGTCGCGGCCGAGTCCGTAGATCTTCCCGTCCCGCAGCGAGAAGAGGTGCGGATAGTCGTTCCGGAAGGGGGCCTCGGACCGGAGCCGTCCCGCGGGGACGTTCGCCGGGATGTCGTACGAACGCCAGGGCACGGGCCGCCCGAGCGCGGGGAAGCGCTCCACCACCGGAGTGGGGGTGCCCGTACCGCGCTCGGACTGGCCGGACATGATGATCTGCCGACCGTCCGGCCCGGTCACCACCGAGGGATACCAACGGCCCACCGCCATGTCGCGGTTGCGGAACCACTTCTCGGTCCACGGGTCGAACACGAAGGACAGCTTGGCGCCGCTGCCGCCCTTGCCGCCGACGTTGCCGCCGAACACCCCCACCATGCCGTTGGGGAGGTAGGAATGACCGGCGCAGAAGAACGGCGCCGGGCGCGGGGCGTAGGCGCCGTCGGGCATCAACACCACCGGTGGCGGTACGTTCTCGAAGGCTTTGGCCCCGGTGCCGCGGGCGGGGTCCCAGAGGTAGGCGCGGCCCGCGTTGGTCCGGCCGACCGTGTTGGTGGGCCCGGTCTCCTTGGTGGGATCGGTCTCCACCCGCTCGAAGGAGAAGAGCAACACCTTGCCCGTCGGCAGCTGGGCCATGTGGACGCCGAAGTCGGGGGAGGGGAAGAACTCGGTGAACCGGCCGAACCGGGCCGCGTCGAACGCCGCGTTGCCCTTGCGCTGGGACTCGCGCAGCGCGGCCAGGCTCGACGTGCGCTTCGCCTGCGGATAGCCCTGATGGCCCTGGGCGGCCTCGCGCAGCCGCGCGTGCGCGCGGGCGTGGTCCTCGCCGAGCACCCCGGCCTCGTCGTCGGTGTGATGGGCCGTGGCGAAGGCCGTAGCCGGTCCGGCCACGGCGAGGGTCAGGGCGCCGGCGAGCGCCAGTGCCGTCAGGGCGGCGGAGCGCGGCCGTGATGCGCGGGACGGCCGTGGTGCGCGGGACATGGAACTCCTCACCGCAGGAGGGCCCCCGTGGCCCCGGAGCCTCGGTGGCCGGCGCCCCGGTCGGCTCCAGAACCCGCTGATTGCCTGAAGGACCTCGCCGATGTTAGGAAAAATGCCGAGAAGTGACCGGTGCGACTCGATGCTTCGGGCCACCTGGGGCCATTCAGTGGAGTGATTTAGGTCGATTTATCGTTTCTGCGGTGATGGGCTACGGCCATCGAGGTGAGACCGCGTGCCCGTCGCCCGACCGGGACGGCCGTGGACCGCTATCCATGACGGTGTGATCAAGTCCCTCCGCACCGGATTCACCGCCGCCGCCGTGACCGCGGCCCTCGTCGCGCTCACCCCCGCCGCCGGGGCCTCGTCCTCGGCGCCCGCGGCCCCCACCGACCAGGTGACCGTGGACGTCGCCTCCGTGAACGGATCGGGCTGCCGTCCAGGCAGTGCCGCCGTCGCCGTGTCGCCGGACAACTCGGCCTTCACCGTCACCTACAGCGAGTACCTGGCCCAGGCCGGCGGCGGTGTCTCCGCCGTCGAGGGCCGCAAGAACTGCCTCCTCTCCCTCGACGTCCACGTCCCCCAGGGCTACACCTACGCCGTGGCCAAGGTGGACTACCGCGGCTTCGGCAGCCTCGCGCCGGGCGCGGTCGGCACGCAGAAGGCCAGCTACTACTTCCAGGGCATGAGCCAGACCGCGTACCGCACCCACAAGTTCACCGGCGAACTCGTCGACAACTGGCAGGCGACCGACACCACGGGCATCGAGGCCCTGGTCTTCGCGCCCTGCGGCGAGCAGCGCAACTTCAACATCAACACCGAGCTGCGCGCGGAGGTCGGTACCTCGGACCCGTCGCACACCAGCTTCATGGCGCTCGACTCGACCGACGGCAGCATCAACAGCGTGTACCACTTCTCCTGGAAGCAGTGCCCGGTTCGACGCTGATCCGGGAACGCCCGCTCCACGTGCGTGCGTGGGGGCCCGCCGTCGGTGGGCCCCCACGTCGTGTCCGGCGCCGGATCAGGCCGACGCCCGCCGCACCAGGGCCGTGGCCGTGATCACCGGATCGGGTACGGTCCGCCCGCGCGGACCGCCGTGCGGGTCGCCGTTCAGACGGCCCATCAACAGTCGTGCCATCAGGCGGCCCATGCCCTCTATGTCCTGACGTACGGTCGTCAGCGGCGGATCGGCGCTCTCCGCCACCGGTTCGGCGTCGTCGAAACCGACCAGCGCCACGTCCCCGGGCACCGTGCGACCGCTCTCCCGCAGGACGCGCAGCGCGCCGGTCGCCATCAGGTCGTTCCCCGCGAAGACGGCGTCGATCCCGGCGTCCCGGTCCAGTAGCTCCGCCATCGCGCGGGCCCCGCCCGCCGGGGTGAAGTCCCCCTCGGCGAACAGCTCGGGGCCGGCCGCCGCCAGCGCGTCCCGGTAGCCGCTCAGGCGGTCGGCCGCCGAGGTCTGGTCGAGCGGGCCGGCGATGTGCGCGATCCGCCGCCGCCCCTGCGCCAGCAGGTAGCGCACCGCCTCCCGCGCGCCACCGCGGTTGTCGGCGTCCACGTAGGCCACGCCCTCGTCCTCGCCCACCCCGGTCCCGGTGGTCCAGCCGGGCCGGCCCCCGAAGACCGTGGGCATGCCGATCCGGCGGGTGATGGCGGGCAGCGGGTCGTCCGTGTGCAGGGAGAAGGCGAGGGCGCCGTCGACGTGGCCGCCCGCCAGGTACCGCTCGATCCGGTCGTAGTCGCCGCGGTCCTCGACCAGCAGCAGGACGAGCTGGGTGTCGTGCGCGGTCAACTCCTTGGCGATGCCGCGGACCTGGCGCGAGAAGAACGGGTCCGAGAAGATCCGGATCTCCGGCTCGGCGATGATCACCGCTACGGCCCCGGTGCGCCGGGTGACGAGGGTACGGGCCGCGTGGTTGGGGACGTACCCCAGCTCGCGGATCGCCGTACGCACCCGGTCCACCAGATGCGCGCGGACCCCGTCGCCGCCGTTGACCACGCGGGACGCGGTGGCCCGGGACACCCCGGCGTGCTCGGCGACGGCCTCCAGGGTGGGGCGGCTGCCGGGACGCGGCTCGGTCACGGATGCTCCTCCAGGGTGTCCACGGACGGTGGCCTCGACGGGCAGCAGGGTAACCGGTGATCGCCCCCGGTCGCTGCCCCGTAGGCGGGTTACGGCCGGGTCGCGGCCCGCTCCAGCAGGCCCCGAAGCGCGCTCTGCTCCTCCGGGGCGAGGCCGGCCAGCGGGGAGTCGACCGCCAGGAGCGCGAGGAGGCGTTCGCGGAGCGCGGTGCCTTCGTCGGTGAGGACGAGCTGTTTCGCGCGCCGGTCGGTGGGGTGCGGATGACGCCCGATCAGGCTCTGCTTCTCCAGCTTGTCGACGACGAACGTGGTGTTGGAGGGCTCGCAGCTCATGCGCTCGGCGAGCTCGCGCATGGTCATCGGCCCGCTCATCTCCCGCAGCGCGGTCGCCTGGGACGCGGTCAGGCCCAGGGCGGCGGCGCGCTCCCTCACGTGTTCCGCGATGCGTTGGGCGAGCCCGTTCACCAGACCGCACAGCTGTCGCTCGGCGATGGCCTGCTGCTCCGGGGGCGTCGTCATACCACCACCCTAGCAAGTCCGTGAAGCCGAAATAATTACAACTTGAATGATTCGAATTTGATGTTTATGGTGGCGTCGTCGCCGGGGCGAACCGCGGCGACCTGATGGCAGATCACAGGAGAGAACCCATGGCCGACTTGACGGCGATCGAGGACGTACGACTGCGCCGACCGGCGGGAATCCGCTCGCTACGGCTGGGCGACACCAAGGTGTCGTACGTGCCGGACGGCGACGTACGGCTGCGCCCGCCCGCACTGCTCCCGGACAGCACCGACGAGGTGTGGGCCGCGCATCCGGAGTACCTGGACCCCGAGGGGCACCTCGTGGGGAGCGTCGGCGGCCTGCTCGTCGAGCACGGGGGCCGTGCCCTGCTGATCGACGCGGGCTTCGGGCCGCAGGAGCACGCGGCCCCGGACGGCCCGCTCGCCACGATCCGGGGCGGCTCGCTGGTGCGCAGTCTGGCCGAACTCGGTCGCCGTCCCGAGGACGTCGAAGCGGTGGCCTTCACCCACCTGCACGCCGACCACCTCGGTTGGGCCTGCCACCCCGCGCCCGGTGGCGTGGGGCCGGTCTTCGCGCACGCCGAGTACCTGGTCTCGGAGCTCGAATGGGCGGGGCGCGACCTCCTGGCGGCCCAGGGCATGGCCGAGCAGGTCGCGGCCCTGGCGCCGCGCGTGCGTACGATCGCGGACGGCCAGGAGATCTTCCCCGGCGTGCGGGTACGGATCACCCCCGGCCACACCGTCGGGCACGCCGAGTACGTGATCACCGGCGGCGGGCGCCGGCTGATCGCCTTCGGGGACGCCGTGCACTCGCCGCTCCAGATCGACCATCCGGCGTGGTCCTCGGGCTTCGACCACGACGGCACCCTGACCGCCGGTCACCGCCACCGCCTCGTCGCCGAACTGGCGGAGCCCGACACCATCGGCTTCGGCGTCCACTTCGCCGACGTGGTGTTCGGGCACGTCCGGTCGGACGGGGACGGCCCGGCCTGGCGCCCCCTGGACGGCTGAGGTCGGGCTCCCGGGATCCGGGGCGACGGCCGCCCGGCGCGGGATCAGGACGAGAGCGGGTTCGAACCCGCCGGGACGGCCTCCTCGGGCACGAGCGGCCCGGGGGCGGTGCCGTCGCCGAAAGGACGGCCGCCGAGCGCCTCCCGGTCGTGCGGTGCGAGCCAGCCCGAGAGGTCCGGCCCGGCGGGCACGATGCCGGTCGGGTTGATGTCCTCGTGCACCAGATAGTAGTGACGCTTGATGTGGTCGAAGTCCACGGTGTCGCCGAAGCCGGGGGTCTGGAACAGGTCGCGGGCGTAGGCCCACAGCACCGGCATCTCCGACAGCTTCTGCCGGTTGCACTTGAAGTGGCCGTGGTAGACGGCGTCGAAGCGGACGAGGGTGGTGAACAGCCGCACGTCGGCCTCGGTGATGGTGTCGCCGACCAGGTAACGGGACGCCCCGAGCCGCTCCGTGAGCCGGTCGAGCCGGGCGAAGAGCTGCTCGTACGCCGAGGCGTAGGACTCCTGGGACCCGGCGAAGCCCGCACGGTAGACGCCGTTGTTCACCTCCCGGTAGACGGTCTCGTTCACGGCGTCGATCTCCGCCCGCAGCTCGGTCGGGTAGAGCGCGGGAGCCCCCTCGCGGTGGTGCGCGGCCCACTCCACCGACATGTCGATCGTGAGCTGGGCGAAGTCGTTGGTCACCACCTTGCCGGTCGGGACGTCGACGACGGCCGGAACGGTGATGCCCCGGTCGTAGTCGGGGTCGCGGGCGAGGTAGGCCTCCTGGAGCCGCTCGATGCCGAGCACCGGGTCGCGGCCCCCGGGATCGAGGTCGAACCGCCAGCTCCGCTCGTCGTGCGTCGGACCCGCCACCGCCATCGGGAGCGCCTTCTCCAGCCCGAGGAGTCGACGTACGACCACGGCACGGCTCGCCCAGGGGCACGCCCGGCTGACCACCAGCCGGTAGCGGCCCGGCTCGACGGCGAAGCCCTCGCGTCCGTCGGCGGTGATCCGGGTGGTGATGTACCGGCTGTCGCGCGCGTAGGCCGCGCCCCGGTTCACATAGCTCACGTCAGGCCCCTGCCTTCCCTGTGCCAAGGGTGTGGTTCCGCTTCACCGTCTCCCCGTGACCGCTCCACCGTGCCGATGTGGACACGGACGGTGACATCGGGTACGTCCTTCGCAGCAGCGCCTACCCGGCACCTCGCCCGCTACGCCCCCGCCGGGTCCCGCGGGGTCACAGTTCGGGCAGGAACGGCAGGTAGTCCGCGTGGGGGCCGGAGGGGATCACCGCGTAGCTGCTCTCGGGGAGCTCGTTCCACACGCCGGGCAGGTCACCGAGCGGCTCGGAGACCACGAGGCGGGTCTCGTCCGAGACCTCCTTGAGGTAGGGCAGCTCCGGATGGAGGTGGCGGACGGTCTCGGCCCTGCTGCTGTAGTACAGGGACCGGGACTTCCCCTGGCTGGAGTAGCGGAAGGCCCAGACGCGCTCGCCGTCGCTCACCGCCACCGTCATCTGGAGCGGCTCGGGCACGCCGTGCTCCTTGCCGAGCCGCTCCACCAGTCCCGCCATCCTGGCCACCGCACCCGGGGGGTCCTGGTCGAGGCCGAAGGTGACCGCCAGGTAGAACATCACCTCGGAGTCCGTGGACCCCTCGATGCACGGGAACAGTGCGGGATCGACGGCCATGCACAGGTCACGCTGCAGCCGGTGGAAGTCCGCGATCGCGCCGTTGTGCATCCACAGCCAGCGGCCGTGGCGGAACGGGTGGCAGTTGGACTGCTGGATCGCCGAACCCGTCGAGGCACGGACGTGCGCGAAGAACAGCGGCGAGCGCACGTGCGCCGCGAGTTCCTGCAGGTTGCGGCTGTTCCAGGCCGGGCCCACGTCCCGGAAGACCGCTGGTGTGCCGTCGCCGTCGGCGCTGTACCAGCCGATGCCGAAGCCGTCGCCGTTGGTCGGTTCCGCGCCCATCCGGGAGCGGAGGCTCTGGTTGATCAGCGAGTGCTCCGCGCGGTAGAGCACGGTGTCGAGGAGCATGGGCGAACCCGAGTAGGCGAGCCACCGACACATGCGCACCATCCCCTTCGCGACCTGCTCCGAGCCTAACCCCACCGACGTCACGGTTCCCGCGGGACAGGCGGGACAGGCGGGACAGGCGGGACAGGCGGGACGCGCGGGGGCGGGGCAGGGCGGGGGCGGGTTCAGGAGAAGAGCCAGCGCGTCTGGCTGTATCCGCCCTTGCCGAATCCGAAGGCCGTGCTCGGACGCACCGCGAAGACCACCGCCTCGCCCGCGTCGGGACTCACGAAGACACCGTCGCCGATGTCGAAGTGCCACTCGGCGCCGTACTTCGCCTCCCAGGCGGCGGCCAGCCGGCGCAGCCGCTCGGGATCCGTGACCCGGGCCGCCACCCCCTCGACGACCAGGTCGAATCCCTCGTGGAGGGTGTTGGTGCCGGTGGTGAGGACGACGTGCTTGTTGCCGCGGAGGTTCTTGGCCTTGCGTTCGTCGGGTCCGGTGCAGAAGTGCAGGGCGCCCTCCGCCCAGACGCCGATCAGCGGCGTGACGTGCGGCCGCGCGTCGGGGCGTACGGTCGTCAGCCAGTACAGCTCCGCCGCGGCCAGCCGGGTGACGGCCTCCCGCCAGGGCACGGCCTTCGCCCGTTCGTCGCTGTAGCGCGCGTCCAGTTCGGCGCGGGGTTCCTCGTCGGCCATGGGCTGTCCTCCTGAGGCGGTCGGCCTCCAGTGTGCACCGGGGCCGCCGGGAGGCGCCGCCCACGCGGTGGGGGGGGGGGGGGGGGCGCCCGCCGGGGGGGGGGGGGGGCCCCCCCCCGCGGGGGGGGGGCGCCCGCCCACATGGTTGTTGTAGGAAGGGGCGCGGGGGGTGGGGGGGGGTCGCGGCTGGGGGGGTTGGGACGCTGGTCTCCGCGGGGGGGGGGGGGCCCCCCCCGGGGGGGGGCCCCGCCCCCCCCGCGGGCGCCCCCCCCCCCCCCCCCGCCACCGGCCGTCAGTGGCCGAAGTCGAACCAGTTGACGTTCACGAAGTCGGCCGGCTGGCCGCTGGCGAAGGTCAGGTAGACGTCATGGGTGCCGGTGACGGCCGTGATGTTCGCGGGTACCGTCCGCCAGCTCTGCCAGCCGCCGGTGGAGGCGACCGAGAAGCTGCCGACCGGCGCCGAGGCCGGGTTGTCGAGCCGGACCTCGACCAGGCCGCTGACCCCGCCGGCGGCACCGCTCGCCACGCGCCCGTAGAACTGCCGGGCCGGGGTGGCGCCGAAGTCGACGCCCCGGAAGAGCGCCCAGTCGCCGTTGCCGATCGCCGCGACGTTCTGACCGCCGCCGCTGTCGGTGGTGCTCTCCTTGGACAGGCCCGACTGGCCGTCGTAGGACTCGGCCCGGATCGCCGTGTACGCGTCGCGCTGACCGGGCGGTGTGGTCGGCGGGGTGGTGGGCGGTGTCGTCGGGGGAGTGGTGGGCGGCGTGGTGGGAGGTGTGGTGCCGCCCGTCGACCGGAGGACGGACACGTAGTCGACGACCATCGCGTGCCCGGGCTGGGTGCCGGCGTCCGGGCCGCCGCCGAAGGCGTCCGGGAATCCGCCGCCCATGGCGACGTTCAGGATGATGAAGTAGCCGTGGTTCGTGGCATCGGTCCAGGTCGTCGCGTCGACCTGATCGGCCCGCACCGTATGGAAGTTGAACTCGTCGACGTAGAAGCGCATCTCCTCGACAGCGGTCGAGCGGTCCCACTCCACGGCGTACGTGTGGAAGCCGGCCTGGCACGTGGCGCCGGGGCAGGCGCGCTGCCCGCCGATCCCGGAGGTCTCGTTGCAGGGGCCACCGGGGCTCGTGCCGCAATGCAGGGTGGCCCAGACGTTGTTGAGGCCCTGGACGTTCTCCAGGATGTCGATCTCGCCGATGCCCGGCCAGTTCCACCAGTTGCCGCGGTAGGGGGCGCCGAGCATCCAGAACGCCGGCCAGTAGCCCTTGGCGGCCGGGCCCGTCACGTTCGGCATCTGGATGCGGGCCTCCGACCGGAGCTTGCCGCCCGCAGGTGGCTCGAAGTCGGCCCGTCGGGTCTCGATACGGCCGGACGTCCAGTTGCCGGCGGCGTCCCGGCGCGGGGTGATGCGCAGGTTGCCCGCGCCGTCGAGCGAGACGTTGGAGGGGTCGGCGGTCATCGTCTCGATCTCGCCGGTACCGAAGTTGGCGGGTCCGCCGGGGTAGGAGGTGCCGGTGGTGTACTGCCAGTCGGCGGTGTTCACCCCGGATCCCGCGGCTCCGTCGAAGTCGTCCAGGAACACCTGGGACCAGCCGGTCGGTGCGGGGGGAGCCGCGGCGCTCGCGGGCAGGACCACGGCCGCGGCGGCTGCCGCGACCACGGTGATCGTGCTGAGTGCGGCGAGTACGGCCCGCCGGACCGTCGGCCGCTTCCTGCCGGATGTCTCGTGCATGGATGCCCTCTCTCAAGCGCGCCGAGGCGCGGTGCGGGGGGAAGGGTCAGCGGATCGGCGCCCGGAGAACCTTCTGAGAGCGCTCTCAGAGCGGCGCCGCTGGACACTGTCCTCCGCGCCCTCACGGGCCGTCAAGAGATTGAACCGGCAAAGCGCTTACGGGCAGGGGGAGTTCAACCAATGAACGCGAGGGGCTCCGGTCGATGGCTCGACCACCGACCGGGGCCCGTACCGGCGCCGCCCGCCGGCCGCCCGCGGACGGTCGGCGGGCGGCAGGGCGCTCACCCGTACGGACCAACTCGCCGTACGTCACACCGGCGGACCGAGTACCTCCTCGGCGCCGGGCAGGTCATGGACGGAGGCCGCCGTCCCGGTCAGCGGCAGCAGACCGGCCAACGGGCACGGTACGGGCATCTCGTGGTCGACCTCCCACTGCCCGACCGTGTTCCCGCCCGCGTGGTCCATGGTGCAGACGGCGTACAGATTGCCCGCGCAGCCCCGGCACAGCAGCGGCCGGTGGCCGGTCACCACGGGCGGTCCGGAATGCCGCGCGCGACACGCTCTTGTAGCGTCGGTCGCGACAGGACTCCCGGTGCTCGCACCGGAGTCCGCCGGCCGGTTCGCTCACGCGGAACACGTCCCGTCAGCGCTCCGAGCCACCCGTGTGCCGCCCGCGCCGGAGCCGAGCCGGTCCGCCCCTCGCGACGCGACCGGGCGCACGCGCAGCCCCCGTGAGAGAGGCCGTGCCGATGTCGAAGGATGTCCCGATAGCGAGCCTGCTGCGTGTGGAGCGGGGCGTCGCCGCCCCTGAGGAACTGGCCGCGATCGCGGTCGTCGTCGCGTGTTACGCCCAACGGACCTCCGGCGGCGGCGACGAGACCGGTGCCGTCGAGCCCGGCCGCCGGCGCACCGCCGTAGCGGCCGCCGGCTGCTGGGCAGGTTGCTGGGCCTGCCGCTGAACCCCTTCCGCCGGCCGCACGCACGGCCGGCGGAAGCGGGGGCGAGGTTCTCACGCCCGACGCAGCACCGTCGAGAGGACCTCGCGCAGCGTCGCCGCGGCATCGGCCACGGCTCCCTCCGAGCGCCAGGCCACGAACCCGTCCGGCCGTACGAGCACGGCGCCCTCGGGGCTCATCGCGTGGACCTCGGTCCAGTCGGAGCGCCCCTCCTGGACCAGGTCCGCATCCGGCCCGGAGCCGATGGTGCAGGCGTCCAGCCGCAGCGTCAGTTGCTCGGCCACCCGCCTCGCGGCCGCCTGCCACGGTGTCCCCGTACCGCTGAGCAGCACGAACGAGCGCTCGTAGAGGTCCAGGGTGGAGATCCGCTCACCCGCGCGGGTCACCCACATGTGCGGGGCCCGGGTCCCGGTGTCGCCGACCAGGCGCAAGGTCTCCGGGATGACGGGCAGTCCGGCCTCGCCGCCGACGAGCGCGCCCGCCGGGTAGCGGTAGCCCATGGCGGTGGTCAGGACCCCGCTGCCGGGCCCGCCGCCCATGGTGGGCGGCGGCGCGTACCCCGGGTGGCTGTGCTCGGCCGAACGGGCCGACGCCCGCTCACTGGTGGCCCTGGCCACGGGCAGTCGCTCGGCCTCGTAGGTGTCGAGCAGCTCGATGCCGGCCGAGCCGTCCAGTACCGCGGCGATCTTCCACGCCAGGTTGTGCGCGTCCTGGATACCCGTGTTCGAGCCGAACGCCCCCGTGGGGGACATCTCGTGGGCCGCGTCCCCGGCCAGGAACACCCGACCGGACGAATACCGCTGCGCCACCCGTTCGGCCGCGTGCCACGGCGCCTTGCCGCCGATCTGCACGTCCAGGTCGGGTACGCCGATCGCGTCGCGGATCTGATCCACGCACCGCTCGTCGGTGAAGTCCTCCAGGGTCTCGCCCTGCTCCGGGTGCCACGGGGCGTGGAAGACCCACTGGGTCTTGTTGTCCACGGGCAGCAGTGCCCCGTCCGCTCCCGGGCGCACCAGGTAGCAGACGATGAAGCGCAGGTCGCCCAGCACCTCGACGAGCTTCTCCGAGCGGAAGGTGACGCTCACGTTGTGGAACAGCTCGCCGTTACCCGTCTGGGGGATCCGCAGCTGCTCCCTGACGGGGCTGCGCGGCCCGTCCGCGGCGATCAGGAAGTCGGCGCGCACCGTGATGTGCTCGCCCGTCTCCCGATCCTTCACCACGGCGTTCACCCCGGTGGCGTCCTGGTCGAAGCTCATCAGCTCGGTGGCGAACCGGACGTCGGCGCCCAGGTCACGGCTCTGTTCGGCCAGTACGGGCTCGATGTTGTTCTGGCTGCACAGGCACCAGCCCGTCGGGCTGAAGCGGGCCAGTGCCCCGGCCGGGTCGATCGACTTGACCAGCCAATTGTGGTCGCCGTCGGTCAGTGACCGGGCCTGCAGAATGCCCTGATTTCCCTCCAGTACGGACGCCGCCCGGCGGATCGCGCGCTCCGCCCCTGCCGTGCGGAACAGCTCCATCGTCCGGGCGTTGATGCCACGGCCCCGCGGATGCGCGGAGGTGCCGGAGTGCTTCTCGACCAGCAGGTGCCTCACTCCGTGGCGGCTCAGGAAAAGCGAGGTGGACAGGCCCACGAGGGAGCCGCCCACGACGAGAACCGGTACGCGAACATCGGCGTTGTCTTCCATCAGCTGCGGGCTCCTGTTTTCTGTGTGGGGGAGTGGAGTCTTTATGCCCCCGATCCGCGATGAGGCCCAGTTGATTCGCCGGTTGTCACCCGCTTGATCCGGACATGTAGCGGTACGTCCCCACCCGGATGACGATGAGCGACAGCGGCTCCCCCTGAGACGCGCCGGCCTGCCGTTCCCCACCGAGGCGGTCGCCGGCCCGGGCGGACGCCACCGGTGACGGACGAGGGGTCCGTACGCGATGGATCTCCACCCCCTCATGAAGGAGTGAGTAGATGACAACCACCCTGTCCGAACGGGTGTCGCAGTCAGCCTTCGACGGCTCCATGCTCCGGGTCGTCCTGCTGATGGATCTCCACGAGGGGACCCAGCAGCAGTTCTTCGAGGCGTACGAACAGCTCCGCCACGACATCGCGTCGGTTCCGGGCCACATCAGCGACCAGCTGTGCCAGTCCTTCGAGAATCCCTCCCAATGGCTCATCACGAGTGAGTGGGAGAGTGCCCCGCAGTACCTCGCATGGGTCAACAGTGAGCATCACGCCGAACAGGTGAAGCCGCTCGGCGCGTGCGCCCGCGCGATGCGCCCGCTCAAGTTCACCGTCCTGCGCGAGACCGGCCGCGGCTACGGCCAGGCGGACCGCCCGGTCGAGGCACGCCTGCAGAAGACCCCCCGGCTGGGCGCGGGCATCGTGCGCCACGCCCTCACGTTCACCGTCAAGCCGGGCAGCGAGAAGGAGGTCGCCGCCATCCTCTCCAGCTACACCTCGCCGGAGGCCCGGGTCGACGACCACACCCGGCTCTGCCGGACCTCGCTGTTCATGTACGGCAACCGCGTCGTGCGCACGGTGGAGGTCCAGGGCGACCTGATGACGGCCCTGCGCCACGTCTCCGAGCAGCCCGGGGTCCGGGCGGCGGAGGAGGCGCTCAACCCGCACCTGGAGAAGGACCGGAACCTGAACGACCCGGAGTCCGCCCGCATGTTCTTCATGCGTGCCGCGCTCCCGGCGGTCCACCACATCGCCGCACCCGAGCCCGAGTCCGCCGACGTGCAGCGGCACGCGCTCTTCTACCCGGCCAAGCCCGGCTGCGGCGCCGCGCTCGCCAAGTTCCTGGCCCGGCAGGACGAGGAGGCCGCACGGAACCCTGGCAGCCCCGTTCGGAGCAGCAGCATCTTCCAGCGTGACGACATCGTCGTCCGGCTCATCGACGTCCGCGGCCCGTTCGACGCCGAGCCCGACACCACCTTCGGCGTATCGGGACCGCGCAAGGCGGCGGTGCTCGACCGGCTGACGGCCCGGGCCGGCAGGCGGGTCCGTGCCACGGGCCACACCATGAACCTGATCACGGACCGTCGGGCACCCGCGGATTCCTGATCCTCCCCGGCCCGCCCGGTCCGTCCGGCGCGGCACGCCCGCCCGGCGCGTCCGGTCGGCCCGGTCGGTCCGGTCCACCCCGGGCCCGTCCCAGCCACCGGCCCCACCCCCGATCCCCATCCATCCGCACCCAGGCTCTCCCCACACGCAGGAGGAACCCGCCATGACCCAACAGCGCCCACGCATCGTGGACCTCAGCGAGACGCCCCCCAACCGCCGGCGCGGCGGAGACCTGAGGGCGGTGCTCACCCCGACCTCCGTGGGCTCCACGAGCGGCTTCATGGGTCTGGCGATCATGGCCCCCGGTGAGTCGATCGCCGAGCACTACCACCCGTACTCCGAGGAGTTCGTGTACGTGGTCAGCGGCCGCCTGGAGGTCGACCTCGACGGCGAGGCCCACCCGCTGCGCACCGACCAGGGACTCCTGGTTCCGCTGAACGTGCGCCACCGCTTCCGCAACGTCGGCGACACCGAGGCCCGCATGGTCTTCCACCTCGGCCCGCTGGCCCCGCGCCCCGAGCTCGGCCACGTGGACACCGAGCAGGCCCCGCACCCGGAGGGCACCGCGTGGGAGCAGCCCCCGGACCGTACGGGAGCGGTCTCGTGACCCGCCGGCGGGTGGCCGTCACCGGTGTCGGTGTCGTCGCACCCGGCGGGATCGGCGTCCGCGACTTCTGGGACCTGCTCTCCAACGGCCGTACGGCGACCCGCGGGATCAGCCTCTTCGACCCGGCCGGGTTCCGCTCCCGGATAGCCGCCGAGGTCGACTTCGACCCTGCCGCGCACGGCCTCGAACCGGGCGAGGCGGACCGGGCCGACCGCTACATCCAGTTCGCCCTGGTCGCCGCCCGGGAGGCGGTGAAGGACGCGGGACTCGACCTCACCACGGACGAGGCCTGGCGCACCGGAGTCTCCCTCGGCACGGCGGTCGGCGGCACCACCCGGCTGGAGCACGACTACGTGGCCGTCAGCCAGTCCGGCTCCTGGTGGGACGTGGACCACAAGCGGGCCGGCCCCTTCCTGCACCGGGCGTTCACCCCCGCCACCCTTGCCTCCGCCGTCGCGGAGCAGACGGGTGCGCGGGGCCCGGTCCAGACCGTCTCCACCGGCTGCACCTCGGGACTCGACGCCATCGGCTACGCCGTGCACTCCATCGCGGAGGGCCGGATGGACGTCTGCATCGCGGGCGCCTCCGACTCACCCATATCGCCCATCACGGTGGCCTGTTTCGACGCCATCAAGGCGACCTCGCCGAACAACGACGACCCGGCCCACGCCTCCCGGCCGTTCGACGCCGACCGGGACGGGTTCGTCCTCGGCGAGGGCGGCGCCGTCCTGGTACTCGAAGAGCTGGAACACGCCCGCGCCCGCGGTGCGACCGTCTACTGCGAGATCGGCGGCTACGCCACCTTCGGCAACGCCCACCACATGACCGGGCTGACCGCCGAGGGCCTGGAGATGGCCCGCGCCATCGAATGCGCCCTCGCCGAGGCCGGCGTCGCCGCCGACGAGATCGACTACGTCAACGCGCACGGCTCCGGCACCAAGCAGAACGACCGCCACGAGACCGCCGCGGTCAAGCGGGTCCTGGGCGACCACGCCTACAAGACGCCGATGACCTCCATCAAATCCATGGTGGGGCACTCCCTCGGCGCGATCGGCGCCATCGAACTCGCGGCCTGCGTACTCGCCATGACCCACCAGGTGGTACCGCCGACCGCGAACTACGAGACGCCCGACCCCGAGTGCGACCTGGACTACGTACCCCGTGTCGCCCGCGGCCGGAAGCTGCGCAGCGTGCTCTCGGTGGGCAGCGGCTTCGGCGGATTCCAGTCCGCCGTGGTCATGACCCGGCCGAAGGAGGAGGTCTCGTGACCAGCCGTACGGTCATCACGGGCATCGGAGTCGTCGCGCCCAACGGCGTGGGCGCCGACGCCTTCTGGAAGGCGACCCAGTCCGGCCTCAGCGTGCTGGACCGGGTCACACGGGCGGGCTGCGAGCACCTGCCGCTGCGCGTCGCGGGCGAGGTACGGGGCTTCGACCCCGGTGCCTTGGTCGAGGACCGCTTCCTGGTCCAGACCGACCGCTTCACCCACCACGCGCTCGCCGCCGCCGACCTCGCCCTGGAGGACGCCCGGCTCGGCCGGGCCGACTACGAGGGCGACCCCTTCTCCGTGGGCGTCGTCACCGCCGCCGGATCCGGCGGCGGTGAATTCGGCCAGCGCGAACTGCAGCACCTGTGGGAACAGGGGCCGCGCTTCGTCGGCCCGTACCAGTCGATCGCCTGGTTCTACGCGGCGAGCACCGGCCAGATCTCCATCCGGCGCGGGCTGAAGGGCCCGTGCGGGGTCGTGTGCAGCGACGAGGCGGGCGGTCTGGACGCCTTCGCGCACGCCGTCCGCGGGATCCGCCAGGGCAGCCGGGCCATGCTGGTCGGGGCGACCGAGGCACCGCTGGCGCCGTACTCCATCGTCTGCCAGTTGGAGTACGACGGCCTGAGCACCCAGGACGACCCCGAGCGCGCCTACCGGCCGTTCACCGACAAGGCCTGCGGGTTCGTCCCCGCCGAGGGCGGCGCGATGTTCGTCGTCGAGGACGAGACGCAGGCCCGGCGCCGCGGCGCCACCGTACGGGCCGTCGTGGCCGGCCACGGCGCGACCTTCACCGGCACCCGGCAGCGGGACGAGTCCGGCGAGGGGCTGGCCCACGCCGTGCGCGGCGCCCTCCGGGAAGCCGGCTGCGCGCCCGAGGAGATCGACGTGGTCTTCGCCGACGCCATGGGGACCCCGGAGGCCGACGCGGCCGAGGCGGCCGCCATCGCCGACGCCCTCGGCGCGCACGGGCGGAAGGTGCCGGTCACGGCGCCCAAGTCCGGTACCGGCAGGGCGTACTGCGCCGCTCCCGCCCTCGACACCGCGGCCGCGGTGCTGGCCCTGGAGCACGGCATCGTCCCGCCGACCCCGAACGTCTACGACGTCTGCCACGACCTCGACGTGGTGACGGGCAGCGCCCGCACCGCGGAACTGCGTACCGCACTGGTGCTCAGCCGCGGCCGGATGGGGTCGAACTCCGCACTCGTCGTCCGCAAGGGCTCGTCGGGCTCGTAGGACCCGAAAGGCTCGTAGGACCCGAAAGGCTCGTGGGGCTCGTAAGGGCTCCTGGGAAGAAGGGAGAACCAAGATGTCCGACCGGCTGACCCTGGAGGAACTGGCGGCGCTCATGAAGAAGGCCGGTATCACCGTCGATCCCACCGAGCTGGCGAGCCGCCCGCACTCCGCCTTCGACGAGTACGGCCTCGATTCACTGGGCCTGCTCGGGATCGTCGGCGAACTGGAGAACCGGCGGGGGCGTGCTCTGCCCACCCACGCCGACCGCTGCAAGACCCCCGGGGAATTCCTCGACCTCGTCAACCACAGTCTGATGACCGGAGCCTGAGATGCCTGGACACACCGAGAACGAGATCACCGTCAACGCGCCCGTGGACGTCGTATGGGAGATGACCAACGATCTCCCCAGCTGGCCGCACCTGTTCAGCGAGTACGCCTCCCTCGAGATCCTCGAGGAGCAGGGCGACACCACCCGCTTCCGCCTGACCATGCACCCCGACGAGAACGGCAAGGTGTGGAGCTGGGTCTCGGAGCGGACCGTCGACCGCAAGGGCCTCACGGTCCGTGCCCGGCGGGTGGAAACCGGCCCGTTCGCGCACATGGACATCCACTGGCAGTACTTCAAGGTGCCCGGCGGCACCCGGATGAAGTGGACCCAGGACTTCGCGATGAAGCCGGACGCCCCCGTCGACGACGTGTGGATGACGGACAACATCAACCGCAACTCACCGATCCAGATGGCGCTCATCCGGGACAAGATCGAGAAGCGTCAGCGCGAGGGCCGCGCCCCCGCCGTCAGTCGAGTCTGAGACGAAAGGCACGCACGGATGAACCAGCCGCACCGCGCTCTCATCGTCGCCCGGATGGCGCCGGGATCGGCGCCGGACATCGCCGAGCTCTTCGCGGGCTCCGACGCGGGTGAACTCCCGCACCTGGTCGGGGTCTCGCGCCGCAGCCTGTTCCAGTTCGGCGACGTCTACCTGCACCTGATCGAGTCGGACCGGCCGCCCGGCCCGGCCATCGCGAAGGTCACCGAGCACCCGGAGTTCCGGGACCTCAGCGACCGGCTGACCGCCTACATCAGCCCGCACAACCCGGACACCTGGCGCAGTCCGAAGGACGCCATGGCCCACGAGTTCTACCGCTGGGAGAACCCCGGCGCGAGGTGACCCGCGGCCCGGACGGGACCCGCACGCCGAGGTGTGCGGGTCCCGCCGCGCGTGGCCCGAGGTACCGGCCGGGCCAGGCGTTCCCGTACGGAGCGAAGAGCAGGAGGAGCGGTATGAACCCGACCGACAGCGATCACTTCCCGACCGATCCGGCCCGTCCGCACGACGGCGCCGCCGCCCGCGGATCCCTGCACGTGCTCGTCCTGTCCGGGTCCTCCCGGAGCGGGTCGGTCAACGTCCGCCTCGGCTCCCTGGTCGCGGGGCTGGTGACCCTGGCCGGCGCCACCGCGGAGGCCGTCACCCTCGGCGACTTCCCGATGCCGCCGTACGACGGCGACGCGGAGGCCGAGGAGGGACTGCCCGAAGGGGCCCTGGCCCTGCGTGAGCGGATCGGGGCCGCGCAGGCGCTGATCATCGCCTCGCCCGAGTACAACGCCTCCGTGCCGGGTGTCCTGAAGAACGCCATCGACTGGGTCTCGCGCTACCGCCCCCAGCCCTTCAAGGACAAGCAGACCCTGCTGGTGTCGGCCTCGCCCTCGATGGTCGGCGGCAACCGCGGGCTCTGGGCCCTGCGCGTACCGCTGGAGCACCTCGGAGCCCGCGTCTACCCGGACATGTTCAGCCTGGCCGGCGCGCACCACGCGTTCACCGAGGACGGAGCCCTCACCGACCAGGGCCTCGGCGAGCGGCTCACCACCACGATCGACTCCTTCCTGAACCTCGTCGAGGCCGACACCCGCTACCTGTGCCTGCAGCGCCGCTGGTACGAGTTCCTGGGCGACCGCACCGACGCTCCCGTGACCTCACGCGCCCAGGACTGATCATCATCGGCCACGAGGCGTGAGCTATGTTGAGCGTGAGTGACGGAGTGAGGGAGGCCCGAGTGTCGTCGGGGCAGCAGGCACGCGCACAAGCGGCTGCGATCACACGCGGAAGCCAGTCGTCCGAAGAGGTCCGCCCTCCGGCCGACCGGCTCCTCGCGCTCTTCGACGGCCGCCGCCTGTCGCCGGGCCAGCGGCGCATCGCCCAGTACCTGATCGACCACCTCACCGAAGCGGCGTTCCTCTCGATCACCGAACTGGCCGAGCGGGTGGGCGTGAGTCAGCCGTCCGTGACCCGCTTCGCGGCCTCCCTCGGCTTCAGCGGCTATCCCGCCCTGCGCGACGTGCTGCAGCCGATCGCGCTCAGCGCCGTCGCCGGCGCGCCGGACACCCGCGCGCAGATCCGCCGCAACGAGCTCCAGGAAGCCGTCGACGCCGAGATCGAGAACCTGGAGAACGTGCGCAGGCTGCTCGCCGACACCGACCAGGTGCTGGACATCGGCCGTGAGCTGGCCGCCTCGGTGCCGCTGACCATCCTGGGGCTGCGCATCTCGGTCTCGCTCGCGGAGTACTTCGCGTACGCGGCCCGGCGCATCCACCCCGACGTACGCCTGGTGACCCGGGGCGGCAGCGTCGCCTTCGACGCGTTGCTGCAGTCCAGGGCCGCCGGTGGGACCTGGGTGTTGGCCTTCGCCATGCCGCGGCACGCCAAGGAGACCCTGGCCGCCATCCGCGCCGCCCGCAGTACGGGGCTGCGTGTGGTCCTGATCACGGACCCCACCCTGGGACCGCTGGTGGACGAGGCGGACGTGGCCCTGACCGCGGGGACCGGATCCCGGCTGGTTTTCGACTCGTACGCGGCACCCGGCATGCTGTCGGCGGCTCTGTTGCAGGCGATGGCCGACGCGGACCCGGAGCGGACCCAGGCGAGACTGGAGAGCTACGAGCACGTGGCCGACCAGCACGGCTTCTTCCTCTAGCCCCTCCGGGCCTGGTTCACCAGGCGATATTCAGCCCTCGAAGTGCATGAAATTTTTCATACCCTTGCTTACTCGACGGTATATATGTTTACTGACGACGGCGCTCCGGATCCACCAGATGCCAAGGAGGACCCCCATGTCCTCCCGAACGTACTCGCGGTACGACGAACCTCCTCAGGTCGCGACCGCGTGTCGGGTCCAGGCTTTCGGATCCCCGCAGAGCGCCCATGGCGGCCTCGGTCAACCCCTGGGCCGAGGCCGCCCCCCAGAACGTCTCGATCAGAGTTCGACACCACTCGGAAGTGACGAGAATGCCTCAGACGGCCACGTATACCCTCAGCCCTGACTGGCCCATGCAGGTCAAGGCGCCCGGGACGCACGACTGGGAGCGCACGGCCACGCGATGGCTGCGGGATCTGCTCCCGGCCCGCTACGGCGGCTACCTGACCCTCACCCGCCACCACGCGCTCCTCGCGCGGCACGTCCAGCTCCAGTTGCAGCACGAGATGCGCGCGGTGCGGGCGGCCCTGCAGACCAGCCGCGCCGAGCTGCCGACCATGGGCATCGCCGAGTCGGTCATCGAGAACTCGATCAGGATGTACGCCGTCGAGCTGGAGCAGCTGGGTCGGCTCGCCCGCGGCGCACGCCTCGTATCCGACGCGCTCCTCGTCGGCACCCCCGCCCAGCGCCGGCGCTGACCCCGCCGGCGCTGACCTCCCTCAGGACCTCTGCGTCGGCTGCCAGGACCGGAGCCGCGCCGCCACGTCGAAGACGGTGGCGCGCAGCATGCGGATGTCGGTGATGAGGTCGCGCCACTGGTCGTAGGTGGCGTCCACCGCCTCGCCGGAGGCCTCGATGTACGCGACCGCGACCCCGTAGGCGAAGTACTCGTTGGAGTCGGGAAGCGGTCGGAGCAGCACGATCGCGTCGAGCAGGGCGGCGGCACGCCAATAGGCGTCGGGCTCGTCCACTTCCAGGCTCGGCGTGTTCACCCGGTGCCGGGCCACGGCGGCGACCAGGGCGGAGTGGTCGGCCACCGCCACGTCCTTGAACAGCGCCTCCTGCCGCTCCAGCAGCCAGCGGTGATCGATGTGCAGTTCCACGCCTCCGAGTATCCCCGCCCGGGGCCCGGCCGTGGGGCTTTTCCGGTCGGGCGGGGACACGACGACCTACGGCTTGGGCAGTGTGCAGCCGGGGCGGTTCAGGTCGATCTTGTTGCCGGGGGCTATGCAGGGGACGACGATGTACGTCTGCTGCGCGTAGTTGATGCCCTGGCGGACCGTCACGTTGCCGCTCTGATCGACCTCGCACGGGTTGTTCACCGTGCAGCGGGCACCGTCCTCGTTGCCCGTGTTGTTCACTGCGACGACCTTGCCGGTCGCCGTGTCGACCACCGGTGACCCGGAGGTGCCGCCGATCGTGTTGCAGGCGGAGGTGTAGCGGACCGAGTCCTTCCAGGTCCAGTCGCCCTCCTTGAGGCGGTAGGCGAAGCCGTCCACGGCGCAGCTGTAGATCCGCTTCCAGTAGCCGGAGACCACCTTGATCGCCGAGCCCTGGGTCGGGCGGGCGCCGTCGAGGGTCAGCGCGGTGATGCCGTACTGGCTCTGGATCTGGGCGTAGGTCCGGGTCAGTTGGTAGATCGAGATGTCGGTGTCGGTCATGGTCGCGTACGCGACCTTGCTCGCGCGGAGCGTACCGACCTTCGACCCGGCCGAGTTGAGCAGGGAGAACGAGCGGCTGGACGGGCGGTCCTTGACCACCTCGCCGGCCGCCGGGAAGCCCGACTCCAGGCAGTGCCCGTTCGACAGGACCAGCGCGAGGTCGTTCGGCTGGGAGCCGGGCGCGCGGACGACGGATCCGGAACAGTTGCTGAGGGCCACGGTGCCCGCGAAGCCGACCGCCAGGGCGGTGGCCTCGGGGGCGGTGGGCGTTTGCGTGGGTGCGGTGGGCGCGGCCACGGCGGGGCCGACCGCCGCGCCCAGCAGGAGCAGGGAGAGCAGGGCGCCGGTGAGAGGCTTGTTCATGTGGGGGTTCCCCTCTGAGGACAATGCGACCGAAGATCCTCCGGTTGTCATGCGCATTGTTGAGACGCCGGCTTCAACTCGCAAGACCGCATGGCCAGTTGACGACGGTGCCGGAAGAGGGGTTCCGGACCGCACCGAAGGCGTCGATAACGGACCGTGCACAGGTGTTCCGCACCGGTGGCTCCGCCTCCTACGGTCGGTCCAGCACAGTTCCGGACCAGGAGGCAACGTGAAGCGCGAGATCGACATCGACCAGCTGGTGACGGCGATGAAGGCGGTCGACGAGGCGGGGCGGCTCTTCGAGGAGGCCCGCGCCGTGTACGAGGCGCGCGGCCTCAAGAGGATCAGCGACGACTTCAAAGTGGCGGGCGGCTCGGTCCAGACCCTGCAAGGCGCCGAGGAGATGGCCCTCGGGGCCCGCAAGTACCTCGCCGAACTGGCGCTGATCGCCGGCTACGCCGCCGCCGGCCTCCAGGAGCGCGCGGGAGAGAGACCGGACACAGCCCGCGCCGGCTTCCCGGGCCTGCGCGGCGGCGGCGCCCGCATGGGCCGCCCGCTGCTCGACCCGACCCTGGAGGGACTGCGGCTGCTGCTGGCCGTCGACTTCTTCGAGCCCGACTTCAAGGCCGGGATCGAGGAGGTCCTGGAGGCCGAGAAGGCCACCTACCCCGACCCCTCCACCCTCCGCATCCCCAAGCGCGCCGACCGTGCCGCCGCGGCCGGCCGTACCCCCTGACACCCCCTGGGGTGCCGGGCCGGGCCGACGGGGCGAGGCTGGAGGTATGCATCACGCACCCGTCGTCGTCCACCGGATCCACTCGTCGGGGGGCCGCCAGGTGACCCTGCGGACCTCGAACGGAGAGGAGTCCCTCGGTCTGGCCCGCTCCGACGAGGACGTCATCGAGTTCTTGCGCCGAGCCGGTGTGCCGGACCCCGACGACGTGGTCCTCGGCGGCGCCGAGCTGCTGGACTGGCAGGGGGACACCCCCCACGTGTACGAGGCCGACCCGCCGACCGACGACCTCCCTTAGGGCCTCGGGGGGTGTCCGTCCGGTCCGGTCAGCCGTGGTGCACGGCCTCCAGGACGGCCAGATCCGCCTCGGACAGGCACAGCGCCCCGGCGGCCACGTTCGCCTCCAGATGGGCCGGATCACCCGTGCCGGGAATGGCCAGAACGTGCGGTCCCCGCCCGAGCGTCCAGGCCAGCCGTACCTGCGCCGGGCTCGCGCCGTGCGCCCGCGCGACGGAACGCACCCCCGCGTGCTCGGCGCCGCTCGCGCCCGCCTGCCGTCCGGTGCCGGCGATGGAGTAGAAGGGGACGAACGCGATGCCCTGTTCGCCGCAGGCGCGCACGAACCCGTCGTGCTCGGGCCGCACCCCGATCCCGTACATGTTCTGCACACAGACCACCGGCGCGATGGCCCGGGCCTCGGCGAGGTGTTCGGGAGTGACGTTGGAGATGCCGAGATGGCGGACGAGGCCCGCGTCGCGGAGCTCGGCCAGCGCGCCGAAGCGCTCGGCGATGGAGTCGGTCCCCACGATCCGCAGGTTCACCACGTCGAGGTGGTCGCGGCCGAGCTGGCGCAGGTTCTCCTCGACCTGGCCGCGCAGCAGCTCCGGGGTGGCGTGTGCGAGCCACTCCCCGGACGGTCCCCGGCCCGGCCCGACCTTGGTGGTGATCACCAGATCCTCCGGGTAGGGGGCCAGCGCCGCGTTGATCAGCTCGTTGGCGGAGCGCAACGGCGAGAAGTAGAAGGCGGCGGTGTCGATGTGGTTCACGCCGAGCTCGACCGCGCGACGCAGCACGCCGATCGCCCGGCCGCGATCCCTGGGCACGGCGTCGTCCGCGAACGCCTCGCCGGTCTGCGGCAGGCGCATCGCGCCGAAGCCGATCCGGTTGATCTTCAGGTCACCGAGGGTCCAGGTGCCCGCCGCGTCCGCGGTCATCGTCTGTGAGGTCATGCCCGGATGATCCGCACCCGGTAGGCTGCCAGGCCATTGATTAGGACATGACTGAATCCTCGGGGCGGGGTGGACGTGCGGGCGGAACTTGCGTTTTCCGTGAGCGACCTTGCGCAGATGCGGTTCGCCGTCTCACCGATGTGGGAGGTCGGACCCAGCTACCGACTGCTGGCCTCCGGGGCCACGCCCCACGTGCACCGACCCTGGACCGACCAGGTGAGGCCGCGGCTGGCCGCCGCCGGCCTCGACCGGGGCTGGCTGGCCGAACTGATCCCGCCCTCGGGATACGTACCGGACTTCCTCAACCCGGCGCCCACCGGACCGGCGCCCACCCTGGCGGAGGAACTGGAGGGGCTCCGGGCCACGCCCACCGCCCGGGTCCGCCAGGACCTCGACCGGCTGCGACAGGAACAGGGAGGCCTCGGCCCGCGCGCGCGGACCCTGTACGCCGACCCGCCGGCCCGCCTGGCCCGGGTCGCCGAGGAGATCGAGACCTACTGGGAGCTGGCCCTGGCGCCCTACTGGGCACGGATCCGCGCGGTCCTCGACGCCGATGTCTTCCACCGGGCCCGGCAGGCCGCCGAGCACGGCGCCGGCCACCTCTTCAACGACCTGCACCCTTCGGTGAGCTGGGGCGACGACGCGCTCCGGCTCTCCCGCAGGCATCGACCCCTGTCCCGCGGGACGGCGGGCGCGGGGCTGCTGCTGATCCCCTCGGTCTTCACCGGGCCGGTGCCCTTCACGCGCGTGACGCCGCCGGAGCCACCGCAACTCGCCTACCCGGCGCGCGGCACGGGCACCCTGTGGGAACCGCGGCCCGCCGGCCGGGCCGAGGCCCTGGCCGCCGTACTCGGCCGCTCCCGGACCCGGCTCCTGACCGAACTGGAGAGCCCCGCCTCCACCACCGAACTGGCGCGCCGTACAGGGCTCTCGGCCGCCGGAGTGTCCCAGTACCTCACCGCGCTGCGCGCGGCCGGCCTGGTCAGTGCCCACCGCGCCGGCCGCTCCGTGCTGTACGCCCGTACCTCCGTCGCGGAGTCCCTGCTGGTCGCCCCCGCGGTCACGCCGTCCCGTCCTTGAGGGAATGGCCGAACTGCTCGTCCAGGACGGACAGCCGCCGCCAGTACTCGTCCTCGTCGATCTCCCCGGCGGCGAAACGTCGACCCAGGATCGCGATCGGCGACCGCTCCCCGTACCCGGCCGCCGGACCGCGGCGCCCACGCCACACGGTGCGACGGAGCACGGTGACCACACCGACGACGACCGCCGCCCAGATCAGCGGAAGGAACAGGATCCACGGGCCGGGCCCGTCGTAGGCGAGGGTGGTGAAGGTATCCATCTCGGTTCATCTCCTCGGAAGCGTGGACGTTTCGTCTCACCCCGAGACTCCTCCGAAAGGCCCCGTCGGTCGTCGTACGGCCGGCTGCACCCCGGGTACTTCCACGGGAGTAGCCGGGCCGGAGGCCCCGCGGGTGCGCGTCGATACGTGTGGGACAGGTGGGGCGCGTGGGGCAAGGGGGTGCGATGCGCACATTCCACGCAATCCCCCGTTCCCCGTACGCCGCCACGCACGCTCGGTAGCTTCGAGATCACAAGCCGTCCGGTGTCAGCGGGAACCGATCACCGGGCGGAGTCCGTAGCAGGCAAGGGAGCGAATACCGATGGCGAACGTTGAGGTCTCCTTGAAGGAGACGATGACCTCGATCGAGGGTGCGATGGGAGCCGCGCTGGTGGACTACACCAGCGGTATGGCGCTGGGGACCCTGGGCGGCGGGAAGGAGCTCGACCTGACGGTCGCCGCCGCGGGAAACACGGATGTGATCCGGGCCAAGGTCCGCACGATGGAGATGCTGGGCCTGAAGGACGAGATCGAGGACGTCCTGATCACCCTGGGCGGTCAGTACCACCTCATCCGGCTCCTCAAGGGCCGGGGGCACGGCGGCCTCTTCCTGTACCTCGTGCTGGACAAGGGCCAGTCGAACCTGGCCATGGCCCGCCACCAGCTGAAGCGCATCGAGGCCGCTCTGGAGCTCTGACGCCGGCATTTTCGCGCCCACGCATGCCCATGAGTTGAAGAATTCTTCAATCCGGCACATCTGAAACAGGTAATCGCCGGGCGTGCGTGGGCTCGGCCGTACGAATGTATGGGTGGTCGGCCGACTGGAAGCCCCCGCGCCCCCAGGCAAGGTTTGAAGCAACAGCAGGAGCACTCATGGGAATGCAGGTACCCCTCTACCAGGCGAAAGCCGAGTTCTTCCGCATGCTCGGACACCCCGTCCGCATCCGCGTGTTGGAACTCCTGCAGAACGGCCCCGTACCCGTACGCGACCTCCTCGCCGCGATCGATGTCGAGGCGTCGAACCTCTCCCAGCAGTTGGCGGTCCTGCGTCGGTCCGGCATCGTCGTGTCCATCCGGGACGGAGCGACCGTCAGTTACGCCCTCGCCGGCGGCGACGTGGCCGACCTCCTGCGAGCGGCGCGACGCATCCTGACCGAGCTCCTGACGGGCCAGAGCGAACTCCTGGCCGAGCTGCAGCAGTTGGGGCCGCAGGCGGACCGCACGGACAAGGACAAGGTCGCCGGTCGCTGAGTGGCCCGGTGCCGACGCGGCCTTCGCATGAACACGACTCCGTGGCGGATGGGTGATCATGCGAAGGCCGTCCTTCTTCCTCGTCCGACGTACCAGGTGAATCCCGGGGCGGACGACCTGGTCGATCGGCGCTTCGGAGGCGCGGCGCCGCAGCGCGGTCGACGGCCGGCCGGTCGTCTACCGGCGGCCGGGTTGCACGTACCGCATCCGACTGCGCGTCCGGCTGGGCCGCAGCGCGCACCGACTGCACCGGGTCGACATCCGGCGTGACCCGGAAGGGGCGGCGGTGGTCAGGGCTGCCGACGACGGCAACGAGACCGTGCCCACCGTATGCGTGGCGGGGCTGCCACACACCGCCCCGGATCCGCAGTGGGTGCGCGAACAGCTCTCCCCTCCCGCCTGAGCGGAGGCGCCGGGGACCGCCCTCGCCTCAGGTGGTGATGGTGGTGACGGCCTCGACGCCGTAGGTGTGGGCGTAGCCGTTCTCCGTGCCGACGAGAAGGTCGACGACCGTGAAGTAGCGATCCCAGAAGGGGGTTTCGCGCAGCGCGTCGATCAGGAGCCGGTAGGCGTCGTGGTCGTCGGCTTCCCAGACCCAGACGTCGGTGACGCGGGTGGAGTAGAACTCCGTGTCGTAGAAGCGTGAGCGGACGCCGGTGGTCCTGGCCTTGATCGCGGGAACGACCTGGGTGGTGAAGGCGGTCATGCGCTCCTGTGGGCTCATGGCGAGCCACTCGGGCGTGGTCTTGATGAGCATGAACGCCGTGACCGGCGGCGTCGTCCTCTCAACCGGCATGACGGGCACCTCCCGAGCGGACCGCGGGTGCCAGTGTCCGCGCGCACCAGTGCCGGAAGCTGGTGGGTGAACCGGTGACCGGGGTGCGGGCGACCCCCGCGTCGAGGCCCTCGTTCTTGGCCCTCTTCATGTCGACGACGCCCCGTGCGAACGCCTCGTCGAGGCGATGGCCGAGGAGGTCGGCGTACAGCTCGTCGAGCGGCTGCTGTGCGTAGCGGACGGGCCGGCCGAGCTGTTCGGTCATGATGCGGGCCAGGTCGGCGGGGGAGAGGTCCTCGGGTCCGAGGACGGGCACGCTGTCCTGGCCGGACCACGAGCGGTCGCGCAGCAGGTCGGCGGCGACGGCCGCGATGTCGGCGACGGCGGCGCGCGGGGCCTTGAGGTCGGCGTCGACGGCGTCGGTGAAGACGCCCGTCTCACGGAGGCTGTCCACGTCCTCGAGAAGGTTCTCGAAGAAGGACGGGCAGGCCACAGCGCGGTAGGAGACGCCGGTGGTGGCGATGAGGTCGTCCATGGCGTGGGAAGCGGTGACGAGTCCCGCGCGGTGGGCGACCGGTGTGCCGCGGCCGAGCGCCGAGACGCCGACGACATGGCCGACGCCATGGGCCACGAGAGCCTTCGCGGCGGGCCGGGTGAAGCCGCGGTAGGCGGCATCGGGGGTCAGCGACGCGTCCGGGGGAACGAGCCAGAACACCGCGTCGGCGCCCTCGAAGGCGCGCTCGACGACCTCGGCGTCGCCGTGCGAGCCGGCGATCACCTCGACGCGGTCACGCACGGCGTCAGGCAGCCGGACGGGGTCGCGTACGACCACGCGCAGCGCCTCGTCGTGGGCGGGGGTGGAGTCCAGGAGCAAGGACAGCAGGTGGCTGCCGATGTTCCCGGTGGGAGCAGTGATGACGATCATGGAAACCTCGTGGGTCGTGCCGGATCGGGACGACCCTCATCCTGGGGACGGCCGAGGTGTTGCCACAATGGGAATGTGAGCACGGGATCATTGCCTGAAATGGAATCATGCCTATGAGCAGCAGTGCAGCACCTGTCATCGACGCCAATCTCGCCGTCGCGCTGGACGCTCTGCTGACCGAGCAGAGCGTGACCCGCGCCGCTGCCCGCCTCCACACGTCGCCGGCCGCCATGAGTCGCACGCTCGCCCGGCTGCGACGCATCCTGCAGGACCCCTTGCTGGTCCGGGCCGGCCAGGCCATGGTCCCCACCCCCCGGGCCCAGGCCTTGCGCGAGGAGACGGCCGCGGTGGTGCGCCGCCTGGGAGCGCTGCTGGCCCCCGGCGTCGGCGTCGATCCCGCCGACCTGCGCGGCACGTTCACCCTTCAGGCGGCCGACCTGGTCGGCGCGGCGTTGGCGCCCGGGATGGCGGAGCTGGCCCGGCAGGAGGCGCCGGGTGTCTCGTTGCGGTTCCGGGCCGAGGAGGTGGAAGCCGGATCGGCGCTGCGCGACGGCCGGATCGACCTGGAGATCGGCTCCATCGACCACGCGGACCCCGAGACCCGGATCGAAGAACTGGTCACCCTTCGGATGGCGGCGGCCGTCCGGCCCGGCCACCCTCTCACCGAAGGAACCCTGACCCCGGAACGCCTGGCCGCCGCCGAACACGTGGTGGTCAGCCGCCGTGGCCGGTTCACCGGTCCGCTGGACGCCGCACTGGCCGAGCGCGACCTGCGCCGACGGGTCGCCGTCGTCCTCCCCAGCCACCTGGCCGCGATGACGCTCGCCGCCGGAAGTGACATCGTCTGCCTCGTCCCCACCGCCCTTCCCGGCGGTGTCCCCTCCCCGCTGACCGATGTCGCGAGCGCGCTGTGCCTGCGTGTCCTGGACATCCCTCTGTCCCTCCCGCCACTGACCATCGGCATGGCGTGGCACCCCCGCCACGCCGCCGACGGCGGTCACCACTGGCTCCGCGACGCCGTGCGCCGGACCCTGCGCGTATCTGACGGGTAGTCGAGGCCGGGGCGGCGGTGGTCCACGAACCGGGCCTGGGCTTCCGGTCGCCGGGCGACGTGGGGCCTGTCTTTCGGGTCAGGCCCGTTCGCGCGCAATCCTCCTCCATCCGGGCCGTCCGCCCGCCCGTACGGCTGAGGCCGGGAGGCCGACGGCGGTCGCGCGTGGTCGGCTTGGCCCCGCCGGCCGCGGTCCCCGCCGCCCGGCCGCGCACAGCACGGTGCGCAGCACCAGGAGGAGTCCTCGATGTCTCGTCGGTATGTCCCGGCCGTCCTCGGCCTCGTGGCGGGCGCGTTGGTGGCGCTCCCCGCCCCCGCCGCCCACGCCGCCACGGTGCAGGTTCCCTGCTCGGTCCCGGATCTCGTCGCGGCGATCAACGCGGCGAACAGCTCACCGGGACCGGACACCCTCCAACTGGCTCGCGGGTGCACGTACGAGCTGACGGCCCCGGACCCCGTGAGCCCCGGCAACGGGCTGCCGGTGATCACCGGTGAGATGACCATCGACGGCCGCGGTGCCACGATCGGGCGGGACCGGCGCGGAACCAAGGTGCCGCGGTTCCGGATCCTCTTCGTCGGACCGACGGGAAACCTGACGCTCACGCACACGACCATCAGCGGCGGCTTCGCCACGGACTGTCCGGCCTTCCCCGACCCGCCGGGCCTGGCCTGCGGCGGCGGCATCTCCAACGCCGGAACGATGCGGGTGAGCCGCAGCAGGTTCACCGGCAACACCTCCTCGTCCGAGCTGTACGCCCAGGGCGGTGCCATCGACAACCCCGGCACCGGCAGCGTGAGCGAGACCGTGGTGAGCGGAAACCGTGTGATCTACGGCGGCACCGCCGTCGGCGGAATCGCCGCGGGCGCCGGCATCGCGAACGACGGACCGCTCACGGTCACCCGCTCGCGGCTCACCGGGAACACCGCGAGCGTCACGCCTGACACCGATAGCATCGCGTTCGGTGCCGGCATCATCAGCTTCGCCGAGACCACCGTCGAGAACACGGTCTTCAGCGGGAACCGCTCCCACGCCCCGGGTGGTATCGCGCGTGCCGCCGTCGCCAACGGTATTCCGGAGCCGGGCAGGCTGACCGTGACCGGCGGAGCCATCAGCGACAACACGTCGAACGCTCCGCACGGCGACGCCCAGGGCGGAGGCATCGCGAACAACGCCCTGATGACCGTGAGCAAGGTGAAGATCAGCGGCAACCGGGTGGTCGCCGAGAAGGGCACCGCGCGCGGAGCCGGCATCCGCGTGGGTCCCTTCGGCACGCTTCAGCTGACCGACAGCCACATCACGGGCAACACCGCCGACGCGCCGAACGGCACGGCTCAGGGCGGCGGGCTCGACAACCCCGACGGCGGCAACCTGACCGCCACACGCAACAAAATCCTCCGCAACACGGTCACCGCGAAGAACGGCACCGCTCAGGGTGGCGGCCTCTACCACGGCGGGGGAACCACGGGGCTGGGTACCACCACGCTGGAGGGGAACACCGTCACGCACAACCGGGCGGGCGACGGGGGAGGCATCTTCAAGGCCTCCGGCACGCTCACCCTGAACGGCGATGTCGTCCGCGAGAACCGGCCGAACAACTGCAGCCCGGCCGGCTCGGTCCCGGGCTGCACCGGCTGACGGCCTCGGCGGAGCGAGGGCTGCGCGCAATGGTGCGTCAGCCGAGCCAGCCGGGGCGGACCAGGCCGGATTCGTAGGCCAGGACGACCAGCTGGGCGCGGTCGCGGGCGCCCAGTTTCACCATGGTGCGGCTGACATGCGTCTTCGCGGTGAGGGGGCTGACGACCAGGCGGTGGGCGATCTCCTCGTTGGACAAGCCCATGCCCACCAAGGCCATCACCTCGCGCTCCCGGTCGGTGAGTCGTCCCAGCCCGGTCCCCGTCGCGGGCTGCTTCGAGCGGGCCGCGAACTCCGCGATCAGCCGGCGGGTGACGCCGGGGGACAGCAGGGCGTCCCCCGCGACCACCGCACGGACCGCCCGCAGCAGCTCCTCCGGTTCGGTGTCCTTGACCAGGAAGCCGGAGGCGCCCGAACGGATCGCCTCGAAGACGTACTCGTCGAGCTCGAAGGTGGTGAGCATGACCACCCGCACGGCGGCCAGGGACGCGTCCTCGCCGATCCGGCGGGTCGCGGCGAGTCCGTCCAGCACCGGCATCCGGATGTCCATGAGCACGACGTCCGGGCGCAGTTCCCGGACCAGCCGGACGGCCTCGTCGCCGTCGGCGGCCTCGCCCGCCACCTCGATGTCGGGTTGGGCGTCGAGCAGGGCCCGGAACCCCGCCCGGACGAGCAGTTGGTCGTCGGCGAGCAGCACGCGGATCACAGGTCCTCCTCGAACGCGTCGTCCTTGAGTGGGAGTACGGCGATCACCCGGAAGCCGCCGTCCGGTCGCGGGCCGGCTTCGACGGTGCCGCCCAGGGCCGCGGCCCGCTCCCGCATCCCGACCAGGCCGTTGCCACCACTCCCCGAGGGGTCGCCCGTGGCCGGTCCGTCGTCGTCCACCCGTAGCTCCAGGGAGTGCCGCTGCCAGGAGAGGCGGATCCGCGCGGTGCGCGAACCCGAGTGGCGCATCACATTGGTCAGCGCCTCCTGGAGGATGCGGAAGGCGGCGAGATCCACGCCGGGCGGCAGCGCCCGTGCCTCACCCTCGGTCGCGACGTCCGTGCCCAGCCCGGCCGCCACCGCCTGCTCCACGAGCTCGGGGAGGCGGTCCAGACCGGGTGCGGGGGAGCGCGGCGCCTCGCCGGGGGAGCGCAGGGTGTCGAGGACCTGCCGGACCTCGCCCAGCGCCTCCTTGCTCGCCGCCTTGATGGTGGCGAGCGCCGTACGGGCCTGCTCGGGATCCGAGTCGAGCAGGGCCAGCCCGACCCCCGCCTGGACGTTGATCACCGAAATGCTGTGGGCGAGCACGTCGTGCAGTTCCCGTGCGATCCGCAGCCGCTCCTCGTCCACCCGGCGTCTTTCGGCCGCCGCCCGCTCGGCCCGCTCGCGGGCCCACTGTTCCCGGCGTACGCGGACCAGCTCCGCGACGGCGAGCACCGCGAGCACCCATGCGGTGACGCCCACCTCCTGCGCCCAGGGCGTCGGACCGTCGCCCCGGGGCGGGAGCCACCGGTAGAGCCAGTGCCCGATGAGCAGGTGCCCGGCCCAGAACAGACCGACGGCGCCCCAGGCGGCCCGGCGGTGTCCGGCGACGACGGCGGCGAAGCAGGCCAGGGCCAGACTGAGGAACACCGGCCCGTACGGGTAACCTGCGCCCACATAGACCAGGGTGACGATGCTGACCCCGTACGCCACGGCCACCGGGTACCGGTGCCGCACCACGAGCAGGGCGGGCCCGATCAGCAGCAGCAGTCGGGCGAAGCTGTCGAGCGCCACCCGACCGCTCTGCGCGTGCGCCGCCCACCCCGCGCCGATCTGTGTGAAGACGGCGACGAGCAGCGCCGAGCGCCAGGCCGGGCCCCGCCCGGTCCGCTCCACCCATCGTCGCCACGGGGGACCCGGGCGTTCGCGCAGCTCGTCCATACAGCCACGCTAGACGGCGTCCCCCGTCACCCGCGTCACCCCGACGTAGCGTTTCAGGCGTACTCCCCACGTAGTACCCGTACCCGACTTTTCGACCTCACGGACGACGGTCCGGCCGGCGGCGAGGTCTGGCCGGCACCTGCTGGTGGAGGCGGGCGGATCAGGCTAGGTTGCACGGAAGCGGAGGCTGTCGTGGACGTCCGACCCCGACACCCGCCGGTTACCCCACTGCCGTAAATTGTCCAACGGCCCGCCGGGTAAGGCTGGGCAAAAGGTACGAGTTGGGGCAGGTGTGGGCAGGACATGGCGCGACGCGGACGTATGGAAGCGGACCGAGGTGTCACCTCCGCCGCGCCCGCTGTGCCGGGTTCCCGAATAGCCGCGGCGGCCGACGGCGGGAGCGCGGCCCGGAGCTGGCTCCGACTGGGGCGGGACGGACGACTCACCGCCTACGCGAGCTGCGCGGACGGCCTGGTGCGCTGGACCGAGTCCGCGCCCGGCTCCGACATCTGGCAGGGCCCCGAGCTGTTCCCCGTCGAGGGATGGACGGGTCGGTTCACGCTCGCCCAGGACTCCAACGGGTTCGTCTGGTTCGCCGGCACCCGGCACCGGGAGAGCGCGCCGGGCGGCCGCGAGCTGATCATCGCCACCCAATACCAGACCGGCCGCCCTCTCGGCGACTGGCGCGCGGTCGGCAACCCCTTCCCGGAACGCCGGCAGGAGGGCGGGGAGCCCTTGCCTGCGCCGGGGGATCCGATCCTGCTCTCGGACGGCACCGGTTCGCTCCACGTCCTCACCACCCGGTTCGGTGTGGGGGTTTGGGGTCGATCCCGGCACAGTGACGGCAAATGGGGCGATTGGCTCGACTATCAGGGTAAGTGGGCCCGTGAAGCCGTCGTTCCCCTGGTGACGGCCCAGGGACGGGCAGAATTCCTGGCCCCCTTCCGGGGCGGGGCCTCGTACTGGGGTCAGGATGCGCCGGGAAGCGACTTCAGGTGGCTCGGGCGCGTCGAGGCCGATTCCGTCGAAGGAACGTACAGTGCCTACGAGACGAGGCCCGGCGGCGGCACCTACTTCTGGCGCCATCCGGCGGATGGCGGCGTCATCGCCTACCGCCCACAGGCCCCCGCCGGTGCGTCGCCCGCGCTCATGCCGCTGGGTGGCGCGGGCGGCGTCGGCCCGGTGGACGTCGCCCGTACCCGCATCGGTGGGTACGACTGCACCGTCCTGCTGCAGCGAGGGGCCGAGGGCTACCCGGAGATCGCCGCCTACCCGACGGAGGGCGAGCAGTACGGCACTTGGTGGGCCCCCGTCGGAGACCGTTGCGCGGGACTGCCCGCCATCTCGCTCGACGCCCGTGGCTCGGTCGCGATCGCGATGATCGACATGGACGGTGGACTACTCATCGCCCGGCAGGACCAGATGGACCCGGGCCTGACCTTCGGTCCGTGGTGTCGGGTGGGGTGATCCACCTCACCCCAACAGCCCGGCTGTGCCGATTGAAGCGTTGCTTCCGCGTGCCGCACCCTGAGTGCAGGCGTAGTTGAGCTCCCCCGCAGGCGCGGAGGGGCTCTGCTCATTCGCACGTGTGAAGCTTTGAGGGCGTGAACCGCTCGTGAATACTTGCTCGCCATCAAGTCATTGCCCTACGCTGCCCAGGCGCTGTCAAGGTCGTATAAGTGTGCGGTCGAGGGTGGCGGGGCGGGTCGAGTGTTCGGGGAGCGGTGGGTGGCCAGATTCAGGGGCGGGTCTGGTGGCGTGCTGCGACAACTCCCGGTACGCCGTGGCAAGTGTGTCTATCGAGGAGCTTTCTGAGTGGCAGGTATGCCCCGCCTGAGTGTTGTCGTGCCCTTCCAGGATGTTGAGATATACCTCCAGGAATGTCTGGAATCGATAGCCAGGCAGACGTTCTCCGCGCTTGAAGTGATCATGGTCGACGACGGTTCGACCGACTCCTCGACGGCCATAGCCGCCGACTTCGCCCGCCGTGACCCCCGGTTCAAGCTTCTGCGCCAGGAGTCCATGGGACCGGGACATGCCCGCAATGTCGGCATTCGGTCCGCCAGTCCGCAGGCTGAGTTTCTCGCATTCGTCGATGGCGACGACGTCATACCCGAGTACACCTACGAGCTGCTCGTGCAGACCCTCGAGGCCTCCGGCTCCGATTTCGTGTCCGGCAACGTGCAGATGATGAACTCCACCAAGAGGTGGCAGTCCCCCCTGCACAAGGCGCCCATGCAGAAGAGCAGGCGTGGCACGCACATCACCAAGGTGCCGGACCTGATCTACGACCGGACGGTGTGGAACAAGCTCTTCCGGCGTTCCTTCTGGGACTACCACTACATCGCGTTCCCCGAGGGCGTCATGTACGAGGACTCCTGGGTCAACATGTTCGCCCACTTCCGGGCCGCCAAGGTCGACATCCTCACGGACATCGTCTACTTCTGGCGCCGGCGCGAGGGCGGTGCGGCCCCCTCCATCACCCAGCGGCACACCGAGTTCAGCAACCTCCAGGACCGCGTCTCCGCGGTGCAATCGGTCAGCCGCTTCCTCGCCGGCCACCGCGCGCGCTCCTACTCGGACCACAAGCGCAAGTACGACCTGGCCTGCCTGAAGTCGGACCTGATGCTGCACCTGAAGGTGCTGCCCGACGCCGACGAGGAGTACCAGGACGCCTTCATGCAGTGGGCGAACGAGTTCCTGGACGAGGCCGACGCGGACATCATCCACGAACTCCCCGCCGACGCCCGGGTCAAGTGGCTCCTGGTGCGCGAGGGACGCCTGAAAGAACTGCTCGACGTCGTCGAGTTCGAGCGCAAGGGCGGGCCCCTGCCCGTCCAGCGCCGCTTCCACCGCTACCTCAACTACCCCTACCTCGGCGACCGTTCGATCGGCCTCGACAAGAGCGCCTACCGGCTCGACAAGGAACTCTCGCTCCACGGCTCACTCATCCGGGCGGGCTGGGACGACAAGGACCACCTGACCCTGGAGGGTTCGGCGTACGTCCGCTTCATCAACGTGCACAAGCGGCACATGTCGATGAAGGCGATCGCGCTGCGCAACAAGAAGCAGGGCCGCGTGGTCGTCGCCAAGGCCAAGACCACCTATTACCCGCAGGCCACCGAGTACTCGAACCAGAGCCGCTACTGCTACGACTGGTCCGGTTTCCAGGTCAGCTTCGACACCACGCGGCTCAAGCGCAAGGGAGAGTGGGCCGAGGGCACGTGGGACGTGGCGGCCGGCGTACTGAGCCGCGGCCTGTTCCGTTACAAGGGCATAGCCAGGGGTGGTGCGGGCAGCGCGGCCAATCCGCCCTACCGCTACGTGGAGAAGAACACCCGCGTGGTGCCACTCTTCATGCAAGGCAAGCTCAAGCTCCGTGTGGAGCGGGTGCGGTGCCGCATCACCCGGCACCGGCTCGTCGGTGACCACATCGAACTCGGCGGCGTCTACCTGGGTGACAAGCTCCCGGAGTGGGGCAAGTTCCGGGTGACGAGCATGAGCGGCGCCGGCCGGCACGACTCGTGGGTCCACTTCACGCCCGGAGGCGAGGGCTGGTTCCGCTTCGTTACCCGCATTCCGGTCAAGGCACTCGTACCCGGACACCGCACGAGTTCCTCGGACGGGATCCCGGAGACCTGGAACACCGGCGCCAACGGGTGGAAGACAACCTTCCACGTCGAGGGGCGCAAGGCGGCCATCTACCCCGTCATGGCGGAGGACGCCACCGACGGCCACTACCGGATGCCGGCCGGACTGCAGACCGACGGCGGCGACCGCGAGGTCTTCGTGCACCGCAACGGATCCGGCTACGTGGTCCTGTTCGAACGGGACACCCTGCCGCTGGCCAAATCCGCCACCTGGCGCGAGGACGGCTCGCTGGAGATCGTCGTCGGCTACGCCGCGCAGGACATGCTCGACGCCTCCGAGTACGCCATGGCACACGTCGTCGTACGCTCCCGCGCCCACGGCGCGGAGCGCGTCGCCCCGATCACCTGGAACGGCGACGAGTTCCGCTTCGTCGTCACCCCCGCCGCGATGCGCACGCTGGCCGGTGACATCCCGCTCGCCTCCGGCCGCTGGGACTTCTTCCTGCGCCGCCAGGACCACTCCGCGGTCGCCCCGGAGCACCGCACGAGCGACCTCATGGTCAAGATGACGCAGGATCTGATCCCGACCCTGCCCCGGGACATGACCAGCGACGAACGCCGCTACGAGCTCCAGTCGGAGGCCTACGACCGCCTCTCCCTGCTGGTGCACTCGGCCATGCCGGACGAGGCCCGCGGCCCCTACCGGCAGAAGCTGATGCGCACCAAGACGTATCCGGCGGCCCGCCGACAGCCCGTCACCCAGGCCGTGCTGTTCGACGCGTTCAAGGGAACCCAGTACTCCGACAGCCCGCGCGCGCTGCACGAGGAGATGGTCCGTCGGGGCCTGGACCTCGAACACCTCTGGGTGGTGCGCGACGACCAGGTGGACGTTCCGCCCACCGCGCGGCCCGTGCGCATGTGGTCCCCCGACTGGTACGAGGCCATGGCCCGGTCCAAGTACATCGTGGCCAACAACCACATGCCCGACTGGTTCGAGAAGCGCGAGGGCCAGGTCGTCGTGCAGACCTGGCACGGCACCCCGCTCAAGCGCATCGGACACGACATCGAAGCCGTCCACTTCGCCGACAAGCGGTACCTGGAGCGCGTGGCGAAGGAGGTGCAGAACTGGGACATGCTGGTGTCCCCGAACAGCTTCAGCACCCCGATCCTCAAGCGCGCCTTCCAGTTCCCCGGCGAAATGGTCGAGAGCGGCTACCCGCGCAACGACATCCTGCGCCGCGCGGACTCCGGTCGGCGGGCGGCGGAGGTACGCCGTCGCATCGGCCTGCCGCCGGGCAAGAAGGCCATCATGTACGCGCCGACCTGGCGCGACGACCAGTTCTACGCACCCGGGAAGTACAAGCTCGACTTCCGCATCGACCTCGACGAGGCCAAGGCGCAGTTGGGTCACGACCACGTCCTGCTCGTACGGCGCCACCCCAATGTGGTCGACCCCGTACCGGGCGCCGGCGACGGCTTCGTCTTCGACGTGTCCGACTACCCGGACATGGCGGACCTCTCCCTCATCGCCGACGTGATGATCACGGACTACTCCTCCCTGATGTTCGACTTCGTCAACACCGGGCGGCCGATCCTCTTCTTCACCTACGACCTGGACCACTACCGCGACACCCTGCGCGGCTTCTACTTCGACTTCGAGCAGTCCGCCCCCGGCCCGCTCGTGTACACCTCCCCGGAGCTGATCGGGGCGATCCGCAACATCGACCGCATCCAACAGGGCTACGCCGCCCGCTACCGCTGGTTCCAGCAGGAGTTCTGCGACCTCGACGACGGCTACGCCTCGGCCCGGCTCACCGACCGCATCCTGATCGCCGGCGGGGACCTCGACCCCGCGCAGGCCCAGGCCCCGGCCGTGACCCGCGGACGCGCCCCCGGCCATGCCGGGCAGCCGGGGCAGGCGGGGCAGGCGGGTTTCTCGACGAGGGGCACCCTCGGCCAGGTGCCGCGCCAGCCGGTGAGAAGAATGGATTCCGAGCATGTCTAAAGCAGCCCAGAACGCGCGCGCCGTCTTCACGGGCGTGGACAGCTCCGGGGCGGTGCCCATCGAGTACCGGTTCTCCCACGCGAGGAACGGGAACCGCCATCTGCTCGTCGTCTTCGCCAACTTCACCGCCCCCGACGAGTACGGGATGTCCAACGGCGTTCTCGACAAGGTCCGTTCGAACATCCTCTGGATCCGTGACAAGTTCGACGGGGCGAACAGCTACTACCTGTGCAAGGGGATGGACTTCTCCCTCGAACAGTCCGTCGCCGGGCTCATCTCGCGCGTCCTGAACGCGCTCTCCCTGACGCCTGCAGACTGTACGACGATCGGGAGTTCGAAGGGTGGCAGTGCCGCCCTCTACTTCGGGCTGAAGTACGGCCTCAAGAACGTCGTGACCAGCGTGCCGCAGTTTCTGATCGGGTCGTACGTCAGGGCGGGCATCCCGGGCGCCGCGCGTCTGATGATGGGCGAGGTGACCGACCAGAACGTGCACTTCCTCGATTCGGTCCTGCCCGATCTGGTGCGCAGCGGGGCTAACCGCGGGGCCAACATCTATTTGATCACCTCCGCGCAGGACGATCAGTACACGCGTGAGGTGGAGCCCTTCCTCGGGCTGTTCCAGGGGTACGAGAACTTCAACCTCCTCTTCAACGACTCTCCCCTCGTCGCCGACCACAGCAGCGTCGTACCGCGGAACCTCCCGACGATCATGGGTCTGCTGAACCTTGTCGTCGAGGGCATCACCCCCCGTATAGGCGCGGTGAGTTACGGATACGAGCAGCCGAGGAGGGACACCTCCGGCATCGACGCGTATCTCGAGGAGACCTCCCAGGTGAGGGGCGATTCGTTCCCCCGACCGGTGATCTCGATGCCGTCGACGAACGGCCAGGTGCCCGGGAACGCCGTTCGTTTCACGGGAACGGCCCCTCTCAGCGCTGTGCGTGTCAGTTTCTGGGAGAACGGAAAGTACCAGGGTGCTTCGCCCGTCGCGGCGGACGGCAGTTGGGCTTGGCAGCGTGAAAAGCCGTGGGCCGCGGGGAAGCACACCGTCCGGGTGTTCGCGGCGGACGCCAGCAACTACCAGTCCGAACGGACCGAAGTGATCTTCACGGCCGTGGCGCACGCGCCGGTGCCCGGCTCCGCGGCGGAGCCGGGGCGAGCCCCGGCACCGGTGCAGCCGACACCCGTACCCATGCCGGCGCAGCGCCTCGTCCTGACGGTCACCGCCCCCGTCGCCCACCAGCAGCTGTCGGGCCCCGCCGTCGGCTTCGCGGGCTACGCCCCCGGTGCCGTCCGCGTGGACTTCCAGGAGGGCGGAGCCGCCCTCGGGACGTGCGAGGTACGCTCCGACGGCAGTTGGGTGTGGGAGCCGGGCTGGGCCTGGAACCAGGGCGACCACTTCGTCGAGGCCATCGCGGTGGACGCCGTCGGCAACGCCTCGCCCTGGACGGCCGTGCCCTTCACCTTGATCATGAACTCCTACCCCGCGCCCCCGCAGGGGGCGTACTTCAACGCACGGTACTGATCGTGGCCGGGTCCTCCGGCGGGCGGGTCACCCGCATCACCAGCGGCCGGTGGTCGGACGCCTTGGTGTCCACCACCTCGCAGCCCGTGCGGGGGAGCCGGGTGAACAGGTAGTCGATCTTCATACCGTCCTTGAGGGTGGTTCGCCCGGACCGCGAGCTGCCCTTCTGGTCGCACTCGCGGTACGTGGTGTACGCCTCGGTCGGCCAGATCCAGGCGGACGTGTTCTTGTTCTTGTCGCCGCCCGGCGGCGGGGAGTTGAAGTCCCCGCCGAAGACCGTGGCGGGGTCCGTCGACGCGGCGGCGAACAGTGAGCTCAGCTGGTCGTCGCGGAAGTCCCAGTCCGGGTGCTCGTCGTCGCTCTCCCGCAGTGACACGTGGGCGTTGCACACCCGCACCCGCTGGGCCGGGACCCGCGCGCACAGGATCCCGCGGTGCAGTCCCACCGTCGGCTGCTCGGTCGGGATCGCCTCCACGTCGGTGAGCTCGGAGCCGGCCAGCAGCGCGTACCCGGCCTGCCCCTTCCCCTGTCCGGTGCAGTCGACGGACGTACGGCTCCCGTCCGCGCCCACCTCCGCGTACGGCTCGAAGGCCGAGCGCCACTGCGGGCCGAGGCCGCGGGCGAAGGAGACCAGGTCCTCGGAGCACACCTCCTGCAGGAGCAGGACCTGGACGCCGGAATCACCGATCAGGTCGCGCAGTTGCCCCAGCTTCTCCTTCGGTCCGCCGGTCTTCTCGCAGCTCCACTGCCGCACCCCGCACATGTTCCAGGTCGCCACGGAGACGTCGTCGGCCGTCCCGGCGCCCGCGCCGGCACCCGCCACCGAAGCCGGTGTGTGCCCCGAGGTGCACGCCACCGCGGTCAACAGTCCCAGGGTCGTCACCGCGCGGCCGAACCGGAGGCGGAGCGGCCGCGGCCGCGACCACCGCCCGGTCTCCATGTGTCTCTGCATGCGGACATCATTGGGTATGAGCCGGTCAGAGCGTGCATCGGGCCCGGTGTGAGCCGTTCCGCATCCCCCTCGGAAAGCGTGAGGCCTACATCGGGGACCGCATAGGGTGGGACCGTGACGAACGCGAGTACGAACCCCGGCGGGGACCGAGTGCTGTACGGGTGCATGGGCCTGGGCGGGAGCTGGGACCCCGAACCGTACGGGCCCGCCGACATCGACGCCGCCGAGGCGGCCGTGGTCGCCGCGCTCGACAGCGGCATCACCGCCTTCGACCACGCCGACATCTACCGGCACGGGAAGGCCGAGGCCGTCTTCGGCGAGGTGCTCGCGCGTATCCCCGGGCTGCGCGAGCGCATCACGATCCAGACCAAGTGCGGGATCCGGCTGGGCGACGGCGACCGCCCCGGGATGTACGACCTGCGCGGGGACAGCATCACGCGGCGCGTCGAGGAGAGCCTGACCCGGCTGCGGACCGACGTGATCGACGTCCTGCTGCTGCACCGCCCCGACCCGCTGGCGGACGTGGACGAGATGGCCTCCGCGCTGACCTCCCTGCACCGCCAGGGCCTCGTACGGGGCTTCGGCGTGTCGAACATGGGGGCCGCGCAGATCGCCCACCTCCAGGCCCGGCTCGACGTACCGCTGGTGGCGAACCAGTTGGAGATGAGCCTGCACAGCCGAGCCTGGGTCGAGGCCGGAGTCCTGCTCAACACGGAGGAATCCACCCGGAACGGGTTCCCGTTCGGCACGCTGGAGCACTGCCGCGACCACGGCATCCGCCTCCAGGCCTGGGGCGCGCTGGCGCAGGGCCGGTTCACGGGCCGCGAGGAGACCCCCGCCGAGCGCGCCACCGCGGCGCTGCTGACCGAGCTGGCCCGCAAGAAGGACACCACCCCCGAGTCGGTCCTGCTGTGGTGGCTGATGCGGCACCCCGCGGCCATCGCTCCGGTCATCGGCAGCGCGCGCCCCGAACGGATCCGTGCCTGCGCCGACGCGACGCTGCGGGAGCCCGAGCTGACGCACGAGGAGTGGTACGAACTGTGGATCGCGGCCCGGGGCGTTCCGCTGCCCTGACCGACCGGCAACGGGAGCGGGGGGCGGGGGGTAGCCCCACCGGTGGCCGACCGGGAAGCCGGATGGGACCCCGAGGTGAGATCGACAAGGCTTGCGCCATGACGACTCACCCGCACAAGGCCCTGATCCTCGCCCTCGCCGCGGCCACCGTGGCGGCCTCCTTGACCGCGACCGCCGCACCGGCCGTGGCCCGCCCCGCGCCCGCCCCGGCCGGCCCGCGGCTCGACTGGCACCCCTGCACCCATCCGGGCGCGCCCGCCGTCCAGGAGTGCGCCGAGCTGCCCGTCCCGCTCGACTACGACCACCCCGACGGCCCGCAGCTCACCGTCGCGGTCTCCCGGATCCGCAGCGACCGCCCCGAGGCGCGGCGCGGCACGCTGGTCGTGATACCCGGCGGACCGGGCGGATCCGGTGTGCAGCGACTGACGCAGAAGGCCGACGCACTGCGGCGGGAACTCGCCGGGTCCTACGACCTCGTCGCCTTCGATCCGCGCGGGGTGGGCGCCAGTACCACCGCGAGCTGCGAACTCGCCCCCGAGGACCGGTACCTGACCAGCCTGCGGTCCTGGCCGGGCCCGAACGGCGAGATCAACGAGAACATCGCCCGCTCCGAGCGCATCGCCGCGGCCTGCGCCCGCAACGGTGGCCCCGAGCTGCGCAGTTTCACCACGGCCAACCAGGTCCGCGACATGGACCGCTTCCGTGAGGCGCTCGGCGAGCGGAAGCTCTCCGCCTGGGGCACCTCGTACGGGACGTACGTCGGCGCCGTGTACGCGCAGAAGTACCCCCGGCACACCGACCGTTGGGTCCTCGACAGCAGCGGCGACCCCGACCCGAAGCGGGTCGCGCGCGGCTGGCTCGCGAACATGTCGCGGGGCGGGGCGGAGCGTCTGCCCGACTTCACGGCCTGGGCGTCCCACCCCGACCGGGACCGCGACGGCCTGCGCCTGGCCGCGCAGCCGGGGGAGGTGGAGCCGCTCCTCGTCTCGCTCGCGGCCCGACTGGACCGGGAACCCAGGACGACGACGACCCCCGGAGTGCCGCTGACCGGCAACGGCCTGCGCCAGGCCCTCCAGAACGCGCTCTACGCCGATGCCGCCTTCGCCTCCTTCGCCCGGCTCGTGCGGGAGGCGCAGGACCCGGCGGGGACCCCGGTGCTCCCGAGGGAACTCGCCGCGCCCATCCCGGACACGGACGCCGCACTCATGGTCAGCGTCATCTGCAACGACGTCGCGTGGCCCGCCACATCGACGGCCGCGTACCGGAAGGCGGTCGACGCGGACCGAGCACGATACCCCCTCACCGCGGGCATGCCGGTGAACGTACTGCCCTGCTCCTTCTGGAAGACCCCCACGCAGAAGCCGACCCGGATCACCGACGACGGCCCGTCCAACATCCTCATGCTGCAGAGCCGGCGTGACCCGGCCACCCCGCTCTTCGGCGGCCTGAAGATGCGCCAGGCGCTGGGCGACCGGGCCCGCCTGGTCACCGTCGATCAGGGCGGCCACGGGTTGTACCTCGGCAACGGCAACGCGTGCGGCGACCGGGCCGTCACCGAGTTCCTCACGAGCGGCCGCCGCCCCGCCCGGGACACGGACTGCGCAAACTGAGCGGCCTTGGATTCATAGGGATATGGACGGATACGCCCCACTGAACATCTGTTAGTGTGCCCGCGCTTGGTGTTCATCCATCGATCCGTCCTCCCCTCGACCGCCGTGCGCCCGAGGGGGCTGCGAGGTGTCTCGTACGTGCACAGCACCATTCCCTTCTCCCCGACCGAGGCCAGATCCGCGCGCGCCCGCATGGGCCTGACCACGACCCAGGTGGCCCACTCCATGGCCACCTGCGGCACCCCGGTCCACCCCCAGCTCGTCCAGGCCTGGGAACAGGGCACCCAGGTCCCCTCCGACCGGCAACTCTTCGCCCTGGCCGACGTCCTGTGGTGCGATGCCACCACACTGATGGGCATCACGCCGCGCACCCTCGCCGAGCACCGGCTGGCGCGCCGGCTCACCGTCGATCGGCTGGCGTACCGCATAGGCATGGACCCGTCCGAGTACCGAGCGGCCGAATCGGCGCGGCGATGGCACGGGGACACCTGGCAGACCAGAGCGCTCGTGGAGGCCCTCGGACTGTCGCTGCGCGAACTGATCGGGATCATGGGGCGGGTGGAGGAACTGGCCGAGCACCTGCGTTCGGCCGTCGCCGGGAGGTGGAAGACGTACGTGGACCCGGTGGCGGAGATCGTGGTGGTGGACGCGACGAGCGTCGGCGACGCCCTGCGCACGATGCACGCGGAGTTCGCCGCCTTCTCGGAGCGGTACATGGGACACCTCGTCGCGCGCAACGACGACGCCCGGCTCAAGGAGATCGCGGCGGAACGCGCCGCCTACCTGCGTCGACTGGTCGACCACTTCTGGGAGTTGATCGGCGAGGCGGGCGAGGCGCCGCCGTTCCCCACCACCGGACGCTGACCCGATCCGCCGACCGGGAACCACGGGCCGGGCGCGGTCGAGACCCGGCCCGCGGTCCCCTTCAGCGTGCCGGCGCGCCGAGACGCGGTGCGGCCGGGCCCTCTTCGCCGATGTCGTCCCAGTCGATCTCCGACGTGGTCCGGCGCGTGAAGACGTTGAAGAGCAGATTCAACGTGATGGCCGTGAGGGCGCCCAGCGTGATCCCGCTGTCGAGCACGGCCCGAAGGTCGTCCGGCATCCGGTCGAAGAACGGGCCGACGGTCGTCGGGAGCAGCGCGGCGCCCAGACTGACCGCCAGGATCAGGGTGTTGCGCTCCTCGCGCAGATCGGCCTTCCCCAGGATCTGGATGCCGACCGCGGCGACGATACCGAACATGGAGATCGCCGCTCCGCCCAGGACGGGGTGCGGGACCGAGGCGACGAGGCTGCCCGCCTTCGGCAGCAACCCCAGGACGACCATGAACACACCGGCCGCGACGACCACGTAGCGGCTCATCACCTTCGACATCCGCACGAGGCCGATGTTCTCGGCGAACGCCACGTACGGGAAGGAGTTGAGGACGCCGCCGAGCACCGTGGCCGCGCCGTCGGCGCGCAGGGCCCGCGCGACCGTGTCGGCGTCGACCTTCTTGCGGGTGATCTCGCCGATCGCGTAGACGTCACCGGTGGTCTCCACCATGGTGATCAGGACGACGACGAGCATGGCGACGATCGGCAGCAGCTCGAACCGCGGCATGCCGTAGTGGAACGGGGTGGTGATCCCGAACCAGTCGCTCTCGCCGACCGCGGCGAAATCGGTGTCGCCGAAGAGCCAGGCGGCCGCCGTGCCCACGACGAGCCCGAGCAGGACGGCGAGGCTGCTGAGGAACGGCTTGCCGATCCGGACGACGGTGAGGATGAAGAGCAGGGTGCCCAGCGCGTAGGCGAGGTTCTTCGGATCCCCGTACGCGGGGGTGCCGATGAGGTGCGCGCCTCCCGCGGCGTCCTGCAGGGCCACCGGGATCAGCGTGATGCCGATGATGGTGAGGATCGTGCCGATGACGACCGGCGGGAAGTACCTCACCAGCCGGCTGAAGAGCGGGGCGAACAGGAAGGTCGCGATGCCCGCCGTGATCACCGCCCCGTAGACCACGAGGAGGCCGGCGGTGCCGCCGCCCGCTCCGATGCCTATGGCGATCATCGGGGAGACCGCGGTGAAGGTGACGCCTTGGACCAGGGGCAGTCGGGCGCCGATCTTCCAGACGCCGTGGGCCTGGATGATCGAGGCCACGCCGCAGGTCAGGAGGTCCGCGTTGATGAGGTGGACGAGCTCCTGGCGGGAGAGGCCCAGGGCGTTCCCGAGCAGGACCGGGACGATGACGGCCGCCGCGTAGAACGCGAGGACGTGCTGGAAGCCGTACAGGGCGAGCCGGGGGAGGGGGAGTCGTTCGTCGACCGGGTGCGTCTGCGACCGGGTGGACCGGGTGGACCGGGTGGACCGGCGGGGCATTGTTGCCATCTCTGCCTTGCCTTCGCGAGGTAGGTGAATGAGAGGACCGCCGCCCTCCAGCCCTGGGTGACAGGGCGAGGGCAGGTCGGCTCGTACCGAGCCGACGCCGGGCGGTGTTGCCGACATCGCGCCGCTCTGCACTGCATCGTCATGTCCCGGATGCGGGACACCTTCGATCGACATGGCGGATCCGCATTTGATCATGAAATCCGAAGGGTTCTCGACCGGAGGGCGCTCACCATAGCCAAAGGTCGTGTTTCCTCGCGAGTAACCTCCCGGCAAGGTGGCGGTACCGGTCTCCGTCACCGCTCAGGTACCGCGCAACCCGTACGACGTCACCCGCCCCGCCGGGGTGACGTCCGGCCCCGCCGCCCACCCCCGGTCCGAGGGTGGACTCCGGGTCACCGCAAGGCTTTCGGCGGCCGAGGCGATCGCCCGCGCATGCCTCCCGCTTACCCTCCCACCCCACGTTCCGTGCGGCCTTGGCCCCGGATATCCATCCGTACTTGTGGGTACTGCGGCCGAATGGCGCCGGATTTGATAGTTCTGGACTGGTCCGGTGTGAGAAAGCTGCGGGAAGGACCCGGCATGTTCGATCTACTGCGCCCGGAGACCGTCATGTGCCCCTTCTGCAAGGCCACCGCCGCCGACGGAGTGGTGCGGACCTTACGGACCGGAGCGGGTTCACTGTCGGTGACCTGGCACACCCTCAACTGCCCGCACTACGCGGCCGACCGGATCCTCGCCGAGAAGGAGAGCTGACCCGAGCCGTCCCGGACCGCTTCGGCGACGGCGACATGCGGGACCGGACCCGTAGCGCGAGGATGAGGAGGGACCGGCGACGAGGAGCGGCGCATGACCAGTCCAGCTGAGCGGCTTCGGCGCGGACGGGCCGTCCGCAAGATCACCGGCCGCGCCGCGCACGGCCGCTGGACCGCTCCACCGGACCGGCCCGACCCCATCGGCGTACTGCGGCGGCAGGGCACCGACCGCGTGCCCGAGCTGCTGCCGATCCGCTACGGCCGGATGGCGGCATCGCCGCTCGCCTTCCTGCGCGGAGCGGCCGCCGTGATGGCCGCCGATCTGGCCACCGGGCCGCAGACCGGTCTGACCGTCCAGCTGTGCGGGGACGCGCACCTGCTGAACTTCGGCATGTTCGCCTCGCCCGAACGCGCCCTGCTCTTCGACCTCAACGACTTCGACGAGACCTTCCCCGGCCCCTTCGAATGGGACGTCAAACGACTCGCTGCGAGCGTCGCCGTCGCCGCCCGCGACAACGGGCACGGCGACGACCACGCCGCGAGAGCGGCCCGCCACGCGGCCCGGGCCTACCGCCGGACGATCCGGGAACTCGCCGGACACCGCGAGCTGGACGTCTGGTACCACCGGATCGACACCGCCGACCTGCTGCCCCTCATCCGCGAGCCCGAACTGCGCGACCGGGTGGAGGCCAACCTGGCGCGCGCCCGTCGCCGTACCAGCCTGCGCGCCCTCGGCAAGCTCACCGAGGTCCGCGACGGGCGCCGGCGGATCATCCACGATCCGCCGCTGCTGGAGCCGCTCGCCCGGGCCGACTCACGCGAGGTCGACCAGATCTTCGGCACGTACCGCAGCACCCTCCCCGAGGAACGCCGCCTGCTGCTCGACCGTTTCCGCCTCGCCGACGCGGCGCGCAAGGTGGTCGGCGTCGGGAGCGTGGGAACCCGCTGCTTCATCGTGCTGCTCCTCGGCCGCGACGCCGACGACCCGCTCTTCCTGCAGATCAAGGAGGCCGTGCCGTCCGTCCTGCAAGGCCATCTCCCGGACGACGGGCACGAGCACCAAGGGCACCGGGTGGTCGCGGGCCAGCGGCGCATGCAGGCCGCGGGCGACATCTTCCTCGGCTGGACGACCGGACCCGCCGGGCGCCACTTCTACGGCCGGCAGCTGCGCGACATGAAGGGATCCGCCGATGTCGCCGGCATGCCCCCCGGGCTGCTCGGCCGGTACGCCGAGCTGTGCGGCAGGGCCCTGGCCCGCGCCCACGCCCGCACCGGAGACCGCATCGCCATCGCGGGCTACCTCGGCGGCTCCGACACCTTCGACCGCGCCGTGGCCGCCTTCGCGCTCCGCTACGCGGACCGGACCCTCGCCGACCACGCGCTGCTGACCGCCGCCGTCGCCGAGGGGCGCATCACCGCCGTCAGCGGCGTCTGAGCACTCAGGCCGGTACGCCGCTCGGCTCCGCCTCCCGGGCCGCCCGGCGGCGCAGCGCGTCCTCGTCGGTGTCGGCGTCGTAGGAGATCAGCTTCGGCAGCAGGGCGGCCAGCACCGCCACGGATGCCACGCAGGCCAGCCCGCCGCCCCAGAAGGCCGAACGGGTACCGGTCCAGCCGGCCATCGTGCCCGCCCTGACCTGCCCCAGCTGCGGTCCCACGCTGTACGAGAGCACCTCGATGCCCGCGAGCCGGCCCCGCAACTCCTCCGGGATCGTCTGGTTCCAGATCGTCGCCCGGCCCAGCCCGCTCACCATGTCGCCCGCGCCCGCCACCGCGAGGCACAGCAGCACGAGCCAGATGCCGGAGGACGCGCCGGCCCCCGCGACCGCCAGGCCCCAGACCGCCGCACCGAACACCACCAGCAGCCCGTGCCGGCGTACCCGGGACATCCAGCCGCTGGTCATACCGAGCACCAGCGAGCCCACCGCCCCGGCCGCGTACATCAGCCCCAGGGCCCAGACCGCGTCGAGCTCGTCCGCGAGGAAGGGGTAGATCGCGTTCGGGAAGGCGAAGAACATCGCCGCCAGGTCGACGGCGTACGTCCCCAGCAGCACGGGCCGGCTCCACGCGTAGCGCGCGCCTTCGGCGATCCCGCGCAGCGACGGGCGGTCGGCCCCCTTCACCGGCGGCGCCGGGCTGAGCCGCAGGCACAGCAGTACGGAGGCGAGGAAACCGAGGACGGTGACGGAGTAGGCCGCGGCATGGCCGGCGAAGGCGACGACCACACCGGCCAGCGCCGGACCGGCGATCGCCCCGAACTGGTAGCGCAACCCGTTGAGCGCGGCGGCGGCCGTCAGCTGGTCGTGCGGCACGATCCGCGCCATCAGCGAGTCCAGGGCCGGCCGCTGGAGCCCGCTCAGGGCCGACACCCCCGCCGCGACCACGTACAGCGGCCACAGCAGCGGATCCGGCAGCAGCGCGTTCACCAGCAGCACCAGGGCGAGCACCCCGAGCCCGGCCTCGGTCAGCAGGATCATCCGCCGCCGGTCGACGGCGTCGGCGAGGGCACCCCCGTACAGCCCGAAGACCACCAGCGGAACGAGCTCCACCGCACCCATCGCACCGACCGCCAGCGGCGAGTCCGTCAGGTGCTTGATCTGCAGCGGCAGCGCGATCATCGCCATGAACGAACCGAAGTACGTCACCGTGCCCTGGTAGAACAGCAGCCGGAAGTCCCGACCGGATCGGAACGGGGCGAAATCGGGCAGTACGGCGGACCATCGGGAAGTGCTCACGAGATGCCATCGTCCGTGGACGCCGCGGTCGGGGCAACGCATTTTCCGTGCACCGGCCCCGTATCCCTCACGGACGGGCGAATCCGGAGCCCGGCGCGTGGGATCACGGGCCCACCGTGGCACCCATGGGTCATGCCGCCGGTGTCAGCGTTCCTGCGTATGGCAGCGTCGTACGCCTGGCGCCTGCTGGTGGTCGGCGCCGCCGTCTACGCGATCTTCGCCGTGCTCGGCAAGTTCCACGAGATCGCCGTGGCCCTCTTCCTCGGCCTCGTCGTCACCGCCCTGCTGTGGTGGCCCACCCGGCGCCTGGCGCGCGTCCTGCCCCGCTCGGTCGCCGTCGCGGTGGTCCTCCTCGGCAGCGCGCTGGTGCTGCTGGGCGTGCTGACCCTGGTCGGCACGGCGGTGGCGGGGGAGAGCACCACCTTGACCCGGGAGTTCCGCGAGGGACTCGACAGCATCGAGAAGTACCTGGAGCGACCGCCTTTCCGGTTGAACCCGAACGCCCTCTCCGACCTCCAGTCCCGCCTCGGCGCGTACCTGTCGAGCCACCGCTCCACACTGCTCAGCCAGGCGGTCAGCGGAGCCGGGCGCCTGGTGCACGTCCTGACCGTGCTCGCCCTCGGGGCCTTCTGCTCCTTCTTCTTCCTGCACGGCGGCGACCGGCAGTGGTCCTGGTTCCGCGCGCAGCTGCCCCGGTCGGTGCGCGCCCGTGTGGGCATCGCCGGCGCCGCCGCCTGGCGGACGTTCACCGGTTACACCCGAGGGATCGTCCTCGTCGCGGCGACGAACGCGGTCCTCGTGGGGGTGGCCCTGTACTTCCTCGGGGTACCGCTGGCCGTGCCGCTGGCCGTGCTGGAGTTCTTCGCGGCCTTCATCCCGCTCATCGGATCGCCGGTCGCGCTGGCCGTGGCCGCGGTGGTCGCGCTCGCGGCGAAGGGGCCCCTCGTCGCGGGTCTGGTGGTCGCGCTGATCGTGGTCATCGGCCAGATCGAGGGCCACCTGCTGCATCCGCTGGTGATGAGCCGGGCGGTCCGGCTGCACCCGCTGGTGGTGGCGATCTCGGTGGTGGCGGGAGCCATCGCCGCCGGGGTGGTCGGCGCGGTGGTCGCGGTCCCGCTGGTCTCGGTGACCTGGTCGGTGCACACGGCGCTGCGTGACGCCCGGCTCGGGTCCGTCGTCCCGACGACCGACGAGGACTGAGAAGCGGGACGACCGGGCGGCCGGACGGCGGACACCCACCGATCGCTTCCTGCACAATCGCCTGATGAGCGATGAAGACCCCTACCTGTGGCTGGAAGACGTATCCGGCGACGCCGCCCTCGCCTGGGTGCGGGAGCGCAATGCCGAGACCGTGGACGAGCTGACCGCCTCGCCCGGGTTCAAGGTCCTCGAACAGGAGATGCGCGAGGTACTGGACGACGACGGCCGGATCCCCTGGACCGTCCGGCGAGGCGGCCACCTCTACAACTTCTGGCAGGACGCCGACCACGTCCGCGGCCTGTGGCGGCGGACGACGTTGGAGGAGTACCGGACCGACCACCCGGCCTGGGAGGTGCTCCTGGACCTCGACGCGCTCGCCGAGGCCGAGGGCGAGAAGTGGGCCTGGGCGGGCAGCCGGGTGCTGGCGCCCGAGCACCGGCACGCACTCGTCCTGCTGTCCCGGGACGGCGCGGACGCCTGCGTGGTGCGCGAGTTCGACCTGGAGACCCTGGAGTTCGTCGAGGACGGGTTCGTCGTCGCCGAGGCCAAGACCCGGATCGGGTGGATCGACCACGACCAGGTCTGGATCGGTACGGACTTCGGCCCCGGCTCGATGTCCGCGTCCGGCTACCCGCTGCAGGTACGCCGCTGGCGGCGCGGTACCCCCCTCACGGACGCCGAGCTGGTCTACGAGGGCCGGCCGACGGACCTGTCCGCCTCCGGATGGCACGACGACACCCCCGGCTTCGCGCGGGACTTCGTCCACCGGCAGATCGACTTCTGGAACCAGGAGCTCTTCCTGCTCCAGGAGGGCGCCGAGCCGCCCCTGAAGATCGACGTCCCGGACGACGCGGGCGCCTCCGTCCACCGCCGCTGGTTGACCGTCACCATCAAGTCGCCGTGGCTCGGCCACCCCGCGGGCAGTCTGCTGGCCTTCGACCTCGAGGCCTTCCTGGCGGGGGACCGGGCGGCCGAGGTGCTGTTCACACCGGACGAGCGCACCGCGCTCGCCGGGTACAGCTGGACCCGCGACCACCTCATCCTCAGCACCCGGGCGGACGTCTCCTCCCGGATGGAGCTCCTCACCCCGGGCGAATTCGCGGGCGGGGGCGCGGGTGCGGCCTCCGGCGGCTGGCGTCGTGCGCCGCTGCCGGGCCTGCCGCCGCTGTCCACCGCCTCGGTCACCGACACGGACCCGGACGTCGGCGACGAGTACTTCCACCAGGTCTCCGGCTTCCTCCAACCCGCCACCCTGTACCGGGGCACGGCCGGCGACGAGGCCGAGAGCGAAACCCTCAAGCAGAACCCGGCCCTCTTCGACACCGCCGGTCTCGCCGTACGCCAGTACTTCGCGACCTCCGCGGACGGTACGAGGGTGCCCTACTTCGTCGTCGGACCCGAGGACCGCCCGGGCCCCGGCCCCACCCTGCTCTACGGGTACGGCGGCTTCGAGGTCTCCATGGTCCCGCACTACAGCGCGCTCACCGGACGGGCCTGGCTCGCACGCGGCGGCACGTACGTCGTCGCGGGCATCCGGGGCGGGCACGAGTACGGGCCCGCCTGGCACAAGGCGGCACTCGGTGCGAACCGGGTCCGGGCGTACGAGGACTTCGCCGCGGTCGCCCGGGACCTCACCGCCCGGGACATCACCACCCCCGCCCAGCTGGGCATCGAGGGCGGCAGCAACGGCGGGCTGCTCATGGGCGCCATGCTCACCCGCGACCCGGAACTGTTCGGCGCGGTCGTCGCGCACGTACCGCTGCTGGACATGCTCCGCTTCCACAAGCTGCTCGCCGGAGCCAGCTGGATCGCCGAGTACGGGGACCCCGACGACCCGGCCGACCGGCCGCACCTGGAGGCGATCTCCCCGTACCACCGGATCCGGACGGACGGGCCCGCGTACCCGCCGCTCCTCCTGCTGACCTCGACCCGCGACGACCGGGTACACCCCGGCCACGCCCGCAAGATGGCCGCCCGGCTGCGCGCGTACGGGCATCCGGTCCTCTTCCACGAGCACCTCGGGGGCGGCCACGCGGGCGCCACCGACCACCGGCAGACGGCCTTCAACGAGGCCCTCGTCCACACGTTCCTGTGGGAGCGGCTGACCCCGCGGAACTGATCGACACCGATGCCCCAGGTGAACGGGAGGCATCCGTACGGGGGATTTGCGGGGCCAGGCGCTGCCTGGGGCCGGGTTGTGCTCCACCATCGGCGGATGCGACCCCGGCCAGGGAGGACCCAGACCCCATGAGTACCCCGTACGCGTCCGCCGCCCCGTACTACGCCCGCTACCGGCCGCCGTACCCGGCGGAGCTCTACGCACTCCTCGCGGACCGGTTCGCGCTCGACGGTTCCCAGACCGTCCTGGACCTCGGCGCCGGACCGGGCACGATCAGCCTGCCGCTGGCTCCGCTGGTCGAGCAGGTCTACGCCGTCGACCCGGAGCCGGCCATGCTCGCCGAGGGGTGCGCGCGCGCCGACGAGCAAGGCCACGGGAACATCTCCTGGCTGCGGGGCGACGCCGCCGGCATCGGCCGACTGTGCCTGCCCCGGATCGACCTGTGCGTCATCGGCGACGCGTTCCACCGGATGGACCGGGAGCGGGTCCCGGCCGACCTGGACGTCGTACTCGCACCACGGGGCGGGATCGCCGTCGTCACCTCCCTGGCGGCGCCCTGGCCGGCCGCCGTCGACGAGGTGCGCGCACGCTTCCTCGGGCCGGGGAGCGGTGCGGCGGCGGACGCGTCGGCCGCCGCACCCGCGGACCACCTGCGGGACGCGGAGGAGCAGCTCGCGAAGTCGGCGTTCTCCCGCGTCGTGACCACCACGTGGGAGCGGTCCACGCGCTGCACCGTGGAGCAGGTGATCGGCATGCAGTTCTCGCGCGCCTCCTCCAGCCCGGCCCTGCTCGGCGACCGCAAGGACACCTTCGCGTCCGAGCTGCGCCGCGCCCTGCTCGACCACGCCCCCGGCGGTACCTGCACCCGGACCGTCACCGTCGCGGTCACCGTCGCGATCAGGCCGCGGCGGTGACCGCGGTCCCCGCTCACCCGGCTCGCTGATCCGTTCCGGCCGCGGGAGTGCGGTGCGCGAACCGGTCGGCCGCGCGTCGGCCGCGGCTCTCCAGGGGCAGCACCCCGGTGGCCGCGGCCAGCCCGAACGGGGGCATGTCGAAGTAGATCGACTCGTACGAGCCCTCGGGCACGATGTAGGACTCGTGCCACAGCCCCACGTGACGGCGCAACCGTCCCGCACGATCCTTGCGGTTGATGATCGACCAGGCCTTGTGATGGAGCATGTCCGGGGCCGCGGCGTACGCGTAGAGCTTCTCCTTGGACTCCCAGTACTGGACCACGTAGTACGTGCGGGGCGACGCGGTGAGCAGGACGTGGCCCAGCAGACCCCGGGTGGGGTGCTGGGCGAGCTCGCGGAGCATGCGCGGCATGGCCAGGATCACCGGAACCCAATGGTGCACGGCCCAGAAGTGGTTGATGCGCATTCCGATGAGCAGGACGACGACGTCCCCCTCGGCGGCAGCGGTGGTACGGCCCGGTAAGGGTTTCGCGAACAAGTCGGCCTCCCGATCGCCCTGTTGGATAGCACTGCTGTCCAACCGTCACATGATTGGATAGTGGCACTCGCCAAGGGAAGGTTCAAGAGATTGCGGCTCGCGGAACTGAGTGAGCGGAGCGGCGTGGCCCTCGCCACCATCAAGTACTACCTGCGTGAGGGCCTGTTGCCGCCGGGACGCCGCGTCAGTGCGACGACCGCGGACTACGACGAGGGGCATCTGCGCAGACTGCGGCTGGTCCGCGCGATGATCCAGGTCGGGCAGGTGCCGGTCGCGAGGGTGCGGCAGGTTCTCGCGCACGTCGACGACGAGTCCCTGGGCCGGACGATGCGCCTGGGCGCGGCCCTGTGGGCCCTGCCCCACGAGCCCGAACCGGTCGACAGCACAGGTGGAGGCGGTGACGGTGACGGTGAGGACGAGGCCATGACCGCCGCGCGCGCCGAGGTCGACCAGCTGCTACGGACGCTGGGCTGGTCCACGGCACGGGAGTTGGGGGAACTCTCCCCGGTCCACCGCTCGCTCGTGGCGGCGGTGGCCACACTGACGCGGCTCGGCTATCCGTGGGACGCCGCGCTGATGGCCCCGTACGCACGGCTGATGCACCAAGTGGCGGTGCGGGACCTCGACTTCGTGGAGACCTTCCCCTCGGAGGCGGAGAAGGCCGAGACCGCCGTGGCGGCGACCATCCTGTTCCAGCCGGTACTGAAGGCGCTGCACCGACTGGCCCAGGAGGAGGAATCTGCCCGCCGGTACGGACTGGAGTGACCCGCCGCCGGCGCCCTCGGACCCCGCCCGGCGGGAATCAGGGGGCCGGGGTCCCCTCCGCCGCCGGTGCGTCGGCCAGCGCGGTGAGCAGCTCCCGTTCGCGGGCCCTGCTCAGGCCGGCCCGGCGGGGGCGGTCCAGACCCTCGGCGCGTTCCCACCGCAGGAGGTCCTCCAGCATGTCGGCGCGCGGGCGGTCGCGCAGCCCGGCGGCGCGCGCCGCGGCTCCGCTGCGGGCGCAGAAGCCGGCCCACTTCGGGTCCGGCATCCACATGGCCATCGACTCCGGGCCCATGAACACCCCGACGCCCTGGTCGAGGAGCCACTGCGGGTCCGCCACCACCTCGGGTCCGGTGTACCCGGCCGCACGTGCCGACAGGGTGACCCATGCGTCGAAGGGGACGACGGGCCCGACGGCGTCGAAGGTTCCGGTGGTGCCCTGCTGGGCCAGGTCCAGGAGCCAGGCCGCCAGATCGCGTACGTCGATCGCCTGGGTCGGCACGTCGCCGGGCCGGGGGAGGAGCACGGGCTGGTCCACGTCACGGGCGAAGCGTGCCGCCCAGTACCCCGACCGTCCGCTCGCGTCGCCCGGGCCGCCGATCAGACCGGCGCGGGCGATGACGAGCCGGTCCCCGACCGCGGTGCGCGAAGCCTCCTCGCAGGCGACCTTGGCCTCCCCGTACTCCTCCCGGTCCACGTACTCGCCCTCGGCCGCCGGCAGCAGCGCGGCCGACTCGTCGGCGCCGACCGTGCCGTGGTCGGCGTAGGCGCTGACGGAGGAGACGTAGGTCCAATGCCGGGCCCGCCCGGCGAGGGCCGCGAGCGCGCCCCTGACGAAGGCCGGCTGCCAGGACACCTCGATCACGGCGTCCCAGTCGCCGTCGCGTTCGAGGAGTTCCGCGTAGGCGGACTCCTCGTTCCGGTCCGCCGCCACCAGCCGTGCACCGGGCGCGACGGCGCCGCTCTCGCCGCGCGCGAGGCAGGTCACCGTGTGCCCCCGCTCCAGCGCCTGCCGCGTGATCTCACGTCCCAGCCATGCGGTCCCGCCCAGTACAAGAAGATCCATCAGGCCACCTCAGCACATCGCGAGCACGGCCGCGATGCCGGTTCGCGCTCGGCGAAGAGCTCCCCGGGGGGGCATCACGGGGCGGCGGGACCGGCCCACTCCTCGCGCAGCATCCCGAAGAGCACGCTGTCGTAGCGCCTGCCCTCCAACAGCACGGCCGACCGGCGGCGGCCCTCCTCGCGGAAGCCCAGCTTGCCGAAGGCCCGTACGGCGCGCTCGTTGCCGCTCCACGTGTCCAGTTCCAGGCGGTTCAGGCCGAAGGCGCCGAACAGGTGGTCCACGAGCAGCCGGAGCGCGTCGCTGCCGTGGCCCCGGCCCCACAACTCCCTTTCGCCGATGGTGACTCCGAGCGTGGCCACGCCGGCGTACGGGTCCAGGTCCCGGTAGTCGACCATGCCGATCGCCCGGCCGTCCGCCAGGTCCTCGACCGTGAACACGGCCGACTCCCGCGGGATCAGACGCAGCATGCTGTCGAAGCCGAGCCCGACCGCCTCCGCCGTGACCGGGCCGAAACACGGATCACCGGCCGTGGCCCAGCGGACCACCTCCGGATCGTTGCGCCACCGAAGGTGGTGCTCCGCGTCCTCGGAGCGCAGTGCGCGCAGTCTGACCAGTCGTCCTTCGAACATCGTGCAACCCTTGTCGAATCGTTCAGTGGAATGGATCACGCGGCCGGTCCGAGGTGCCGTCGGAGGTCCCGCCGCATGCAGGCGCGGGGCCACCGGTCCAGGCCGTGGGCCGCCTCGCGCTCGCGGATCTCCCGGAGGCCCGGGGTGAGCTCCACGTCCGCCAGCAGCCGGAACCCGCAGCGCGCGTAGTACGGGGCGTTCCACGGGACCTCGGTGAAGGTGGTGAGGGTCAGGGCCGGCACGCCCGTGCGCCCGGCGAACTCCGCCAGGTGCTCCAGCAGCCCCCGGCCGATCCCCCGGCGCGCGTGGTCCGGGTGGACGGACACCTGCTCGACGTGCAGATTCCCCTCGACGTGCTCGGCGATCAGATAGGCGACCGGGATGCCGCCCCCGTCGACCGACACCCAGGCCAGCCCGGCCCGTTGGTAGCGGGCGAGTTCGTCGAGCGTCAGCGGCTCGTCGTCGGCGATCTCCGGCATGCCGAAGTCCCGGAAGCAGCGGCCGGCGGCCCTCTCGATGTCCTGGAGGACGGCCGGCTCGGCCGGTCGTGCCGGGCGGATCTTGCCGGTGATAGCCATGGCCGCATTGTCGCCGGCGGTGCGGGCGAGGGCATCCGATTATCGGGCGTGGGGCCGTTACCCGCGCGCCAGGGGCCGACACTGTGCTCCGTCCGAGTTCTCTTGGGTGCCCGTTCGACCGCAGCGCCGAGGGAATGATCATCATTTTGGCGCCGCATCGCTTTGATACGGCTATGCCACGAATGCGACGGAGACAACCGACCAAGGCGTGGGGCGCCGTGGCTGCGGTGACGGGGGCCATGCTGGTCGTCGCCGCAGCGCCGGGCCGGGCGCCCGATGCGGACACCGCGGAGGGGACCCTGGCGGGCCCGCCGCGCGAAGCCGCGGTCACCCTGCTGGTCGGGAGGGTGCTGGACGAGGGGAGAGGGGCCGGCGACGGGCCGTGCGCGGTGCGCATGTTCCGGCCCGGCCTGTGCAGCGGCTGGCAGGAGCAGCGGGTACGGGCCACCGCGCGCGGCGTGGGATCCGTCGTGAAGGAGCCCGTCCTCGGCGACACGACCCGGACCGCCCGGACCGACGTACTCCCGACGGACTCCGGCGGGCCGCTCCAGATCGCCCTCGCCGAACCGGGCCGCCTCACCGACGTGACGGTGCGCGACGGCCACGGCCGCCACCTCGCCGGTGAGCTCGCCCCGCACAGCGAGCGCTGGCTGAACAGCGAGCCACTGCGGGCGGGGGAGTCCTACACCGTGCAGGTCGGCGCCCTGGACCCGGACGGGACCGCGGTCGGCGTCACCATGGCCTTCCGGACCGCGCCGCCCGCGGACGGAGGCAGGCTGACGGTCGAGTTCGGGCCGGGCCCCGGCACGTACGGAGCGGGGGAGATCGTCACGGCGAGCCTCAGCCGCCCGGTGCCCGCCGACGACCTCCCGGCCCGCGCCCGGCTGGAGCGGGGCCTGCAGGTGACCTCGGAGCCCCATGTCGAGGGCGCGTGGCACTGGGTCGACGAATCGACCCTGCACTTCCGGCCGCGTACCTACTGGCCCGCCCACACCGTCGTGCGGGTGCGCAGCGGTCTCGACGGGGTCGAGGTCGGGGACCACGACTACGGCGGCCCCTCCGACGCCGTGCAGTTCACCATCGCGGACCGGATCGAGGCCGTCACCGACTCCGCCACCCACCGGATGACCGTACGCCGCAACGGACGGGTCATCAGGACGATCCCGGTCACCACCGGCAAGGAGGGCTTCAGGACCCGCAGCGGCATCAAGGTCGTGCTGCGCAAGGAGCCCAAGGTCCGCATGCGCGGCGACACCGTCGGCATCAAGCGCGGCACCAGCGAGTTCTACGACCTGCCCGTCTCCTACGCGACCCGGGTGACCTGGAGCGGCGAGTACATCCACGCCGCGCCCTGGTCGGTCGAGGCGCAGGGCGAGGAGAACGTCAGCCACGGCTGCACGGGCATGAGCACCGAGGACGCCGCCTGGTTCTTCGACACCGTCCGCGAAGGAGACATCGTGGAGGTGGTCAACAGCGGCGGAGAGAAGATGGCCCCCTTCGACAACGGCTTCGGCGACTGGAACGTCGACTGGCGTACGTGGCTGGCGGGCAGCGCCCTGGCCACCATCGACGGGAGCCCGCAGGACGCGTCGGCCGCCTCCGTCCCGTCGCGGCTGCACCCGACCACCTGACGCCGCCGTGGTCGCCCGTCCGACCGTGGTGCCCGCACCCGGTCGGCGGCGGCCCGCACCCGACTACGATCACCACATGATCAAAGGAGTGATGTTCGACTTCTCCGGCACGCTGCTGCGCGTCGAGTCGACGCAGGAGTGGCTCGCCGCCGCACTCGCGGAGACCGGAATCCCGTCGGCCGAGGAGGAATTCGCCGAGACGGTGCGACGGCTGACCGAGTACGGCGCCCTGCCCGGCGGGTTGTCGCCCCAGCACCTACCGACCGATCTCGAAGCCCGCTGGAACCTGCGCGACCTCAGCGCCGAGCACCACCGGGCCGCCTACGGCGGTCTGATCCACGCTGCCGGGGTCACGGATCCGGAGCTGGCGCGGGCACTCTACGACCGCCACATGGCCCCGGCGGCCTGGCGCCCCTACCCGGACACCGAACCCACCCTGCGCGCACTGCGCCGCCGGGGCCTCCCGGTGGCCGTGGTCAGCAACATCGGATGGGACCTGCGTCCGATCTTCCGCGCCCACGGACTCGACGAACTGGTCGACACCTACGTGCTCTCCTTCGAGCTGGGCGTCCAGAAGCCCGATCCGGCGATCTTCCGGGCCGCCTGCGACCGGCTGGCCCTGGCCCCGGCCGATGTGCTGATGGTCGGCGACAGCCGTGAGGCCGACGGCGGCGCGCGGGCGCTCGGCTGCCCGGTGCACTTCGTCGACCACCTCCCGGTCGACCGGCGGCCCGCCGCACTGGCCCCGCTCCTGGACCTGCTCGGACCGGCGTAGCACACCTCTCGGGGCGTGGCCGGGGGCGTCGTCCCCCGGTGTGTCCCCTGGCGACGGCCTCCACACCCCGGGGTCCGACTGTGGCCGCCGCGCACATGGGAGCGGCCCGCGCATGTCCCGGATGATTCCGGGCATGACGAGCGGATACCTTCCCGTGCCCCCACCCACGCCCCACGCGAGCGCCGCCACCACGGGCATCGACCTGGCGGGCCGCACCGCCCTGGTGACCGGAGCCGGCGGCGCCATCGGGCGGGCCTGCGCCTCGGCGCTCGCCGCGGCCGGGGCCCACGTACACGTGGTGGACATCGACGCCGCCACGGCGAAGTCCGTCGCGGACTCGATCGGCGGGCAGGCGCACGTGGTGGACCTGGCCAGGGCCGAGACCGTCGAGGAGCTGCCGGCCGACATCGACATCCTGGTCAACAACGCCGGGCTGCAGCACGTCGCCCCGCTGACGGAGTTCCCGCCGGAGCGCTTCGCCCTCATGCAGCGCGTGATGGTGCACGCCCCGTTCCTGCTGATCCGCCGGACCGTGCCGCACATGCGCGCACGCGGCTGGGGCCGCATCGTCAACATCTCCAGCGCGCACGGACTGCGCGCCAGCGCGTTCAAGGCCGGATACGTGACCGCGAAGCACGCCCTGGACGGGCTGAGCAAGGTCGCCGCCGTCGAAGGGGCCCCGCACGGCATCACCAGCAACTGCGTGAACCCCGGCTACGTCCGCACCCCACTGGTCGAGCGGCAGATCGAGGCCCAGGCCGCCGCGCACGGCATCGACACCGGGCAGGTGGTGTCCGACGTACTGCTCGGCCGCTCCGCGATCAAGCGGCTGATCGAACCGGCGGAGGTCGCCGCGGTCGTTCTGTGGCTCTGCGGCCCGCACACCGGCTACGTCACGGGTGCCTCGATGCCCCTGGACGGAGGCTGGACCGCCACCTGACCCCCGGCGGGGCCGTCACCGGCGGGTCAGAAGCCCGGCCCGGCACCCGTGACGCGGTTCCACAGGGATCGGGTGGCTCCGAAGCCGCTCTCGTGCACCCAGACGTGGGTGCAGCCGGGGCACTGGAGGTGGAGCATGCTGCCGGTGTTGGTGAGCAGGTAGCGCCAGTGGGTGGAGCAGGAACGCCGCTGCTCACAGGGCTCGCAGTCGCGCGCGTCCGCACACTTCGGGCAGGCCACCCAGGCACGACGCCCCGGGTCGGCCTGCGGGTCAAGCGGCAGCACTGCCGTCTCCGCGCGAGGGCAGCACACCGGACGCGACCAGGTCGTCGTAGAGGCGCTGCTGCTCGGCGTCGAGCCCGGAATAGAGCAGGTCGTACGCGGCCTCCTCGCCGAGGAGCACCTCCATCGGATCCCAGTCCGGGCCGAGGGCCGCCATCACCTGAGCGCGCCGGAGCACCTCCTGCGAGGTGAGGTCGACGGCGAAATCGACCAGCTCGGACGCGTCGGAAGCACCGGAGGCGTCGGAGGGAGGGGTGGGTTCGTGGGGGGCCATACCTTCGAAGTTAGGTAGCCCTTCCTTCCCTGGTCAAGGGAGGGTGGGCGGAGTCACAGTCCCCTGATCAGGGGGTGTGCGAGCCCAGGGGAGCCGGTCAGGACGAGGGGGCGCGGCCGGGAGGCCGACGTGACAAATGTAATGGCCTGTCAAGGTGCTTCTCGGTCTGGAGGTTGATGCCCGCTTCGTCCCCGCGGAGGAGGTCGGGGCGCGGGTCCGGGGCGAAGAATTGCAGGGACAGAGATCGCCGGGCCCCACCGGGCCACCGACGAGGAGCCGCCGTGCCCCACACCCGTCCCGCCGACCGATCCGCACCACGTCTGCGGCGTGCCGTCTCGGCCACCGCCGTCGCCCTGGCCGTCCTGGCGGGCCTCGCGCCCGCCGCGAGCGCCGCAGCCCCGGCAGGACCGAGCGCCTACGGTCAGGACGCCGCCCGGCGCCTGGACCGCTCCCAGCTGCAGGCGGGACTGGACGCGGTCCGCGAGGCGGGCCTGTACGGCGTCCACTCCGGGGTCCGCGACGGCCACCGGCGTTTCGACGGCGCGGCCGGAATCGCCGACATCGCCACGGGGCGCAAGGTCCGCCCCGACTTCCGGCACCGCGTCGGCAGCGTCACCAAGACGTTCACCGCCGTGGCCGTCCTCCAGCAGTCCGCGAAGGGCCGTGTCGACCTGGACCGACCGGTCGGCGACTACGTGCCCGAGCTGCTGCCCGACGAGCGTGGCCGCAAGGTGACCGTACGTATGCTCCTCAACCACACCAGCGGCATCAACGACTACATCGGTGACGCCTTCCCCTCCCTCCTGAAGGGGACCACGGAGAGCCTCGACGAGCACCGCTACCGCACGATCGAGCCCGCCGTGCTGATCGGACTCGGCGTGGCCGGGCCGCAGCGGTTCGAGCCGGGCACCGACTGGTCCTACTCGAACACCAACTACATCCTGCTCGGCGAGATCCTCCGCAAGGTGACCGGCCAGGACCCGGAGCAGTTGATCACGCGGGACGTGATCCGGCGCGTGGGCCTGCGCGACACCTACTTCCCCGGCACCGAGCCGCGCATCCGAGGCGCACACGCCCGCATGTACGAGAGCTTCTACGGGCTCATCGACCCGCCGCGCGACTACAGCGACTACAACATGACCTGGGCCGGCACCGCCGGCGCCCTCGTCTCCACCCCGCAGGACCTCAACACCTTCTACCGCGCCCTGCTGGCCGGCGACCTCCTGCCCCGCCGCCAACTGGACCAGATGCGCACCACCGTCGACGTCAAGAACCCGGACGGCGTCGTGGTCATGCACTACGGCCTCGGCATCTACTCCCTGGACACGCCCTGCGGCCCGGCCTGGGGCCATGACGGGGGAGTCTGGGGCGCCGGTACCTGGGCCCTGTCCAGTCCGGACGGCAGCCGCCAGTTCGCCGTCGGGTACAACCTGATGAAGTACCAGCGCGTCAGCGCGGACGGCACCACCTTCGACCCGCACCCGGCCGACATCGCCATGCGCGACTACCGCGACCGGGCCCTCTGCGGCACCACCACGCCGCGCCCCGCGGACCCGGCGGAGAAGAACCGTCCCGCCGAGGCCCCACCGGCCCAGGCCCCGTCGGCCGAGGCCCCGGCCGATCGGCGAGTGGTACTCCCCCCGATCACGCCGCCACTCCCCGCACCGCTCTCGGGACCCGTTCGCTGACCGGGCCCGGGTGCGGTACCCACCTGCCGCCGTTCTTACGGATCCATGACGTACGGCCCGGTCCGAGCGGTGCGGGGCGGTATCCGGCATAGCGTCGGGGGCATGCGCGTACTTGTGACCGGAGGCGCGGGCTTCATCGGCTCGCACATCGTCGCCGAGCTGATCGGCCGTGGCCATGACCCGTTGGTTCTCGACCTGGCGGAGGACGGGAGGGACGTACGGGACCCGGATGCCGTGGCGCGGGCCTTGGCGGGCGTGGACGCGGTCTGCCACCAGGCGGCCAAGGTGGGGCTCGGGAAGGACTTCGGGGACGCCCCCGGCTACGTGTCGGCCAACGACCTGGGCACCGCGGTGCTGCTGGCCGAGATGGCGCGGGCCGAGGTACCGCGGCTGCTGCTCGCCGGGTCGATGGTCGTCTACGGCGAGGGGCGCTACGCGTGCCCCGCCCACGGCACGGTCCGGCCCGGCCCCCGGGCCGAGAGCGACCTGCGGGCCGGCCGGTTCGAGCCGCGCTGCCCGGACTGCGGCGCCGACCTGGCGCCGGGGCTGGTCACCGAGGACGCCCCGACCGACCCGCGGAACGTCTACGCCACGACCAAGCTGGCCCAGGAACACCTCGCGTCCTCCTGGGCCCGGGCCACCGGCGGACGCGTCATCTCGCTGCGCTACCACAACGTCTACGGGCCGGGGATGCCCCGCGACACCCCGTACGCGGGAGTGGCCGCGCTGTTCCGGTCCTCGCTCGCGCGGGGCGAGGCACCGCGTGTCTTCGAGGACGGCGGACAGCGCCGGGACTTCGTCCACGTACGGGACGTGGCCGCGGCCAACGCGGTGGCCCTGGAGGCCCTGGACGCCCCGGCCGGGTTCACCGGGGTCACCCCGGCCGCAGGGCCCGCGGGTTTCACCGCGTACAACGTCGGCAGCGGCGACCCGCGGACCGTCGGCGACATGGCCGAGGCGCTGGCCGCCGCGTGCGGCGGCCCGGAGCCGGTCGTCACCGGCGAGTACCGCCTCGGCGACGTCCGGCACATCACCGCCGACTCCGCGCGCCTGCGTCACGAGCTGGGCTGGCGCCCGGTCGTCCCGTTCGCCGCGGGCATGGCCGAACTGGCCACGGGCCGAGCCGTTCCCGCCGCGACGGGACCGTGACGCGGGCGTAGCCGGCCCCGTACCGCCGGCAGGGGCGGAGCCGCCCCTGCCGGCGGATCGGGGTCAGCGGAACACGTCGATGTGCTCGCGCACCCAGTCGTCGTACGTGCGCGGGGGACGGCCGATGACATCCCGAACGGACGGCCGTCGGTCGAGGGTCCACCGGAGGAGCTCGGCGTATCGGGCGCCGTACGCCTCGAGGGCGAACAGCGTCACGTCGATCGCGCCTTCGGGCCAACCGAGACCTCGCCACACCGCCCGACACTCGTCGGGCGTCAGATCGACCGTGCCGATGTCCCGGCCGAGGGCGGCGCCGATGCTCCGTACCCGTGCACGGGTGCTCAGCGGAGGACCCACTGCCTCCATGACCGTCCCGGCGAGGTCGTCACCGGTCAGAGCAGCGGCCGCCACGGCGGCGAGGTCCTCCTCATGGATGAAGGGGTAGTGCCCTTCGGCGAGGAAGGCCTCCCGGACCACCCCGTCGGCCCGGACGGTGTCGGGCCAGTCGGCCCCCGTGGCCGGGTAGGTGCCCTCGATGACGGCACCCATCACCGCCGACGGCCGGATGTGCGTCCAGGCGATGCCCGAGCCCTCCACCGCCTTCTCGACGGCCAGCCAGAACCAGGTCTCCGGCGGATTCGCAGCCTCGTACTCCGGGCCGTGGGACGACAGCAGGACGATCTTCCCGGCACCGGCGTTCCGGGCGAGTGCGAGGGCGTCCCCGACCGTCGACGGATGGGCGCCAGCGAGGAACACGGCCCCGACAGCGTCGAAGGCCTGGGCACACTCCAGCGGTCGGGTGACGGACCCCTCCACCACCTCGACCCCGTCCGGCCAGCCGTCGCACAGGTCCGGCTCCGCCATCACCCGCACCCGCCGGTCCATGGCGAGCAACTGCCGTGCCAGGCACCGGCCGACGATCCCGGTCGGGCTGTTGCCCTCGTCCTTGCGCGGACCGACGACGGTCAGCAGAACGGGGCGTTCGCCGGGTGGCACCTTCTCAGAGCGCTCGAAACCGTCCACGGCAAGAACCTTCCACGTGTGAGCGGAGATCTTGCACCTGGCCCGGACACCGGACGGCCGCGGCCGTATCCCGTGCCGACGGAAACCACGGCTGCGGATCGAGTTCGACCACCCTAACCGGGCGCAGGCTCACATGACAGGGCGATGGGCGGACGCGTACTCCTGCGCGATCCCGAAGACGCTCGCGCAGCGCGGGCATTCCGCCCGACCGAAGAGATGGGCGATTCCGTCGGCCAACCCGACCTCGTCGTCACGGACGGCCCGCCCGTGCATCCGACGACCGATGCCGCGGAGCTCCTCGGGGGAGGCCGGCCGGAGGGCGCGTCGGTCCACATCGCCCTGGTGCCAGTCCCGGACCGCCGAGTATCGACCGTATCCACCGATGGCGATCGTCACCTCCACCGCGCAGTGAGGACAGTCGACCTGGTAGAAGTCGTCCGAGAAATCCCCCAGGACCGCGCTCCAGTGGTACTGGCCTTCGGCCGCGAGCAGGTCGCGGAAGGAGGCGAGGTAGTCGTCCGGCCGCGACCGCAGGTGCCGATCCAGCAGCTCACGGAACTCCGCGACGGCCGGCGCACAGTCCGCCAGCAGATCGTCACAGTCGTGGTGCCCCGCCGCGCACCGGAGGATGGCCCCGGCCAGGCCACGCGCCCGCGGGTTCCGCGAGGCCAGACGCACCAGACGCGGCAGGGCGGCGAAACTGGCGGGGAAGACCAGGTCGCACTCCAGGACCAGCCGGTGCCCCAGCGCTGTCCATACCTCAGCGGCGTCCTCGCGCTCGGCTCGCGCCAGGAGTTCGGGGACGCGATCGACGTCCCCACGGCAGTCGTACATCTGTGCCCAGTTCATCACCCGCACATTCAACCGCCCTGATGCTCCCCGGTTCGTCCCGGAGATCCTAGCCGGCAGCGGCCGGCAGGGTCAGCTCGAAGCGGCAACCGCCGGAGACGTTGTGGACGTTCGCGTGGCCCGCGTGGGCCTCGACGATGCCCCGGACGATCGCGAGGCCCAGACCCGCTCCCGATGGAGGGGTGCGGGCCGGGGCGCCGCGCCAGCCCGTGTCGAAGACACGCGGGAGGTCCTCCTCTGGGATGCCCCCGCAGGCGTCCGTGACCGAGACCACCACCGAGTCCGCGCGCCGCTCGGCGGCGATCGCGACCGTACCGTCGGCCGGGGTGTGGCGGATGGCGTTGACCAGGAGGTTGGACAGCACCCGGGTCATCTCCTTGCCGTCGACCTCCACCGGCAGCGAGGCGACCCCCTCGCCGACCAGCCGTACCCCGTGCTCGCGGGCGAGCGCGTCGGTACCCGCCAGGGCGTCGCCCACGAGGTCGTGCAGCGACATCCGGGTGAGAGTGAGGGACAGTGCGCCCGCGTGGATGCGGGAGAGCTCGAAGAGGTCGCCGACCATGGAGTTGAGGCGGTCGACCTCGGTGCGGATCTGCCGGTGGTAGCGGGCGGGATCGGCCGCCATGCCGTCCTCCAGCGCCTCCGACATGGCGCGCAGGCCGGCCAGCGGCGTGCGTAGATCGTGCGAGATCCAGGCCACGAGTTCGCGCCGCGAGGCCTCCAGGGCCCGTTCGCGCTCCCGGGAGGCGGCCAGCCGCTCGCTGGTGAGGGCCAACTCGCGGCTCAGCGCGGTCAACTCGGCGGGGGCGGGCACGGTAGGCGCCGCGAAGGTACCCTCCTCACCGAAGACCCGGGCCGCGCCGACGAGTTCCCGGCAGCGCCGCACGACCTGACGGCCCAACAGCAACGCGGTGACCATCGAGACGGCCGCCGCCGTCGCCACGACCATGGTCACGACGGCCAGGTCGTGGGAGGACAGGAACATCGCCCAGGCCACGGTCAGGGTTCCGGCGAGCATCGCGGACACCGCGACCGCGGCGACGATCGCGAGGGAGACGGCGACGCTGCGCCTGCGCAGTATCCGCAACGCCACGGCCCCGAGCAGACCGGCCGCGCCCGCGCCGAGGAGCGCGTACAGGGCGATCAGCAGCACATCACGCATGGCCGTCCTCCGTCCGGAAGGCGTGTGCGGACCCGGTGTCCGGGGCCGCCTCGAAGCGGTAACCGGCACCCCAGACGGTCCGGATCAGCTGCGGGTTCCCCGGATCGTCCTCGATCTTGCCCCGGAGCCGCCGGACGTGCACGGTGACCGTCGACAGGTCGCCGAAGTCCCATCCCCAGACCTCGCGCATCAGCCGCTCCCGGTCGCACACCTGGCCGGGGTGGCGCAGGAAGTAGGCGAGCAGATCGAACTCCCGCAGGGTGAGCGCGAGCTCCCGGCCCTCCTTGTGGACCCGGCGGGCCGACGGGTCCAGCACCAGGCCCGCCACGGAGACGCGCGGACCGCCCCGCGGACCGTCCTCCGACGCATCGGTCGGGGCGCCGGCCCGCGCCCGGCGCAGTACGGAGCGCACCCGCAGCACGAGCTCCCGCGGGCTGAAGGGCTTGGTCACGTAGTCGTCGGCGCCCACCTCCAGGCCCAGGATCCGGTCGTCCTCGTCGCCGCGCGCGGTGAGCATGATGACGGGGACGGGCCGGCGGCCGTCCTCCCCGGCACGCAACCGACGGCAGACCTCCAGGCCGTCCATCCCCGGGAGCATCAGGTCGAGGACCATCAGGTCGGGCCGGTGCTCCTCGGCGGCGCGCAGTCCGGCCGGACCGTCCGCCGCCAGCCGGACCGCGAAGCCGGCCCGCTCCAGATATCCGGCCACGACCTCCGAGACCGTCGGATCGTCGTCGACCACCAGCACGCTGCCCAGGGTGCCCGCGCCGGGCCCCTCGTCCGTACGCTCCGCATCGCTCACTGCCATGTCCCCAGGCTGCCACCCGTCCGGGCCCGAGTGGGCCCCAGCCCCCTCCCACGGGGACGGCGTCCGCGTTTCGTAAGGTCTGCGAAGCCCTTTTCCCCGGTTCCGGTTCCTACGGTGTGGAGGGTGACTTCATCAGCTTGTGCTCCGCCCCGCGCGGACCTCGTACTGCCGTGCCTCGACGAGGCGCAGGCGCTTCCCTGGGTGCTGGCACGGGTGCCGGCCGGATGGCGCGCCATCGTCGTCGACAACGGTTCGACCGACGGCTCGGCGGAGATCGCCCGGAGCCTGGGCGCCACCGTGGTGCACGAGAGCCGGCGCGGTTTCGGCGCGGCCTGCCACGCCGGGCTCCTCGCGGCCCGTGCCGACCTGGTCTGCTTCTGCGACTGCGACGCCTCCATGGACCCCGGGCGGCTCGCCGCCATGGCGGTGCGCGTCGCCGCCGGCGAGGCCGACCTGCTGCTCGGCCGCCGCCGACCCCAGGGGCGCGGCGCCTGGCCCGTGCACGCCCGCGCCGGGAACTTCGCGCTCGCCCGGCTGCTGCGCCGCCGTACCGGACTGCGACTGCACGACCTCGGACCGATGCGGGTCGCACGCCGCGAGGCGCTGCTCGGGCTGGACCTGACCGACCGGCGCAGCGGCTACCCGCTCCAGATGGTCGTCCGGGCCGCCGACGCCGGCTGGCGCGTCGCCGAGACCGACGTCCCCTACCTGCCCCGATCCGGGAAGTCCAAGGTCACCGGCACCTGGCGGGGCACCTGGCAGGCGGTACGGGACATGCGCGGGGTGCTCGCCGAGCCGCCGGGCCCCCGGTCCGCTCCCACCGAAGGGATCTCCGCGTGAGCACTCTCCTCGTCATCGCCAAGGCGCCTGTCGCCGGCCGGGTCAAGACCCGCCTCACCCCGCGGTTCACCCCCGAGCAGGCCGCCGAGCTGGCGCGGGCCGCGCTCCAGGACACCCTGGCCGCCGTCCTGGCCACCCCGGCCCGGCGACGCGTCCTCGTACTCGACGGAGCGCCCGGGCCCTGGTTGCCCCACGGCATCGAGGTCGTCCCGCAGTGCGCCGGCGGGCTCGACGCCCGGCTGGCCGCGGCCTTCGCCCGGGCCGAGGGACCGGCCCTGCTCATCGGCATGGACACCCCGCAGGTCACCCCGGACCTGCTCGCGCGCGGCCTCGACTTCGGCGAGACGGACGCCTGGTACGGCCCCGCCGACGACGGCGGCTTCTGGGCGCTGGGCCTGGCCGAACCGGACCCGGCCCTGCTCCTCGGCGTACCCATGTCCCGGCCGACCACGGGCGAGGCGCAGCGTGCCCGGCTGACCGCCTCCGGACGGACGGTACGGGACCTGCCGGAGCTGTGCGACGTGGACACCCCGGCCGACGCGGCGCGGGTCGCCGCCGCCGTACCCGCCACCCGCTTCGCCGCCCTCCACCGCGACCTGCGCATGGTGACACGATGACCGCCCAACTCGCCGAACCCGCCCTCGCCTGGCGGGCCGACCCCTACGCCGACGCGCTGCGCGCCGGTCAGGGCCCCCTCTACCTGCGGCGCTCGGACGGCTGGCTGCTCCCGCTGGACGTCGAGCGGTGGTGCGCCGAACCGGACGAGGCGGACGAGGGCGTCCTCGCGCGCTGCACGGGGCCCGTCCTGGACATCGGCTGCGGCCCCGGGCGCCTCGTCGCCACCCTGGCCGCGCGCGGGCACCGTGCGCTCGGGGTGGACGTCACCCCCGAGGCGGTGGCCCGTACGACCCGGGCCGGCGGCAGCGCGTTGTGCCGGTCGGTCTTCGATCCGCTGCCCGGCGAGGGCCGTTGGGGCACGGTCCTGCTCATCGACGGCAACATCGGCATCGGCGGTGACCCGGCCGCGCTGCTCCACCGAGCGGCCGAACTCGCCGCCCCGGACGGCTCCTTGTTGGTCGAGGTGACCACCGCCGACGTGGACGAACGCGTGGAGGTACACGTCGACGACGGCCGCGGCGGCCGCGGGGCGCCCTTCCGGTGGGCCCGGCTCGGCGCCCGCGCCCTGTGCGCCGAGGCCACGGAGGCCGGCTGGACCCGGTCCGTGACCTGGCACGCCGCGGGCCGCGGCTTCGTGGGCCTGCGGCGCTGACCGGGGCAGGAACAAGCGGCAGGCAGCACGAAGGGGGGTCGACGCCGCACCGGCGTCGACCCCCCTTTCGGCGTCGCCCTCCTCAGCGCCGGCGGGCCGCCCGCCGGCGCCCCCACGCGCACGCTCCCACGTACCCGGCCGTGAGTACGCCGATCACGGCCATCGCCAGCAGCCAGTTCCGCGGATAGTCCAACGGCAGCACCGACGCGTTCGCCACGCCACCGGGACGCAGCAGCGGCGGCAGGGCGATCAACGTCAGGGAACCCGCGACGACGAGCGCGGCGCGCGGGACCCCGCGCAGCCTCGGGCCCGCCGCCGCGCACAGCGCCCCGACCCCGATGATCAACGGGGCGATCAGCCCGTCGTGCACCAGCACTCCGGCCGCCGACCACACAGCGATCCGCCACAGCTCGGGCTCCCGCACCAGCAGGAGGCCGCCGAAGGCCAGCACGACCACGCCGAAGCCGCCGACCGCGTACCGGAAGACCATCACGCCACCTCCAGTCGGGCGACCCACTTGGTCTGCAGCACGCCCGGCCGGTTCGGGGCGATGATCCGCGCCGGGTAGCCGTGGTCCAGGGACAGCACCTCACCGTTCAGGCGGAGCGCCAGCAGGGTGAGCGGGTCCTGCGCGTACAGGCGGCCCATCTCCATCACCCGGTACGCGCCCACCGCTTCCAGCGACACCACCCGGCAGCGCGCGTCCGCGCCCCCACCGGCCAGCTCCAGAAGGTCCCGTACCCGTACGCCCGTCCACCTCGCGGACTTGCTCCAACCCTCCACACAGGCGAGGGGCAGGGTCACCTCGTGCTGCGGGAGCGCGCGCAGCTCCTCCAGGGTGAGGGCGGCCGGGCGAGGCCCGTCCAGGGTCAGCCGCCAGCCGTCGAGCGAGGCCGCCGTGACGCCCGCCGCGGCGGCCGTACGGTTCACCGGCAGCCCCTGCGGTCCGTGCGCCGGGCTGCGTGGACCGAACAGCTCCAGCGGGCCGAGCGCGGTGACGGATTGCCCGACCGTGGTCAGCGTGACCGCGCCGACCCCCGCCGCGACCGCCGCCAGCAGCTGCCGCCGGTCCGGACCGTCGGCCTCGGGCAGGGCCAGGGTGCCGGGGGAGCGGCGGGTGAAGTGGTCGCGGATCCGGGGCCATTGCACGGCGACGTGCAGCAGCAGAGCACCCAGCAGGACCCAGCCGACGGCGTGGTGCACGGGCACGAAGGAGAACGGCCAGGGGTACCACTGGAAGGTGTTCAGCAGCCCGGTGAACAGCTCGAAGACCGCGGCGGCGACGAGCACGGCCACCGAGAGCCGCTCCAGCGCGTGGAGCACGGACCGTACCGGCGGCCACGCGAAGAGCCGCGGGTAGACCGACCACAACTTGGCCGCCAGCAGCGGGATCGCGGCCGTGCCGGAGGCCACGTGCAGCCCCTGGGTGAGCCGGTAGCCCGAGGAGGGGCGACTCGGCAGGCGGTCGGCGAGCCAGAGCGGCGGGTGCTGGAGGTAGTGGCTGAGCACACCCGTGGCGAAGCAGACGACGACGGCGAGCCCGAGCAGGCGGCCGATCACCGTCGCGGTACGGGCGTCGTGCAGCCGCGCCGTGAAGGCGATCGGCGGGCCTGGGGGCAAAGTGAGGGGCATGAGCCCATGACACCCCCGCCGACGCCCCGATGGGCGGGTGGAACACCTTACGGAATGCGGACATGCGGGTCGGCGGACGCCACTTCCGGGCCCCTTGCTGGAACGCTGCGCAGGTGACAACGCGTACCGTCCCGACCGCGCCGGCGACCCTCCTCGCCCTGACCGCCGTCCTCGCCCTGACCTCCGTCCTCGTCCTGACCGTCCGCCACGACGGCTACTTCACCGACGGCGCGGGGCTGTTCCTCCGGTACGCGGCCTGCTGGGCGCTGTTCGCCCTCGCGCTGCTCGCCCTGCGCAAGGTCCCGGCCGCCCACGTCGTGCCGCTGCTCCTGGCGGGGGCGCTCGCCGTCGCCCTGACCGGGCTGGTGGCGCCGCCCCGTACCAGTACCGACTCCTACCGCTACGCCTGGGACGGGCGGGTCCAGTCGGCCGGCATCTCCCCGTACGACCACGCCCCGCAGGATCCGGGACCGGCCCGGCTGCGCGACCCCTGGCTCTTCCCCACGGGTGCCGCCTGCGCGGGCCCGGACCGCGCCCCGATCCCCGGCGGCGGCCCCGTCCCGCACTGCACCCGCATCAACCGGCCCGCCGTGCACACGATCTACCCGCCCGTCGCCGAGGCGTACTTCCTGGCGGTCGACCGGCTGTCCCCGCACGGAGCCCGCCACAAGCCGCTCCAGATCGGCGCCGGCCTCCTCTCCCTCGGCGTGACGGGCGTGCTGCTGCTGATCCTGCGACGCCGGGGCCGGGACCCGCGCCGGGCCGCGTACTGGGCCTGGTGTCCCGCCGTACCGATCGAAGCCGTGAACAACGCCCACGTGGACGTCCTCGGCGTACTGCTCACCGTGATCGGCCTCGGACTCGTCGCGGAGCGCGGGTCGCGCCGCCGGGCGGCGGGGGGCCTGGTCCTCGGCGCCGCCGTCGCCACCAAGCTGATGCCCGCCGTCGTCCTGCCCGGGGCGCTGTCCGGGGTGCGCCGGATCCGTGACGCGGCCGCCGTCCTGGTCCCCGCCGCCGCCTTCACGCTGCTCGCCTACCTGCCCTACGTCCTCCTCTCGCACGGCTCCGTCCTCGGCTACCTCGGCGGCTACGTGGACGAGGAGGGCTACGACGACCCCTCGGCCGGCTCCCGCTACGCCCTGCTCCGCCTCGTCCTGCCCGACACCTGGGCGTTCCCGGTGCTCCTCGCGGCCATGGTGGCCGTGTCCCTGTACGTGATGTGGCGCGGCGACCCCGAACGGCCCTGGAGCGGCGCCCTGCTGGTCACCGGGTGGGCCTTCGTGCTCCTCACGCCCGGCTACTCCTGGTACGCCCTGCTGCTGATCGCCCTCGTGGCACTGGACGGCCGCTGGGAATGGCTCGGCATCGCCCTCGCGGGCGCGGCGGTCTACCTCCTCGCACCCGTCCTCGGCCACCGGCCGGCGCTGAGCGTGAGCGCGTACGGTGCGGCGGTCCTGGTGGTCGTGGCGGTCGGGGCGGTCCGTCGGTGGCGCGGGCCCGGCGAACCGGGGGAGCCGGCCGTGGCCGGCGACCGGGTCATGAACTCGTGAGGACCACGAGCCGCTGCGTCGCGCGGGTCATCGCGACGTAGCGGTCGACCGCCCCTTCGATCCCCGTGCCGAAGTCCTGCGGGTCGACGAGCACCACGAGGTCGAACTCCAGCCCCTTCGACAGCCCCGGGGTCAGCGACCGGACCCGGGAGCTCTCCCGGAAGTCGCCGACCCCGAGATCCTCGGCGCCGATGACGCAGGCGACCCCGTCGGCATGAGCCTCCAACCAGCCGTCGAGGACCGCGTCCAGATCCGTGACGGAACCGTCCACGACGGGAATGCCGCTGCTACGGACGGAGGTCGGCACATTGGCGTCCGGGAGCGCCTCCCGGATGGCCGGCTCCGCCACCCCCATGACCTCCTCGGGCGTCCGGTAGTTGATGCTCAGGGAGGCCACGTCGATCCGGTCGAAGCCGACCCGCTCCAACCGCTCCCGCCATGATTCCGTGAAACCCTGCCGGGACTGGGCACGGTCCCCGACGATGGTGAAGCTGCGGGACGGGCAACGCAGCAGCAGCATCTGCCACTCCGCGTCGGTCAGTTCCTGGGCCTCGTCCACGACGATGTGCGCGAACGGCCCGGCGAGCAGGTCCGGGTCCGCCGCGGGCAACGCGCCCTCGTCGATCAGGCTGTCCTGCAGGTCCTTGCCGCGCAGCATCGTCACCGCGCCCTCACCGTCGTCGTCGGCCGCCAGCAGGTCGTCGATGACCCCGGCCATGCGCTCGCGTTCGGCCGCCATCGCGGCGCCGCGCCGCCGCAGCCGCCGTGCCGACTCCGGGTCGCCGAGCCGCTGCCGAGCCGCGTCCAGGAGCGGCAGGTCGGACACCGTCCAGGCCTGGGCGTCCGCGCGCTGCAACGCCGCGACCTCCTCCCGACCGAGCCACGGAGCGCACATCCGCAGATAGGACGGCACCGACCACAGGTCCCCGACCAGATCGGCCGCGTCGATCGTCGGCCACGCGCGGTCGAGCGTCCCGATCAGCTCCTCGTCGTACCGCAGCGCTCGGCGCAGCAGGTCCGGCGAGAGGTCCTCGTCGTCGAGCTTGTCGAGCAGGATCGTCACCAACTCCTCCCGGATCAGCTCGCGCGCCTCGTTGTGCGGAGTACCGGCGGCCGCCTCGAACGCCTCGGCCCAGTCGTCCGGGCTCAGCCGGACGTCCGACCAGGGCGTCGTGACCGTCATGCCCTGGGTGGGCGGCTCCTCGTAGATCCTGACGGCCCGCTCGATCGCCTTCACCATGTCCGCGGACGACTTCAGGAGCGCCACCCGCGGGTCGGCCTCGGGCGCGGCCGCCGCGCCCTCGGCGACGAGGTCCCGCACGGTGCAGGTCTGCACGCCCTCCTCCCCGAGGCTGGGCAGGACATCGGCGACATACGCCAGGTAGGGCTGGTGCGGGCCGACGAACAGCACGCCGCCCCGACGATGACCGAGGCGGGGGTCGGAGTAGAGGAGGTGGGCGGTGCGGTGCAGGGCCACGACGGTCTTGCCCGTGCCCGGACCGCCGTCGACGACCAGAGCGCCCCGCGAACCCGCGCGGATGACGGCGTCCTGGTCGGACTGGATGGTGGCGAGGACGTCACGCATCCGCGGCGAGCGGCTGCCGCCCAGCCCGGCGATGAAGGCGGACTGGTCGTCGAGCGCGGCGTGCCCTTCGAGGGCGTCGGCGACGAACACCTCGTCCCAGTAGTCACCGATCCGGCCGCGGGTCCAGCGGTACCTGCGGCGGCTCGCCAGGCCCATCGGGTCGGCGTGGGTCGCGGCGAAGAACGGCTCGGCCGCGGGCGAACGCCAGTCGATCAGCAGCCGGTTGCCGGCGTCGTCGGTGAGACCGAGCCGCCCGACGTACACGGGCTCGGGATCGTCCTCGCCGACCATCCGGCCGAGGCACAGGTCCAACCCGAAGCGCCGCAGGGCCCGCAGACGACCTGTCAGCCGGTGGATCTCCACGTCCCGGTCCATCGCCTCGCGGCCCAGACCGCCGGGAGCCCTGCGCAGGGCCTCCAGCCGGTCGGACACCTCGGCGATCGTCCGCTCCAGGCTCTCCGCGACGGCCGCGAAGTGCCTCTCGTCCGCGCCGATCAGTGCCGGGTCGGCCTTGGGGGCCAGACGGACGGGGAGATCGAACGCACTGGTGGCCGGCGAGTTCATATCAGGGCTCCTCTCCGCGGCGGTCCCCGCGAACTCATCGAACGACCCATCGACCGACCCATCGACCGACAACAGCACACGCACTATGGGGATCTCCCGTTTCCGCAGGTCCTGGCTCCGAGGAGCGATTCTGCGGGATGAGTGGGGCCTTGCCGCAAGCCCCCCTGTGCGTTATAACTTGAGAGTGGAAAGGAGTGGGTACTCCTCCTCGTCCCTTGATCGTCCGCTCCGTACGGACGATGTCCTCCCCGCCGAGTGGCAGCGCGCAACGCGCCGACCCCGGCCGCCCCCTCCGGTGAAACCGGTGCCCTCCCGCGCGTTCATCCGTACGGCCGCACTGCGGATGCCTGCCCCGGCCGGCCGGGGCAGGCTGTGGGGGCAAGGAGAGCCGCCACAGCCTGCCCCGGCGCAGCTTCAGCGTCATCCAACGGGTCCCGAGGGATCCACGGCTCCCGACCCGTAGGAGGTCAGCCATGCAGGGTGACGAGAGCGCGGGCGAACTCGCGGAACTGCGGGCCAGGGTCGCCACCCTGGAAGCGGAGGCCGCGCGCCGACCTCCGCCGAAGCACCGGATGAAGTCGCTGCTGTCCGCACTGCTGATCATCATCGGCTGCGTACTGGCCCCGCTCGGCGTCGTCGCGTCCTGGACCTCCGGCATCGTGGGGAACACGGACCGCTACGTCTCCACGGTCGCCCCCCTGGCCTCCGACCCCGACGTCCAGGCCGCCGCCGCGAACCGCGTCACCGCCGCCCTGATGGAGCACCTCGACCTCGAAACCCTGCTGGAGGACGCGGCCCCCGAGCAACGGCCGCTGCTCCAGAAGGCCCTGGGCAAGCTCGGCGGCTCACTGGAGAGCGCGGTCGGCAGCTTCGTCAAGGAGAAGGCACAGGACGTCATCGCGTCACCCCAGTTCGAGACGATCTGGACCAACGCCAACCGCACCATCCACACCTCCCTCGTCAAAGCCCTGACCGGCAGCGGCGACGGCGCCGTCGAGATCAAGAACGACGCGGTGACCATCGACCTCGCGCCGGTGATCGAACAGGTGAAGACACGGCTCGTGGACGCCGGGATGGGCGTCGCGGCCAAGATCCCCGAGATCCACACCGACTTCACCGTCGTGCAGTCCAACGACATCGGCCGGGTCAAGACGGGCTTCCGGCTGCTCCAGATCCTCGGCCTCTGGCTGCCGATCATCGCCATCCTGCTGGTCGCCGCGGGCGTCCTGCTCTCCGCCCACCGGCGCCGCGTCCTGGTCACCGCGGCCCTCGCGGTGGCGTTCTCCGTCGCCGTCCTCGGCCTCGGCCTGACCGTCTTCCGTACCGTCTACCTCAACGCGCTCCCGGACACCGTCTCCCAGGCCGCGGCCGGCTCCGTCTACGACGCGATGATCCGGCTCCTGCGCACGACGATCCGCATGGTCGTGGTGCTCGGCATCGTGATCGCCCTCGCCGCCTGGCTGTCCGGCCCGGGCAAGTACGCCACCGCCGCGCGCCAGATCTGGCACTCCGGGATCGTCGCCACCCGCGCCACGGCCGACCGACTGGGCCTGCGCACCGGCCCCGTCGGCCCGTTCATCCGGCGCCACCGCGCCTGGTTCACCTGGGGCCTGGTCGCGATCGCCGTCATCGTCTACATCCTGTGGTCCTACCCGACCGGCTGGGTGGTCGTGGGCCTCGCCCTCGCCCTGCTCTTCGCCCTCGCGGTCACGGACTTCCTGGCCGAGGACACGACCGCGCCCGTCGAGGGGACGACCCCGAGTCCGCACCCGTCATGACGGGGCGTCGGCCGGGCCCCGTGCCGCGGTGGGTTGGGCCGCCGGGATGCGCTGGGTGAAGAAGAGGGCGAGCAGGGCCGCCAGAGCCAGGAGGGCGAGCGCGGCCCGCAGCCCCTCGATCCGTGCCTCCTCGTTCGCGTCGAGTGCGGCCTGGGCCACCACCGGGTCCGTGCCCGCCGCTTCCAGGGCCTCGCCGAGCTGCTCGTCCGACAGGAAAGGGGCACTGCCGGCGAGGGCGGTGTGCGCACGGGTCTTCACGTCGGCCGGGATCGCCGGGTTCTGGTCGATGGTGCTGAGGAACGAAGCGGTCAGCACGGCGATCATGATCGACCCGGCGAGGGCCGTGCCGATCGAGGCGCCGAGGTTGGTGACGGTGTTCTGGACGCCGCCGACGTCGGCGCTCTTCTCGTCCGGCACGGCCGACACGGTGACGGCCCCGAGCTGGGAGGCGAGCAACCCGATCCCGAGCCCGATGAGCAGCATGGGTACGGTGACGACCTCCGCGCCGGAATCCGGGGTCAGGGCGGCCATCAGGATGACGGCGCCGGAGAACATCGCCAGGATCCCCGACCGCACGACGCGCCGGGGCGAGGCGTTCGGGAGGAACTTGGGGACCCCGATCGCGGCAGCGAGCAGCGTGATGGAGAGCGGCAGGATCAGCGCGCCCGTATGGAGGGCGGACAGGCCGAGCGCCACCGACAGGTAGAGCGGGACGACGAAGAACACGCCCATCTGCACGAGGTACTGGAAGAGGAACATCGTCAGGCCGCCGGAGAGCTGCCGGTTCTTCAACAGTTCCGGGTCGACCAGCGGTTCGGCGCCGCGCGCCACCAGGCGCGCCTCCCAGCGGAAGAACAGCCACACCAGCATCAGCCCGGCCAGCACCAGCCAGACGACGGGCGAGACGCCGAACCACGAGGGGCCGCCGGCCTTGGGCCGGAACCAGCCCCATTCGCTCGTCCTCAGGATGCCGAACACGAACAGCCCGATGCCCGCGGCGGACAGGATCGCGCCGAGCACGTCGATCCGCGGCCGGTGCTCCGGGGGCGCGTCGGCGATCCGCCGGCCCAGCAGCAGGATGACGAGGACCATCACGACCTCCCCGGCGAACACCCAGCGCCAGGAGAAGAAGGTGGTCGCGAAGCCGCCGATGAGCGGTCCGACCGCGATCGCCACCGCTGCCGCCGCCGCGACCAGGCCGTAGGCGGCGGGCCGCTGCGCCTTGTCGAAGTTCGAGGCGACGAGCGCCACGATCGCCGGCATGATCAGCGCCGCTCCCACACCCTCCAAGAACGACCAGCCCAGCAGCAGGAGCGTCAGGTTCGGGGCGAGCGAGGTCGTGAGGGACCCGAGCCCGTAGATCACGCAGCCGATCATGAACGCCCGTTTGCGGCCGATGAGCGCGCCGACCTTGCCTCCGCTGATCATGAGCATCGCCATCACCAGCGTGTACGCCGTGATGGCGCCCTGCATACCGCTCACCGTGGTGCCGATGTCCTCCGCCACCGTGGCGATCGAGACGTTCATCACCGAGCTGTCCAGGGCCATCAGGAACTGCCCGGCAGCGAGCGTCATCAGGATGAGCCTCGTGTTCCCCGCATTTCCCGCCGTGCCGGCCGGGCCCGCCATCGCCGCTGTCATGCGCGCAGCGTGCCACGGTCGTGGGAGGCCGCCGGGCACCTCGCCCGCCGGTTCAGCCGACTGGCCGAAGCGGCGGCCCGATCCGGGTCAGGCCGAGACGGCGGTCACCCGGCCGGAGGCGATGGCGTCCACCAGGCGCTGGTGGTCGCGCTCGTTCAGGTCGGCGTAGCTCTCCGCGAACCGCACCAGTGCCTGGTCGAAGACATCGCTACGGCCCAGGTACGCCGCGATGGCGATCCGGTCGCCCGACCGGGCGTGCGCCCGCGCCAGGGTCACACCGCACAGGCTCGCGAAGACCCGCATCCCGCGCGGCACCATCCGGGCGGGCTCCGCGATGCCCTTCCAGTCGCGCAGCTGACGTACGTAGAAGTCCCGTTCGAGGCCGTCGAGCCCGTGCGTCTGCTGCCAGCCGAGGAAGATGTCGCTCGCCGCCTGCATCAGCCGCTGCCCGGCCACGACCCGCTCGCCCCCGGTGGCGTACTCGCTGGGCCCCACGTACGCGGCGAGTACCGAGTCCCCGGCCTCCTTCGCCTGCAGGATCAGCGGGTCCTCACCGTCGCGGCCCAGCAGCAGGACGATCCAGCACCGCGTGCCGACACTGCCGACGCCCACCACCTTGCGGGCCATGTCGACGATGGAGTACTGGTGCAGCAGGTGCTTGCGGTCCGTCTGGAGGCTGTCCCCGTACCGTCCGACGACCTCCCGGATCTGGTCCTCGAGCGCCTGCCGATCCCCACTCGCCAGCAGGTCGGAAGCCGGTGTGATCAGCTGTGGTACGGCGGCGAAACGCCGCTGCCCGTCGACCACCTCGGTGAGCTTCTCGAACGCCTGCAGGCTGTCGCGCCCGCGCGCCTTGCTCAGTGCCTCGGACACGTTCTTGCGGCCCCGGGTGTGGAGCGCACCCTCCGCCACCGCCTGGAGCTGCGCCTCGTCCACCCTCGCGTACCAGACGTCGAGGGTGCGCATCCGGGCGAACGCGCGCATCTGCTCGCGGTAGCCGCGGACCCCCGACGCCACGATCTCCGCCCGCTCGCGGTCGGAGAAGCCGTTCTCGCGCCCGGCGATGACCAGGCTCGTCGCCAGCCGCTTGACGTCCCACTCCCAGGGCCCGGGCAGCGTCTCGTCGAAGTCGTTGATATCGAACAGCAGGTTCCGTTCCGGGGAGCCGAGCAGCCGGAAGTTCAGCATGTGCGCGTCGCCGCACAGCTGGGCCCGGATACCCGAGTCGGGGGTGCCGGCCAGGTCACCGGCCATGATCGCGGCGGCCCCGCGGTAGAACCGGAACGGGGACTCGGCCATCCGGCCGTAGCGGATGGGCACCAGCTCCTGCAGCCGGGTGGCGGACTGCCGCTCGATGACGTCCATCGGATCCGCCCGGTGGGACGACGGCTCGAAGTCACCGTGGGCGGATCTCGGAGTGGCCGCCCGGGCGGCCCGGCCTTTCACGGCCCGGTCCTCGGCGGAGAGCCGGCGGCCGTCGTCCGCCGCGGTCGCGGTCCCGGTCACGGTCGTGTCGCGCTTCGTCATCGTCGTTGACCTCCCGGCCACCAGGGCCCCCGTCTCTCAGCATGGCACCGGCCCCGCACCGCTGCCCCACGGACGCCCGTACGGTCCCTCAGGGACTCTCCCGTCGCAGGCCGACCGGCCCCGGGCTGCCCAGCCGCCGGGCCAGGTACGGCTCCTGGGCCAGGGCCGCGCCCAAGGTGATACCGATGGCGACCGCCACGCACAGCACGATCAGCCACGACAGGATGACGAACACCGAGCCCGTGGACCCGTACGTGGCGAGCGACCGGTTGAGCGCGTTCGGCATGTAGACCCGCGCGCCCAGCGACAGTGCGGTCACCGCGGCGGCGGTGATGAGGGCGCCGGGCAGCAGCGGGGGCCACCGGATCATCCCGCCCAGCAGGAGGTGCTGGCTCCACCACCAGGCCGCCGTCTGGAGCAGGAGCGTGAGCGGGATCCCGAGCCACAGGCCGAGTCCGAATCCGTCACGGACCGGTCCCTGGAAGGTCAGCAGGACCATCCAGGCGAGGATCCAGGCGAACCAGCGCCAGATCGCGACCCGCGTCCCGCCCCGTGGGATCTGCCAGGCACGCTTGCAGAGCCGCTGCATGGCACGGCTCACCGCGGTGGCCGACAGCAGCACGACCACGGCGCCGACCGCTCCCACGGCGTTGCGGACGTCCTCCTCGCCGGAGCCGTCGAACATGTCGTTCAGCTGGTCGCTCGCCTGGCCGGTGAGCCCGAACATCGTGCGCACGGATGCGACCAACTGGTCCCGTACCCCCTCCGGGGCGAACGAGGCGACGACGAAGAGCAGGGGCACGGCGGTCAGGAAGCACTGGGCGGCCAACCGGGTGGCGGAGTCGAAGATGTTCACGCCGACCATGCGCTCCGTGACATGGGTGATCACGGGGAACCGGGTCTCGGCCCGCGCCTGTGTCCGCTTGGCGGACGCGGCCAGCTCGCGGGAGCGCTCGCGCCACCGTGCCTTGCGCTCCGACCACATCAGCGGCCCGCAGCGGCGTGCGGCACGGAGGGCGGACGCCGGTTCGTCGTCATGGCGGCCTCCTTCGTCTGGGTCCAGGTTGGTGGACGCGGACGAGGGCGGCATCTCGATGGGCAAAAGATGTCGGGGCCCGGACCGGTGCGTAGTGTCGTAGGCGTCGCACGATTGGGGGCGCCATGGTCCTCGACCTCATGCTCATCGCGTTGGCCATCGCCCTCTACCCGCTGCCCCTGATGGCGTTCATCCTGGTGGTGTCCTCCTCCAGGGGCGTGTGGAAGGGGCTCGCCTTCATCCTGGCGTGGCTGGCCAACCTCGTCGTGGTGATCGCGATCGTGCTGGCGCTGACGGGTGGCCAGCCCCCGGCACCCCGTTCCCCGCCCGGCGTGGCCGCTCTCGCCCTCAAACTGGCCATCGGGGTGGGACTGGTGGTCTACGGAGCGCGCCGCTACCGCCGCATGAAACGGAAGGCCGCCCGGGACGCCACCGCGAAGCCCTCCCGCGTGGAGGTCGGCTCCGTATGGGCCGCCGCGGGCCTGGCCGTGCTGATCCAGCCGTGGGGCATGGTCGCGGCGGGCGCGACGACCGTGGTCGAGGCCGACACCTCGCACGCGACCACGTTCATCGCCCTCTTCGGCTTCTGCCTGCTCGCCAGCGCCGGCCTGTTGGCCGCCGAGCTGTACATGGTGTTCGCACCGGAGGCGGCCCAGGACCGGCTGCTGCGGATGCGTGCGTGGATGGAGGGCCACAAGGACGAGGCCATCGTGTTCGTCTGTCTGCTGCTCGGGCTGTGGCTGACCGCGCAGAGCATCTACGAGCTCACCGGCTGACCGGTGAGACCGGTGGACCGGGCGGTCGGTCGGCGGGACCGGCCAGACGTGCGGGGGAGCGGGCCGCGTGCTGGAATGAGAAGACTTTCCCGCTCACCGATCTCCGACAGGAGCTGCCATGAGCAGCGAGACCGAGCCGCGAGCCGATTTCGGCGACATCGACGAACTCGGCCCGGTCGACTACATCGTGGTCGAGTTCCCGGGCAACCGTATGACGGGCGAGGGGTTCCCGATCCTCGTCGACCTCGTCGACCGGGGCATCATCCGCATCTTCGACTTCGCCTTCATCCGCAAGGAGGAGGACGGCACGGTGACCGCCCTGGAGCTCCAGGACCTCGGCGGCGAGATCGACCTCACCGTGTTCGAGGGGGCGTCGTCCGGCCTGCTGGACGGCGGCGACATCCAGGAGGCGGCCGCCGCCCTGGACCCCGGTAGTTCGGCCGGGGTCATCGTCTACGAGAACACCTGGGCGGCGCCGTTCGCCCGTGCCCTGCGACGCGGCGGAGCCCAGCTCGTGGCCGCCGGACGGATTCCCGTGCAGGCCCTGCTGGCGTCGCTGGACGCCCTGGAGGACCCGCCCGCCGGAGAGTGAAGCCCACACAAGCCTGGAGATGAGCACCATGCCCGGACTCCTTCGCGGGGTCGCCCGCACCGCCGTCATCGCGGGCACCGCCACCGCGGTGTCGAACCGAGTGTCCCGCCGCCAGGGCGGCCGATGGGCGCAGCAGGAAGCGCAACAGCAGCAGGCCCAGCAGGCCCAGCAGCAGGCGCCGCCGCCCCCGCCGCCCGCCGCCCCGCCGGCCGACGACATGACCGCCAAGATCGAGCAGCTGAAGCAGCTCAGCACCCTCAAGGAACAGGGCGTGCTGACCGAGGCGGAGTTCGCCGAGCAGAAGCGTCGACTGCTGGGCTGACCGCTGCCCCGTCGTCCTGCGCGGGAGGGGTACGGACCGCGGTGGTGAGGTGCGCTCGGCTCAGGGCGGCCGGCGAGCCCGGGCCTCAGGCGACGACGCGCAGGCGCGTCACGCCCTGGTCGAGTGCGCCGCGGACATGGCCGTTCGGCGCGGCCGCGGTTCGCCGGAGGAACCGGACGGCCTCCGCGGTGATCACCTCGCCCGGCAGGACGTTGGGGATCCCCGGCGGGTACGCCGCCAGGGTGTCGGCGGAGATCCGTCCGACGGCGTCCTCCGCGGCCACGACCACGGCCGGACTCAGGAACGCCTCGCGCGCGGTCAGCTTCGTGGCACCGGGAGCCGGCAGCCGCAGCCGGTCGGAGTCGGCGGGGTCGACTCCGACCTCGGCCGAGCCGGTGGTGAGCGGGGAGGGCAGGGTGTGCAGCGCCTCGACGAACCGATCCGTGTCCGGGACCGACCCCGCGCCGATCACGGCGACGATCGCCGCGTCGGTCGCCACCTCGACCATGATCTGGTGGTCCCGGAAGAGCCGGCGCCGCGCCTCGTGACCGGTGATCCCGCCGGCCCGCGTATCGATCGCGATGCGCAACGGATCCGCCGCGACGATGTCGGGGAAGGCGCGGAACCCGTCGCTCACCACCGTGAAGCGGCCCAGCGCGCGGACGGCGCCCCGTACCCGCTCCGCCGCCGCGACCGAGCGGCCCGTCGCGGCGGGGTCGGTGACCAGACTCCTTCGGGCGAGGTCGAGCGACGCGGTCAACAACGCACTCGCGCTGGTGGACTGTACGAGCCGGAAGGCCCGGTCCACGAGCGGTTCGAGCAGGTCCGCGAAGGGCCCCTCCGCCAGGTGGAGCATCGCCGATTGGGTCAGGCTGCCCGCCAGCTTGTGCGTGCTCGACGTCGCCAGGTCCGCGCCCGAGGCGAGGGCGTTCGCGGGAAGAGCGGGGTGGAAGCCGAAGTGCGATCCCCACGCCTCGTCGACGATCAGCGGTACCCCGGCGGCGTGGGCGGTGTCCGCGAGGGCACGTACGTCGGCGACCGCGCCGAAGTAGCTCGGCGACACGACGTACACGGCTGCCGCGTCCGGTGTCCGTTCGAGCGCCTCCGCCACGTCCGCGGCGGTCACACCGTGGGCGATGCCCTGCTCCCGGTCGACGGACGGCTGGACGAAGACGGCGTCCAGGCCCGAGAGCACCAGCCCGTCGATGACGCTGGAGTGCACACTGCGCTGCACGACGAGCGTGCGTCCGAGGGTGGGGGCGACCATCGAGGCGATCTGATTGCCCTGCGAAGCCCCGTTCGTCAGGAACCAGGTGCGCCGCGCGCCCCAGGCCTCGGCCGCCAACGCCAACGCCCTGTCCAGCGGGGTGTCCGGGCCGAGGTCGATGCCGTCGAGCAGCGGCGGGAAGTCCAGGGCGGTGATCCGCGAGCCGAGGAGACCGGCAAGGTCCGACGCGGGGGCCGCGGCATGGCCGGGGACGTTCAGCCTCAGCCAGTCCCGTCCCGCGTGGCCCAGCACCGCCTCGGCGTACGGGGCGCACGACTGACCGGCGTCGGGAGGGGCGGGAGCGGGGGAGGAGGTGCGGCGATCGGTGGTTCTCGTGTTCACCCCCGGAGCGTGACAGCCGTCCAGCGATTGAGGAATGGTGGACTTTTCGTTACCCCTCCATACTGTGTCTATATGCTCGACCTGAGGCAGCTCCAGGTACTCCGCTCCATCGCGCGGGAGGGATCGCTCGCCGCCGCCGGCCGTGCCCTGCACTACAGCCAGCCGACGATCACCCACCATCTGGCCGCCCTGGAAGCCCACTTCAACGCCCGGCTCGTCCAGCGCGGACCGCGCGGCGCCACCCTGACCGAACTGGGCGAAGCCCTGTTGCCGCACGCCGAGGCCGTGCTCGACCGCCTGCGTCACGCCGAGTTGGAGGTGCGCAACCTCGCCGAGCGCGGTATGCGCACCCTGCACATCGGTACGTTCCCCACCGCGGGCGCCCTGCTGCTGGCGCCCGCGGTCAAGCGCCTCCACCAGCAGGGCGTTCACATCTCGCTCACCGAGGGCGAGCTTCCCCTGCTGCTGCGCGGGCTGCGGGCCAAGGAGCTCGACGCCGCCCTCGTCTTCTCCCAGCCGGGCGACGACCTCGACCTCGACGAGCACTTCGACGTGCGCCCGCTGCTGTCCGATCCGCTGCTCCTGGTCATGCCGGAGGACCACCCCTGCGCGGCGCGGGACCAGGTCTCCCTCGGTGAACTGCGGGACACCGCGTGGGTGGGCGCCGCGGATCCGCACGACCCCTGCGACCGCGTGCTGGCATGGGCGTGCGGCCAGGAGGGGTACGAGCCCCTGCACGTGATGCGGACCGACGACTACGCGGTGGTCCAGGGCCTCGTCGCCGCGGGGACGGGCGTGGCCCTCGTCCCGCGGCTCGCCCTGGGGCCGCACCGCCCCGACCTGGTCGTACGGCCCCTCACCACACCCGCGCTCGCCCGGGAGATCAGCGTCGCCGTCCTGCGGTCCACCTCGGCCGGCGCCGCCCAGGAACTGATCGAGGCGCTGCGGGAGCAGGCGGCACTGATCACGGCCCGCTGGGCGGCCGCCTGACACCCCGCGGCCTGACCCCGCGAAGCGGCGTACGGCCCCGCGTACTCACCCGGCGTCCGTCCCCCGCCCCGCGCGGGCGTCAAGGACCGCGGCGGTGAAGCCCGCCAGCTGGGTCCGGAGTTCCTCGCGGGGTACGTCCGTCTCGGCCAGATACGCGACCAGGTCGGCCCGGGTGGCCGCGAGCAGCGCGTGAGCGGTGAAGTCGGTGTCGGCCGGACCGGGGACGAGCCGCAGCAGGTCCCGGAGCAGCGTGTGCCAGTACGCGTAGTGCTCGGTTAGGTAGGGGCTGTCGGCGCCGCTTCCCTCCAAGGCCAGCGCGAGGTGCCGGTTGTCGAGCTTGAAGCACAGGAGGGCGTCGAGGAGGGCCGGCACGCGGACGGCCGCCGGTGTGGTCGGGCCCAGCGGCTGCGGGCCCCGCTCGACCGCTTCCGTGATCGGTTCGAGTCGGGCCTGGTACAGCGCGCGGATCAGACCGTTGCGGTCGCCGTAGGCGCGGAACAGCGTCGCCTTGCCCACGCCGGCAGCGGTCGCGATGTCGGCCATGGTCACGTCCTCGGGACTAGCGCACCGGGTGAAGAGGGTGTCGGCGGCGGCGAAGACGGCGGCCCGGTTGCGGACCGCGTCCTTGCGCGGCTTGCGTTCGACGGTCATCGGGTTCCCTCCGGTTTGCGATACGGACCGGCGGTCCGTATCTTTCGGAGGAGAGAAACGGACCGTCGGTCCGTATCGTAGTGGACGGAGAACCGTCGTGCCCACGACCACCTCACCCGCGGATCTGTACCGCCACAGCCTCCGCCTGCTCCTGGAGAAGGACATCGCCTCCTGGGTCGCCCTGTGGGCCGAGCACGGAGTCATGGAGTTCCCCTTCGCGCCCCCGGGTCGGCCCCGGCGACTGGAAGGACGGGAGGCCGTCGCCGCCTACATGCGCGACTATCCCGACCACATCGATCTGCACGACTTCCCCGACCTGCGGATCCACGAGACCACCGCACCGGGCACCCTCGTGGTCGAGATGCGCGGAGTGGGCCGTCTGGTCGCGACCGGGAAGCCCTTCGACATGACCTACATCGCCGTCGTGACCGTCCAGGACGGGCGGTTCACCTCGTACCGCGACTACTGGAACCCCCTCGCCGTCCAGGAACCCGGGGCGGCCTTGACCACGCACCCCACCAGGAGCAGCGCCCGATGACCGCCACCGCCACCGCCCGTACCGCGCCTACCGCCCCCGCCACCCTGGTCATCGGCGCGACCGGCACCACCGGCAGCCGCACCACGGCCCACCTCGTCGCCGCCGGCCGACACGTCAAGGCCGGCAGCCGCCGGGCCGCACCGGTCCCGGGCGCCGAGCCGGTCCGCTTCGACTGGTACGACACCACGTGCTTCGGCGACGCCGTCGCCGGGGCCGACAGCGTCTACCTGGTGCCACCCGTCGGCGATCCGGACCCGGCGGCGGTCATGCTGCCCTTCCTCGACCGGGCCCGCGCCGCCGGCGTGCGGCGCGCCGTACTCCTGAGCTCATCGGCGATCACCGAGGGCGGCCCGGCGGTCGGACAGGTGCACCGGGCCCTGCCCGGCCTGTTCGACGAATGGGCGGTACTGCGCCCCTCCTGGTTCATGCAGAACTTCACCGGCACCCACGCCCACGCCGACAGCATCCGCGCCGACGGCGTCATCCTGACCGCGGCCGGGACGGGCCGCGTCGGTTTCGTCGACGCCGACGACATCGCCGCCGTCGCGGCCCACGCCCTCACCGACGATCGCGCCCCTGACGGCGACCTCGTCCTCACCGGACCGGAGGCGTTGAGCCACGACGACATCGCGGCGGCCCTCACCGAGGTCACCGGCCGCCCGGTGGCCCACCACCGGTTGACCTACGAGGCCCTGCGCGACCGCCTGGCCGCGGCCGTCCCGCCGGAGTTCGCCGCGATGCTGGCCGGGATGGACCGCGCCATCGCCGACGGAGCCGAGGACCGCACCACGGACACCGTCCTCCGCCTGACCGGCCGCCCTCCCCGCGATTTCCGGACGGTCGCCGCACGGGAGCTCTCCGCCCGACCGGCGCCGACGGACGCGCCCTAGGTGTGCATCTGCCGGATCCTGCCGGGCTCATCCGGCAAGATCCGAAAGCGACGACCTAGGCGGTGTGGTCGAGGATCGCGGCGGCGACGGTCGGCCAGTCGGCGCGATCGACGCCGTGCCCGGCGTCCTCCAGGGCCAACAGCCGCGCCCCGGGGATCCGTTCCGCGAGCACCTCACCGTGCCGGAGCGGGAACATCGGATCGGCGGTCCCGTGGATCACCAGCGTGGGTACGGCGATCGAGGACAGGGGAGCCTCGGGGACCTGGCCGTCCGTCAGCGAGTCGTGGTTGCGGGCCGCGTCGACATCGTGCGCGCGCTCGACATCGCGGCGGACGAGGGCGCGTGCGCCATCCTCGTCGAACGGGCGCCGCCCTCCCGCGAGCACCCTCGCGTAGGCCACCTGCTGGTCGATCACCGAATCGGTGTCCGGCCGGTCGACCGGGGTGGCCGAGACGAACCGTGCGAACTCCTTGGTCGGCGGGGGCAGGTCCGCGGGCAGCTCGCCGCGGTCGGGCACCGCGGGGGAGGTACTGATCAGGACGAGCGAGAGCACGCGGTCCGCGTGATCGAGCGCGAGCAACTGCGCGAGGGCCCCGCCCGCCGAGACACCCACGACGTGCGCGGCCGGGACCTCATGGGCGATGAGCACCCGGACGGCGTCGGCGACCAGGTCCGCGCCGGTGTACCCGGGGCGGCCCGGCTCGTAGGTGACCGACCGGCCCGTGTCCCGGTGGTCGTAGCGGATCACGAACCGCCCGCCCGCGGCGAGCATCCGGCAGAAGTCCTCCTCCCACCAGAGCATCGAAGCCCCCAGGCCCATGATGAGCAGGACGGGCGGATCCGCCGGATCGCCGAAGGACTCGGTGCACAACTCGATGCCGTCGGTCTCGATCACACGCTCGGCCACCACGGCACCTCCTCGCCCGTCCCGTCCCGTCATGCCCACGGACGGGAGGCATCGGTCAGTCGGTAGGACCCGCCGCCGCGGACAGCAGCACGTCCACGAGTCGGTCGGCGGCGTCCGGCCGCCCGTACGCACGGGCCCGCGCCGCCATCGCCGTCCGTCCCGCGGGGTCGGTCAGCAGCGGACCGACCGCCTCCGCGAGGGTCCGCCCGGTGACCTCACCGAGCAGGGCCACCGCGGCGCCCGCATCCGCCAGGTGCCGCGCGTTGTGCGCCTGCTCGTTCCCGGCCGAGGTGGCCAGCGGCACGAACACCGCGGGCTTGCCCAGCGCGGTCAGCTCCGCCAGCGTCCCCGCACCGGACCGGGACACCACCACATCGGCGAGCGCCAGTACGTCCGGCAGCTCCGGCCCGACGAAGCCCGTCAGGTGGTACCGGCCCGCGAGGAACGGATCGAGGGCCGCGGCGGCGGACCGCAGCTCGTCGACGTTGGCGGGCCCGCACTGGTGGATCACGTTCGCGTGACCCAGCAGCCACGGAAGGACCTCCCGCACCACGCCGTTGATCTGCTGGGCGCCCTGCGCCCCGCCGGTGACGTAGACGGTGGGAAGACGCCGGTCGAACCCCGTCAGGTTCAGCGCGTGGACCGCCTTGTCGGGGTGCCCGGTCAGGATCTCGGGCCGCACCGGGTTCCCGGTGACCACGGCCCGGTCGCGCACCTCGGCCGGCAGCAGCGGCAGGGACGACTCGGAGGACACCGCGATCCGCGTGGCCGATCCGGCCAGCTTCCGGTTCGCCAGTCCCAGCCGGACCGTCTGCTCGTGCAGGACCAGCGGACGCTTGCACAACCGGGCGGCCAGCCCGGCCGGAACGGCCACGTACCCGCCCGTCGCCAGGACCACGTCCGGCCGGAACTCGGACACGATCGTACGGGCCTGGGCCACTCCGAGCGGCACCCGTGCCATGTCCTTGACATTCGCCGCCGAGAGCATCTTCAGAGGATTCGCCGATCTACGGATCTTCCCCGTGGCGACCGTCCGGAACGCGATGCCCTCCGCCGGGGCGACGCGCGCCTCCAGACCGTCCGCGGTTCCGATCCACAGCACGTCGAGCGTGGCGCCTTCGGCCGCGAGACGGCCACGCAACGTGCGGATCGCTGTCAGGGCAGGGTAGGTGTGACCGCCGGTCCCACCGCCCGTCACGAGCAGGCGGAAGGGACGGGGGTGCGAGGAAGCGTCCATCCGGCAACCCTACTGTCCGTTCCACCCGTGGCCTTCGATCGGGTCGGCGGACCGCCGAAGGCCCCTCGACCGGCTGCTCCGCGCAGCGTCCTGGTGGCCCCGATCCACCCGGACAGTCCAACGGGCGCGGCCTACGGTGGACGACTACGCTGAAACGGCACCCCGCCGACACGCCCCTGGTCCCGCGGTCAGGGCCGGCGCGGCCGGCTCAGTTCAGCACGAAAGGCGGTTCCGTCATGGCCACCAGGTCCGACGCTCCCGTTCTCGACACGCTCGCCGCGATGACCATCGACTCCATCGAGCACTGCGGCATGGACGAGAAGACGCTCATCACCACCCGCATCGCCGCCCTCGTCGCCATGGACGCCCCGGCCATCTCCTACCTCGCCCACATCAGCCCCGCGGTCAAGGCCGACTTCACCGTCGAGCAGCTCCAGGACGTGCTCGTCGCGATCGCCCCCGTCGTGGGCACCGCACGCGTCATGTCGGCCGCCGCCCACATCGCCCAGGCGTTCGGCGTGGCCATAGCGATGCTGGAAAGCGAAGCCGAAGCCATGGCCAACGCCGAATCCGAGAGCCGCCACAAGGCGTCCTGATCGTTGCCCGACCGGACCCGCCCTGCGCGCCGGTCGGCGAACCCCTGAGGACCGCTCCGGCCGACGGGGCGTGCGGGTGCGCGCCCGGCGGCTCGGGTGACGGACGGGGCCCTCGGGCGTTGTTCCCGGCATGACCGAAGACCTGCTGGACGTGCTCCTCGACGGGGTCACCGAACCACGCCTGAAACTGCTGAGCGGGGACGAGGCGAGAGCCTTGATGGTCCTCCTCGAAGTACTCGACGACGACGGACAGCCCGAGGAGGTCCGGCAGGCGGCGGGGGAGATGCGCTTCCGTATCGCGTCCCGTCTGGCCCTGCCGCTGTAGGTCGGACGGCCCGCAAAGGCCCCTGGGCGGGCGGGCCGAGGGCACGGTCGAGTGGTGTGCATGATGGTGCGGTGACGAACATGGGTACCGACCACGTGAAGGTCCACTTCCGGATGGACATGGGCGAGGACGGCCGGCCGCCGGTGGGCGTCGAGAGTCTGTGGGCCGTCGACCTCGGCGATGACACCGTGCGGTTGGACAACACACCGTGGTTCGTACGCGGAGTCGCGAGCGACGACATCGTCCGGGTGGAGGTCGACGACGGCGGCGTCCGCTGGGCCGGGGAGACGGTCCGGGCTTCGGAGAACTGCACGATCCGGCTGATCGTGCTGAAGGATGGCGGTTCGGTCGCTGCCCGGCAGAGCGTCCTGGAGGTCTTCCACCGCCTCGGTACGACCGGTGAGGGTCTCGAGCAGTACCGGATGGTGGCCCTGGACGTCCCGCCGACGGCGGACCTTCCGAAGATCCGCGAGCTCCTGGAACACGGTGACACCAAGGGCTGGTGGCACTGGGAGGAGGGGTGTGTCACCGCTGCCTGGAGGGCCACCGCCTCGGATTGAGGCCCCTGACGCGGCCACCGGCTCACCGGCGCTGGGCGTCGAGCCATTCCTCGCTGTTCCCCATGACGGGCATGGCGCCGGCCGGTTCGAACCGGATGGCAGGGTCATCGCTGTGGATCAGGCCGAAGGAGCGGCGCCGCATCACCGCGGCGCGGCGAGCCTGGTCGGCGATGATGTCCCGAACGATCTGGGCGGACCGTGGGCAGGCGGCGGCGAACCGGTCGTAGTCGGTGTCGGACAGGACGAGCCCCGTGCCTTCCGGTGAGTCGTCGTACGGGCCGTGGCGCGGCACATCGCCGAGCCGGTCGTCGAGCGCGTCGAGGTTGTGGCCGCAGCGGTCGGGGAACCCCAGGCCGGTCACGGGCCGGCACCCGCTCCTCGAACCCGCTTCGCCACGCATCCCGATCAGCGACGACCCGTAGCCCGGTCATCCGCCCGCTCTAGGAAGCCCGTCGGGACTCATCCAGCGGTTCCGACCGACGCGCGGTGGTCGGGGTGTCCCCGCCGCCGGCCGGCGGCTCCGGACGGGCCGTCACCAGCTCCGGTTCGAGGCCCTGGGCGGGCGTGGTGCGCGGGCGGCCGATGTCGCCGCGCCACGCCTCGAAGGCCAGGGTGGTGGCGGTGACCACGGCGAGGCCGAGCAGCCAGCCCCCGACCACGTCGCTCACCCAGTGGACGCCGAGCGCGACCCGCGTGCCGCCGACGCCGAGCACCGCCGCCACGGCGAGCGCCCAGGCCGGTACGCGCCACGCCCGCGGTACCAGCGGGAGCAGGACCAGGAGCAGTACGGCGCAGGAAGTGGTGGCCGTCATGGCGTGTCCGGAGGGGAAGGAGAAGCCGGGCGCGTGGGACACCGGGTCGGGCAGGTGTGGCCGGGCGCGCTCGACCACGTTCTTCGCCAACAGGCCCACCAGGCCACTCGCGACGGCGGTCACGGCCGCCCACGCGGCCAGCCGCAGCGCCCGGCGCCACAGCAGCCACACCACCACCGCGGCCACCAACAGCCGCATGGTCAGCGGCCCCCAGGCCACGTGCGTGAGGAATTCGAGCACCCGCACCCAGGCGGGGTGGTCGAGCGCGGTGCGGTGCAGCCACTCCGCGGCACCCTGGTCGAGGCGGCGCAGCGGCGGCCACCGCGACTCCACCAGGACCAGCGCGAGCGAGAAGGGCACCGCCGCCAGGGCGGTCGCGGCCGAGGTCGCCACCAGCCGCATGCCGAACCGGGCGTCGGGCCCGGTCCGCCCGGACACCAGTCGCGCGAGCAGCCGCCGAGGGAGGCGCCGGGATCGGGGCCGGGACCGGGGCTGGTGTCCGGTTCGGGGCTCGGGTCGGGTTCGGTCGGATCGCTCCGTCATCGTCGGTGGGGTTCCTTTCTCCGTACGGTGGGGCAGGGTCCCGCGGGACCGTGGGGGGCGGTGCGGTGCCTCAGCTCCCCGGGTCCGCCGTGACCGGCTCGTCCACGCCCGCCCGTACGGCTTCCAGTTGGGCGGCGAAGGACAGGCCCAGGAAGAGGGCGAGCGAGGTGAGGTAGGACCACAACATCAGTGCCATGACCGCGCTGAGCGGCCCGTACACGGTGGTGAAGGAGCTGTCGGCCCCGACGTACACGCTCAGCGCCGACGTCGCGCCGAGCCACAGCACCAGGTAGACGGCGGCGCCGAAGGCGAGCCAGGTGTAGCCCGGTTGGGTGCGTCGTGGGGAGCGGCGGAAGACGGCGCTGGTGGCCACCACGGCCAGCAGGATGCCCACCGGCCGGCGCAGCACCTCCCACACCTGATGGGTGGTGGGTCCCAGGTGGTACACCTCCGTCATCGCGCGACCCAGGTCGGAGCCGAGTACGGTGACCGAGAAGGCGAGCCCGAGGGGCAGCCCCGCCGACAGCGCCATCAACAGTCCACGGGTGTACTTGCGCAGGAAGGGGCGGTCGCGCTCCACGCCGTAGATCCGGTTGGCGCCGCGCTCGACCTGGCACATGCCGGTGGTGACGTTGGCGATCGAGAACAGCAGACCCAGCCAGAGGGCCACCTCGCCACCGTCCCCGGCCTGCCGGCGGCTCTCCCGCAGGGCGTCGTCCACGACCCCCTGGCTGGGACCGCTGACGAGCCGGCGGATCGTCAGCTCCGCCATCCGCCCGATGTCCTCGGTGTGCAGCACTCCGGACAGGCCGATGAGCGCGATGGCGAGCGGCAGGATCGCGAGGACCGTCTGGAGGGCGAGGGCCCGGGAGTGGCTGAACCCGTCGGCGTACCGGAACCGGAGAAAGGAGTCCCGTACGAGGTTCCAGCCGCCGTAGCGGCGCAGCGCGGCCCACGCCTCCTCGGCGGAGAGCTCCTCGCCCCGGACCCGCAGCTCGGCCTCCGCCGCCTCCACCTCGCTGCGCTGGGGTACGCGGGTGGCGGTGCCCATGTCAGCGCACCCCGATCGGCTCGGCCGGCCCGGGGGCGGGCAGGTAGACGCGCAGCGCACCCGGCTCGACCTCCGCCGTCAGCCGGGTTCCGGCGGCGAAGGCGTCGCCGTCGACCTCGCGCGGCTGGGGTCGGGCGAAGCACAGGTCGATCCGTTCGGCACTGAAGTACTCCAACGCCCCGTGCGCCGGCCGCCGGTTCGGACCGGTGGCGCGGCGCGGCCCGGGTGTCCGCGTCGCCGAACGCGTCAGGAGGTGCCCGGCTGCCGCGAGCCATCCCGCGACGCCCCGCGGATCGAGGAGCACCACGTCCAACCGGCCGCTGTCGGGTCGGGCGTCCGGCAGGAGGGGGAGCCCGCCCTGCAGCGAGCCGACGTTGCCGAGGACGACCATGCGGGCCCGCCGCTCCAGCGGTGCGCCCCCGTCGAGCCGGACCGACAGGCGCATCCGGGGATCGCCGAGGTGGCGTAGGGCGGAGAGTACGTACGCGACCCAGCCCAGACGCTGCTTGAGCCGGGCGGAGGCGTCCCGGACCATGGCGGCGTCGAATCCGGCCCCGGCCATGACCGTGAACCGGGTCGGCTCGAGGCCGTCACCGTGGATCCGGCCCAGGTCGATCCCGACGGCGGTCCCGGCCAGGGCCTCCCGCAGGGCCGCGTCGGGATCGGAGGGCAGCCGCAGGTTGCGGGCGAGGAGGTTGCCGGTGCCGCAGGGGACGACAGCCAGCGGGATCGCGCCGCCGGACAACACGTCGGCGCAGGCCCGTACCGTGCCGTCGCCCCCGCAGACCACCACCAGGGCGGTGTCCGCCTCGGCCACGCGGGCGGCGAGCGCGCCCGCGGGCTCCTCGGCGGTGGTCGGGGTCCACACCTGGTCCCGGTAACCGTGGTCGCGTAGGAGGGCCCGTACCCGCGCGGCCGTGTCGTCGCCGCAGCCGTGCGGGTGGCGGACCACCACGGCCCGGCGGGGTCCGGCGGGAGCGTCGACACGGGTCGAACGGGCGGAAGGGGCGAGGGCGTCGGGAGCGGTGGCAGCGGGCATCGGGGTGGCAGCGGGCGTCGGGGTGGCGGCGTGGACGTCGTCGTCCGGGCGGCTCCGGGGCGCGGAGAGGCCCGTCGGGATGCTCGCACCGGGCCTGGACGGGAACAGCGCGTACGCCATCACCAGCAAAGTGCACCCGCCGTTGAGCAGCCCCACCACGACATCCGAGGGATGGTGCATGCCCCGGTACACCCGGGAGACGGCCACGGCCGCCGGCACCAGCAGGAGCAGACCCAACACCAGGACGCGCCGGGCACCGCGCAACCGCCCGGCCGCGAGCACGGCGAGTCCACCGAAGAGCGCCGTGGCAGCCCCGACGTGCCCGGAGGGGAAGCTGGAGGTCGGCGGCGCCGCGTCCAGGTGCGGCACGTCGGGCCGGGCACGGCCCACCACCATGGTGACGAACAGGAAAACGGCGGACTGCGCAGCCACGGACCCGGCCAGGAACGCGGCATCCCGCCACCGGCGGACCCGGGGGACCAGTAGCAGGGCCAGCACGGCGACGAGTGTCAGCGTGACGATGCTCTCGGTGGAGGCCAGGAGTGACATCCCCTCCGAGACCGCCGTGGCGAGGGCCTCACGCCGGTCCGCCACGGCCCGGTTGACACCGTCCTCCACCGAGAGGGGCCATCGGCCGGCCAGCGGCCCGGTCACCAGCAATCCCAGACCGGCGAACGAGGCCGCCTGCAAGGGCAGCAGCAGGAGGAGGCGGCCGGGTCTCATGCCTGCGGTGTGTGCGTTGCTCATTGACGGCGTGTTGCCCGCCCCGGCCCGGTCATGCGTCCCGCCGACGCGTCGACCAGGGAAAGCGACGGCGACGGTCCGGGTGGATCCGCCCGGATGGACGGGCGGGGTCGGGGCAACAGCGGGCCATGGCCGTTCTTCGAAAGCTCGCCCGCCCCCTGCTCGCCGCCCCGTTCGTCACCGGCGGACTACGCACCCTGCGCCGCCCCGAGACCGTCGCCGAAGTGGCCGGACCCGTCGTCCGGGAGGTCGGGAAGCGCATCCCGGCCCTTGCCGGGGATCCGCTGCGGTTGGTGCGCGTCACCGGCACGGTCCAGGCCGCGGCGGCTCTGCTGTTCGCGACCGGGCGGGTCCCGCGCCTGAGCGCGCTCACGCTCGCCGCCACACTCGTGCCGACCTCCCTCACCGCCCATGCCTTCTGGACGGTGGAGGACCCGGAGGAGCGCGCGCGGCAACGCGCCCACTTCCTGGCCGACCTCTCCACGTTGGGAGGGCTCCTCATCGCCGCCGCGGACACCCACGGCAAGCCCTCGCTCGCCTACCGTTCTCGGCACGTGCTCGACCACCGCCACCCGGTGGATGCCGTCCGGCGCCCCGTCGAAGCGGCCGCGTCGCGTACGGTCCACCGGGCCAAGGGAGTTGCCGTCTCCCTCACCGGCTCCCGCTGAGCCCCGACCGAACAGGTAGGAGGACGACATGGCAGACGCCGCCCGCCGCAACGCCCTGCGGATACCCATCGGTCCGCCGCTCCGGCCGAGCGCACTGCGCCCGCGCTTCCTGGCGGAGGTCCTGGCCGGCGTCACCCGGAGCGCGCGGCGGCGTAGGCGCCCGGCCATCGGCCCCACCTGCGCAGGGGCGGCCGAGCGCCGGTCGTTCTCCGGCAGGGAGGTCGGTTCCGGGGCGGGTGCCACGGGCGAGCCGCGGTGCGGGGACGACGCCTCTGCGGGGGCCGCCGCCGGCCGTCGGGAGCGCGCCCACGAGGCGGTTGTGTCCCGTACGGCCGGCCCCGACGACCTGGCGGCCCTGCTCGCCATGCTGGACCTGCGGACCGGGCCGGACGAGAGGACGGTCCGACCCGAGGACGGCTGAGGCCCCTGTCCGGTCCCCGGTGGGTCGGGGTCCGGCAGGGGCTGATCGGGCGCGTGTGTGACCGTGTGTCACGGGGTGGGTGCGGAGTGCTGTGCGGTGGGGTTCTACTTCGGGGCCGGAGCGGGTGCCGGTGCCGGTGCCGGTGCCGGGGCGGGTGCGGGCTTGTCGGGCTTGTGTTCGCAGTAGACCTTGCCCTGGTAGAACTTGCAGCCGGGCATGTTCTCGATGTCGCGGACCTTGTTCTTCTTGCCCTGGTGCTTCTGGTTCTTCCTGCTCTTGTCGTTGTGTCGGTCGTTCTTCTTGTCGTGGTGGTCGTGGCCGCTCCTGGCGTGGTCCACCTGTCCGGCGGTGGGCGGGGTCGTCCGTGCGGTGGTCGTCGCGGCGAAGGCGCTGCTGGGTATCAGCACGCCGCCTCCGACGATCGCGGCCGAGACGGCGAGCATCGCGTAACGCTGCTTCCGGGAGGTGCGGACCATGGGAGTGACTCCGATGTGAGGTGGGGGGAGGGGTTCGGTTCCAGAGAATCTCGGGCGGTTTGTCCCGTTTTGCTCTCTGTTGAAAAGAATGACCTCGGGGTTTCATGAAGCTGTCCGTCGACTGTCACAGGCGCGTGACAGGCCCCCGCCCCCCGCTCAGGGCAGCCGTCGCCAGTCCGGGTCCAGGCGGTCGGTCAGTCCGGCGGCGGCGAAGGCGGCCTCCAGCTCGGCGTGGCCTTCGGTGAAGTGGGCCCAGCTGTCGCAGTGGACGGGAACGACGCGGCGGGCATCGAGGATCCGGGCGGCCTCGGCGGCCTGCGGGCTGTCCAGGACGATCGGCCGCCCGTCGAAGAGGACGGGGAAGCGGGGGGCTCCGGCGAAGAGGATGGCGGTGTCCACCGGGGCGAAGCGCTCGGCGATCTCCTTGACCGCGGTGAGTGAGGCGTTGTCGCCGCTGATGTGGACGGTGGGCAGGCCCTCGCCGGTCAGGACGAAGCCGACGACCTGGCCGAGGATCGGTTCCACCTCCTCGCGCGCCCCGGGTCCGTGAACGGCGGGAACGCCGGTGACGGTCACGCTGCCGCCGCCCGGGCGGTTCAGTTCGACGGATTCCCAGTCGGCCAGACCCTTCGCCCTGTCGCCCAGGCGCCGCGCGCCGGCGGGGGTGGTGAGGGTGAGCGGGACGCCCGCGAGCAGGGCTCGGCCGGAGGTGTCGAGGTTGTCGGGGTGCTCGTCATGGGAGAGCAGGACCACGTCGATGGGGCCGAGGTCGCCGGGGGTCGAGGCGGAGGGGGCGGTCTTGGTCAGGGTCACGCCGGGCGCCGGGTAGTCGCCGGGACCGTCGAAGGTCGGGTCGGTCAGGAAGCGCAGGCCTCCGTACTCGAAGAGGGCGGTCGGGCCGCCGAGAACGCGGACGGGGAATCGCTCTGTCGGTATGGGCGCAGCGGACATGGGAGTACACCTCACGGATGGATTCGATTGAACCGTGAGGTGACCGTACGTGCTTCTCACGGATGACCGCAAGGCGTACCATGAGGAATGTGAAGGAGTCCGCGATGGAAGAGCCCGTCCCGCCCCCCGCCCAGGGCGAGGAGGAGCACATCTCCCTCGCGCTCGCCAACAGCGCCGTTGCGCGGCCCGGCGGACACACCGTCGACCTCTTGGGAACCCCGAAGCGGGCGAACCGTTGGCTGGCGGAACGCGACCTCGCCCCGGTCGACGCCGGAATCCAGGAGATGTGCACGACGCAGCTGCGCTCGCTGCGCGAGCAGGTCAGGTCACTGTTCGCGGCCCGTGCCGCGGGCCTTCCCGCCCTCCCCGCCGCCGTCCGGGCCGTCAATGACGCGATGACGCGCGTCCCCACCGCCCCCCTGCTGCGGTGGGACGACAAGAACGGCCCCTACCGCGCCACGACCCACCCCACCACCGCGATCCTCGACCACGCGCTGGCCGCACTCGCCGCCGACGCCGCCGACCTCCTCACCTCCCCGGACGCCGAACGCCTCACCGCTTGCGGTTCCACCCCCTGCAACCGCTACCTGCTCCGCCAGGGCCGCCGCCACTGGTGCTCCACCCGCTGTGGCGACCGGGCCCGCGCCGCCCGCGCCTACGCCCGCCGCAGCCGGCCCGGGACGGAATGACGCCGCTGTCGTCGCAGTCGTCGTCGCCGTCGTCGCCTTCGGATACGCCGTCCGGGTCGGCCCTGGGTGACCGGGGTGTGCTGGGCGGGTCCGCCCGGCGTTCCCGGGCGATGATCCGTTGCGGACCATGCCGGCGTCCGGCCGTCCTCCGCCTCTGGCCGTAGGGGGCCGACGGCCCCTCCTGAAAGGCCCCGCTATGCGCGCTTACGTCATCGACGCCTTCGGCGACACCCCTAGCCTTCGGGACGTTCCCGTTCCGGACCCCGGGCCGGGCGAGGTGCAGATCAGAGTGCGTGCGGCGGGAGTCAATCCGCTCGACTTCAAGACGGCCGGCGGAGAGTTGGCCGGCTCGGGAGCCGAGTTCTCCTTCCCCCTCACCCTCGGCTTCGACGTGTCCGGTACGGTGACCGCGGCCGGCGAGGGCGCCGACTTCACCGTCGGCGACGAGGTGTTCGGCCTGGTCTGGCCGCGCTCCTTCGCGCACGGCTCCTTCGCCGAATACATGACCGCCCCCCAGCAGGCGGCCCTCGCACTCCGCCCCGAGAGCTTGGACCCCGTGGCCGCCGCGGCACTGCCGATGACCGGCGGAACCGCGCAGAGCGTGGTGGACTGGCTCGGCCTGACCGAGGGTGAGAAGCTCCTGGTGGTCGGCGCGACCGGCGGCGTCGGCTCCTACGCGCTGCAGATGGCCGCCGACCGAGGCGCCCACGTCATCGCCGTCGCGGCCGCCTCGGACCACGAGTACGCCCGCTCCCTGGGCGCGGCCGAGACCATCGATCACCGCACCACCGATGTCGCCGACGCGGTCCGCTCCGCGCACCCCGACGGCATCGACGCCGTGATCGACCTCGCCGACGACGCCGAGACCGTCTCCACGCGTATCGCACCTCTGTTGCGCGACGGCGGCCGGCTGCTCAGCACGGTCTTCGCCACCGACCCCGACGCGCTCGCTGCCCGGGGGGTCAGGGCGGTGAACTTCGCCTACCGCGCCACCGGCGAGGACATGGCCCGTCTCGCCACCGGGGTCACGGCGGGCGGCCTGCGCGTCGCCGAGACCCGCGCGTACCCCCTCACCTCCGTCGACGAGGCCCGCACCGCCCTCCTGCACGGGCATGTCCGCGGCAAGCTCGTCATCACGCCCTGACCGTCGTCGAGCGGGCGCGCGCGGTCGGTGGAAGAAGGGTGCCGGAGCCGCGAGACGCTCGCGGCTCCGGCAGTCGGCCCCGGGGGGAGGGCCGTTTCGGGTGAGCGGGGGTGGACGCGGCGGTGCGCGGCCCACCCCCGCTCAGGGTCAGCCCGCGGAACGGTCCAGGGTGCTGTCGGGGATCCAGGAACCGTGGAGTCCGGCGCTGACGCGGTGGGGGAGGTGAACGGTGGCGATGCGGTCGAGGCCCGAGGCGTCGAGGACCAGGAGCTGCGAGGCGTTCTGCTTGAGGTCGGAGACGACGGTGAGGAGGTAGCCGTCGTCCTCGCCGGTGGCGCCGGTGGCGGGGACGAAGACGGCTTCGCTCGGCATGCGGGCGTCGCCGATCCGGTGGATGCGGCGGGCGCCGGTCGTGCGGTCGTACTTGACGATGCCGTAGCCGCCGAAGCCCTTCTCGTCGGGGAAGGAGACCGCGTACTGGTAGCGGTTCTCGGCGCCGAGGTAGTCCTCGTTGAGGGTGGGGAACTCGACGGGAAGGTCGTCGATGATCTGCTCGTCGACGGAGCCCGCGATCAGGTCGAGCACCCAGCGGCGGGTGTAGGAGCGGGTGACCGGCTCGCTGCCGCGCTCGGGGGCGCCGATCCACCAGTTCCAGGAGAGCCGGAAGCCCTCACGGTCGACGGTGGGGCCTTCCAGGACGATGCGGCCCTGGCCGTCCTCGTAGGCGTTGGAGACGTGGAGCATGTTCCCCGGCTCGATGGAGAACCAGCGGGTGTGGCGGGCGCCGTCCTCGCCACGGGGCATGACGCCGATGCGGGAGGGCTGGTGATCGCTCCAGCTGTACGGGATGCCCGAGCTCTCGGTGTGGTCGAAGGTGACGTTGCCCTCGACGAAGACGACGTGCCGGCGGGTGATGGCGAAGTCGTGCTTGAGGGAGGCGGTCGCCCCGGGGACCTCGGCGCTGTGGGTGATGGCGCCCTTGGTGTCGGCGACGTAGTGGGTCAGGAACGGCGGGAAGGGCGAGGAGCCGAAGAAGTGGAGTTCCCCGGTCACGGGGTCTTCCTTGGGGTGCGCGGTCATGGCGGTGCGCAGTGTGCCGTCGAAGTCGTACG
>NZ_JBICYT010000019.1:0-169383 GCF_043201215.1 Streptomyces sp. NPDC048331 | reverse complement strand
CGGACCCTCCCCCGGCTCCGCCGGGCACCGGGCTCCGCCCGGACCCTCCCCCGGCTCCGCCGGGCACCGGGCTCCGCCCGGACCCTCCCCCGGCTACCGCTGGGAGGTGCCCCCTGCTCGAACGCCGGCGAGGCTATCGGCGGCGGATGGTCATGGCCATCAGGGCCGCCATCGCGCACAGCGCGCCCGAGGCGTACCAGACGGTGTCGTACGAGCCGGTGAGATCGCGGGTCAGGCCGCCCAGGAAGGCGACCAGGGCCGCGCCGATCTGGTGCGAGGCGAGGACCCAGCCGAAGACGATCGCGCCGTCCTCCCCGTAGTGCTCGCGGCACAGCGCGATCGTCGGCGGGACGGTCGCGACCCAGTCCAGGCCGTAGAAGACGATGAAGAAGACCAGCGGCGGTCGCACCGACGGCGCCAGCAGGATCGGCAGGAAGAGCAGCGAGATCCCGCGCAGGGCGTAGTAGACGGCCAGCAGCCGCCGGGAGTCGAAGCGGTCCGTGAACCAGCCCGAGGCCACCGTGCCGATCACGTCGAACACGCCGACCACCGCCAGCAGCCCGGCGGCCGCCGTCACCGGCATGCCGTGGTCGTGGGCGGCGGGTACGAAGTGGGTCTTGACCAGGCCGTTGGTCGAGGCGCCGCAGATCGCGAAGGTGCCGGCCAGCAGCCAGAAGGGGCCGGTCCGGGCCGCGTCGACGAGTACCCGCAGTGCGCGCCGGGCGGCTCCGGGGATCGGGGCCGGCTTCTCCGCGTACGGGCCGCCGTACGGCGCGAGCCCCACGTCCGCCGGGTGGTCGCGCAGCAGCAGCCACACGAAGGGGGAGACGGCCAGCGCCGCCAGGGAGACCGTCACCGTCGCGGGGCGCCAGCCGTGGTGGTCCACCAGCCAGGCCAGCAGCGGCAGGAAGACCAGCTGACCGGAGGCCCCGGCCGCCGTCAGGATGCCGGTCACCAGGCCGCGCCGGGCGGTGAACCAGCGGTTCGTCACCGTCGCCGCGAAGGCCAGGGCCATGGAGCCGCTGCCCAGCCCCACGAGGACGCCCCAGAACAGCACGAGCTGCCAGGGCTCGGTCATCCACACCGTGGCCAGCGAGCCCGAGGCGATGACGAGCAGGGCGAGGGCCACGACCCGGCGGATACCGAAACGGTCCATCAGCGCGGCGGCGAACGGCGCGGTGAGCCCGTACAGTGCGAGATTGACCGATACGGCGAGGCCGATGGTGCCGTGCGACCAGTCGAACTCCGCGTGCAGTGGCTCGATGAGCAGTCCGGGCAGGGAGGCGAAGCCGGCCGCGCCGATGATCGTCACGAAGGCGACGGCGGCGACGGACCAGGCGCGGTGGACGCGGGCGGGCTGCCGAGGGGCGCGCGGGGTGGCCGTGGAGGCGGGGGCTGTCTGGGGCACGCCGACAGTTTCCGGCCACCGGAGGACCGCACGAAAGTGGCTTGACCGTCATGCTTCGCTACGATCGGGCCATGGAGTCGGAGAAGACGGCGAAGGCGGAGAAGCGGCCACACCGGGTCGTCGTCCTCGCCCTCACCGGGCTGCTGCCCTTCGAGCTCGGCATCCCGCACCGGATCTTCGGGCGGGCCCAGGACCCGGCCGGTCGGCCGCTGTACGAGATCCTCACGTGCGGGCTCGCCCCGGGGCCGGTACGCACGGACGCCGACTTCGCGATCCACGTCGAACACGGCCCCGAACTGCTGGCCACCGCCGACACGGTGGTGGTGCCGGCCTCGTACGAGCTGGGTCCGGCGTACGAGGAGGGCCGGATGGGCGACGAGCTCGCGGCGGCCCTCGCCCACATCCGGCCCGGTACCCGGCTGGTCTCCATCTGCACGGGCGCCTACGTCCTCGCCGCCGCCGGGTACCTGGACGGCCGCCCCGCCACCACCCACTGGGCCTCCGCCGAGCACTTCCAGCGGCTCTTCCCGGCCGTCCGGGTCGACCCGGACGTGCTCTACACCGACGACGGGGACGTGCTGACCTCGGCCGGGGTCGCCGCCGGGGTCGACCTGTGCCTGCACATCGTGCGCCGCGACCACGGCACGGCCGTCGCCAACGAGGTGGCCCGGCGGACGGTCGTACCGCCCCACCGGGAGGGCGGACAGGCGCAGTTCATCGCGCGCCCGGTGCCGGAGCCGCAGCTGGCCAGCACCACGGCCGCCCGTGCGTGGGTACTGGACCGACTGCACGAACCGCTCCGACTGACCGACCTGGCCAGACAGGAGGCCATGTCGGTACGCACCTTCACGCGCCGGTTCCGGGAGGAGTCGGGCGTCAGCCCCGGCCGGTGGATCGTCGGCCGGCGGGTGGAGCGGGCCCGGCAGCTGCTGGAGCAGACGGAGCTGCCGATGGAGCAGGTGGCGGGGGAGAGCGGCTTCGGCACGGCCCAGTCGCTGCGCAAGCACGTCCAGGCGGCGCTGGGGGTGAGTCCGACCGCGTACCGGCGCACCTTCCGCGCGGCGGGTGCGCCGGACAATCCGCCATCTCCTGATGGGCCATCAGATGATGCCGGGGCCATGCATTGACATCTCCCGCCCCCCGCTCCTGAATGGCCCCCTGCGCCGGGCTCGGGCGCGCGGGAACCCAGGGGGCGGGCAGTGCGAACAGGGGCGCGGAAGCGGAGATGGCCGGCGGCCGTGGGTCTGGTCGTGCTGGCGGCCACGACCGGGGGCGCGCTCGGCGCACCCGCCGCGGCCGAGGGGGAGACCCCTCCGGGCCAGGTGGACTTCCCGACCCACTGCCCCGCACCCCAGGAGGCCGGGCTCCCGCCCGCGGACGGACCGACCACCGCGAGGATCACCGTCGACAACCCGGCCCCGCGGGTCGGAGACACCGTCACCGTCACCTACCAGGTGGTGCGCACCCCCGCCGGCAACCCGGTCGGGGGTGAACTCCCCGCCGACGTACTGACCCCGACCGGCCGGATCCTGCTCGCGGGCGCCCAGCAGGGCGAGGTCACGGTGGTCGGGGCCAAGCGCAACGACCCCGTCCCGGCGGGCGCGCCCCTCCCCGCCGTCACGATGACGGGCACGTTCACCGTCACCGCACCCGGCGAGACCACGCTCGCCCCGGGCGGCTACACCCTGCACACCGGCCACCTGCTGGACCTGGACACCGTCTGTACCGCCGACGCCGCGTCCGCCGCTCCTGTCTCCGCCCGCCTGACCGCGACCGAGCTGCCGACGGCCAACCTGCGCACCGTTTTCCTCGGCGCGGCCCAGGGCAGGCCGGGCGCCTCGGTCGAGGTCACCGTCGCCGGTTTCCCACCGGGCGCGGCCGTCACGGTCGCCGGGCGGGCCGGCGCCGCCGAGACCGCCGACCGGGCGAGCGCCACCGCCGACGAACGGGGCACGGCCCTGGTCGCGCTGCCCGTCACGGACAAGGCCACCACCGCGGTGATCGCCTACGAGGGCGCCGCCTGGTCCGCGCGCCAGGGCTCGGGGCCGGCGGCGTACACGGTCATCGACGCCGCCTCGGGGCCGGCCCCCACCGTCCGGAAGGTCACGGCCACCGTCGAACCGGGCGTCCTCGGCATGACCCAGACCGGCGAGGACATCACCCTGGGCGCCGTCCCGTACGGCGACGGCGGCGCAGCCCCCGGCCGGATCGGGACGGTCACCGTCACCGACGCCCGCGGCGGACCCGCCGGATGGTCCCTGATCGGCAAGGTCACCGACTTCACCGGACCCGGCGGGGTCCGCATCCCGGGCGCCTCCCTGTCGTGGACCCCGACGTGCGTGGCGGCGGCGGGCAGTCGGAGCGTCTGTACGCCGGGCAGCGCGGGCGTGGTCGGGCCGGAGGGGGCCCTGCTGGCCTCCACCCCCGACGCGGCGCCGGCGGGCGGCACCTTCACGATCGACGCCACGGTGACCCTGCGGGTGCCGCCGTACACCCCGCCGGGCGCGTACACGGCGGTCCTGACCCTGACCCTGTCGTGACGGGCCGCCCGCGGCTGCCGCTGCGCGGAACTCTCCCCGCCCCGCCCTTTCTCCGTTTCCCAGGGCTCCGCCCCGGACCCCGCGCCTCAAACGCCGGCGGGGCTGCATTTCGGCCCGTCCGGCGTTCGAGGACCGGGTCGGCGCGGCGGGGACGGCTCCGCGTGGCGACGGCGGCGCTGCTCGGCGGCATCTTCCTCGGCGGACCCGCCGGGACGGCCACCGCCGACAACGGGCAGTGGTCGGTGTCGCCCGTCGCGAACACCGTCGGGCAGCGGCCCTCCTTCTACCTCGCCGCCGCGCCCGGCCATTCCGTCGCCGACGCGGTCACCCTCACCAATCGCACCGACCGGCCCCGCACCTTCCGGCTGTACGCCGCCGACGCCTACAACACCGCCCGCGACGGAGGCTTCGCGGTACGCGGCCCCGACGAGCCGCGGTCGGCCACCGCCGCGTGGGCGAAGCTCGACCGGGAGCGGGTCACCGTCGCGGCCCGCGGGTCGGTCGTCGTCGGCTTCACCCTCACCGTCCCCGACCGCGCGGAACCGGGGGACCACCCCGGCGCCGTCGTGGCCCTGGAGGAACGGCCGGCCGCCCCGGCCGACGCCGGCCCGGGGATCGGCGTACAGCAGGCCGTCGCCGCACGGCTGTACCTGCGGGTGACGGGCCCCACCGCCCCCGCCCTCACCGTCCGGGACGTCACCGTGCGCCGTCGCGGCTCCGGAGCGGACATCTCGTACACGCTCACCAACATCGGCAATGTCACCCTCCGCCCCCGGGCCACCCTCACCGCCACCGGCGCGCTCGGCCGCACGCTCCTCGCCGACGGGCTCGGCGGGCTGCCCGCAGAACTGCTGCCGGGTCAGGAAGTACGGCTCGGCGCCCGTTGGGAGGGCGCGCCCAGAGCGGAATGGGCCGAGGTCACCGTGCGCGCCCGGGCCGACGGAACCACAGCTCAGGGCCGTGCGGACCTCGCCGACCACCCCTCGCTCACGGCCGTGCCGGCCCTCGTCGCCGTGATCTGGTCGGCGCTGGGAGCCGCATCGGGGAGAATGGCCCGTATGAGCGATCGTTCCCCCGAGTCCACCGCCCCGCACCGTGCGGGGTTCGCCTGCTTCGTCGGCCGCCCCAACGCGGGGAAGTCGACCCTCACCAACGCACTCGTGGGCACCAAGGTCGCGATCACCTCCAACCGGCCGCAGACCACCCGCCACACCGTCCGCGGCATCGTGCACCGCCCCGACGCCCAGCTCGTCCTCGTCGACACGCCCGGCCTCCACAAGCCGCGCACCCTGCTCGGCGAGCGCCTCAACGACGTCGTACGGACCACCTGGGCCGAGGTCGACGTCATCGGCTTCTGCCTGCCGGCCGACCAGAAGCTCGGCCCCGGCGACAAGTTCATCGCCAAGGAGCTGGCGGGGATCAAGAAGACCCCCAAGATCGCCATCATCACCAAGACCGACCTGGTCGAGTCCAAGCAGTTGGCCGAGCAGCTGCTCGCCGTGCACCAGCTCGGCGCCGAGCTCGGCTTCGAGTGGGCCGAGATCGTTCCCGTCTCGGCCGTGGGCGACACCCAGGTCCAGCTGCTGGCCGACCTGATCGCCCCGCTGCTGCCGGAGAGCCCGCCGCTGTACCCGGAGGGCGACCTCACCGACGAGCCCGAGATGGTCATGGTCGCGGAGCTGATCCGCGAGGCCGCGCTGGAGGGCGTACGGGACGAGCTCCCGCACTCCATCGCCGTGGTCGTCGAGGAGATGATCCCGCGCGAGAACCGTCCGGCGGACCGCCCGCTGCTCGACATCCACGCCAACGTCTACATCGAGCGGCCGAGCCAGAAGGGCATCATCATCGGCCCGAAGGGCTCCCGGCTGAAGGAGGTCGGGATGAAGTCGCGCAAGCACATCGAGGCGCTGCTCGGCACCCCGGTCTTCCTCGACCTGCACGTGAAGGTCGCCAAGGACTGGCAGCGGGACCCCAAGCAGCTGCGCAAGCTCGGCTTCTGAGGCGCGCGCCGCACGCCACGACGCACCACGAACGACGCACGACGCACGACGCACGACGAACGGACGCCGCCCCGCAGGGGCCGCGTCCGTTCGTCGTTCCGTCGTGGCGTCGGTCCGGCCGGCTACGCGGGCCGGCGCACCCGCACCACGTTGTCCGTCCGGGTTCCGGGCGTGCCGTCGGGCTGGTTCTGGACCCGGTCGGTCTCCTCGGCCCGCAGTACCTCCCAGCCCGCCGTGACCGGCTCCAGCTGCGCGAGGACTTCCGCGGGCGTGGGGAAGTGCGCCTCCTCCCGCTCCTCCTGCCAGGGCGCCCAGCCTGCGTGGCCGACCACCAGCAAGGTGCCGCCGGGGGCCACGGCCGAGGCGGCCGCGCGCAGGACGGCGTCGCGCGGGAAGTCCCCGTAGTTGTGCAGGAAGCACGCCGAGACGAGGTCGAACTCGCCGTCCGGGAACGACTCCGTCAGATCGTGCCGCGCGAAGGCGACCCGGTCCGCGACCCCGGCCTCCGTCGCGTGCTCGGTCGCCCGGCCGAGGGCGACACCGGAGATGTCGGTCCCGGTGACCGCCCATCCGCGGCGGGCCAGCCAGACGGCGTCGGCGCCCTCCCCGCACCCCAGGTCCAGGGCCCGGCCGGGGGCGAGGGCGGACACCTCGTGCACCAGCATGGCGTTGGGCTCGCCGCTCCAGATCCGGTCGCTCTCCCCGTAGCGGCCGTCCCAGAACGCCTCGCCCGCGGGCGGCGCGTCCTCGGGGTAGTCGTGGGAGTGCGCGTGCGTGTGGGTGTGGGTGTGCTCGGTCATGGTCCCTCTTCCAGTACGGGTGCCGGTACGACCGATGCTCCGCCCGCCCGCCGGCCTACGGCAAACTTTGTTGCCGACCTGGCAAAGAGGAGATCGGCGGTCAGGAGGCCCAGGCCCTGCCCCGCGATTCCTCGAAGGTCACCGGCTTGCTCGCCACCGCCGGGTGGGTCGGCGGATCACGCCTCGGGTTCGGCGATCAGGGCCGTGGCCACCCGGCGGAAGCCGATGCGGGCGTAGACGCGGGCCACGTCCTCGTCGCCCGCCGAGAGGAAGACCGTCCGGGCCCCGCGCTCCCGGGCCCGGGCGACGAGGGCGGCCGTGACCCCGAGGGCCAGGCCCTGGCGGCGGGCCGAGGGGAGGGTGCCGACGCCCACGACCTCCACGACGTCCCCGACCGGGTTGTACTGGCCGGCGCAGAGCACGACGCCGTCCCGTACGGCCGCGGCCAGGGCGGTGGTGCCCGCCGTCAGCTTGCCGGAGACGCGCGCCCGACCCTCCTCGGCCGACGGTTCCGCCATCGCCGCCGCCAGTTCCGCGGGTCCGGCCTCGCCCACGGCCGTTCCCGGGGCAGCGAAGGCCAGGGCCGGGACCGTCACCGCGGCGGTGAGCAGCGGGTCGTCGGCGTCGAGCAGCCGGACCTCCGGGTGCGGGGGAAGGGCCTCGGCCGCGGGGTCCAGGACCATGAGGGGGTGCGCGTGGACCCGCAGTCCCGCGGCCTCCACCGCGGCCCGGAGAGAGGGGCTGGTTTCGGCCACCCACTCGAAGGCTTCGGGCACCTTCAGCTCCCGCTGGCGCTCCCAGACCCGTTCCACGTCGGCCCGGGTGGCCTCGGCGCCGCCGAGCGTGGGCCGCGCGTAGTACGGCCAGCCCGTGCCCTCCTGGACGAACAGGGTCAGTGGGCCGAAGTCCTCCGCGCGGGCGCCGCCCACCCGCGGCACCGTGTCGTAGTACCGCTCCAGCTCGGACAGCGTCGAATCGATCATGTTGTCGGTCATTCGGTCATCCAAACAAAGCGGCGCCGCCCGGGCACCTTCTTTCCGGGCGGCTCGGGGCGCCGACGCTCAGGCACCCTCCTTCAGTACGCGCGAGATCAGCGCCCGTTGGGCGTCGGACAGGTTCGGCTCCGCGCACGCCACCGTCCGACCGTCCACCGTGATCCGGTACGAGAAGCCGTCCCGTACCCGGTCCGCCGGGTCGCCCGGCGGGGCGGGCCGCAGCGCGAGCTGGGCCAGGGCCCGCCACTCGGTCTCGTCCGGCCGGCCCGCGGTGTCCACCTCGGCCCGGCGCTCGATGCCCGCGAAGCCGCCCGTCCGTATCACCTGAATGCGCATGGGAGCCCTCTACCCTGCGAGCGGGACACCCACCGCGGACCACGCCTTCTGGAGCGCCTGGTGCTCGGCGCCGCCGTCCCCGTACCGGTCCACGGCCGCCGCCGTCGAGAGCCGTGCGAAGTCCGCGAAGTCCGCGTTCTCGGCGAGCTGCCCGCCGGTCAGGGTGTCGTACCAGATCTGTCCGGCCCGCTCCCAGGCCTTGCCGCCCAGCTCGGTGGCCACGATGTAGAAGGCGTGGTTGGGGATGCCCGAGTTGATGTGGACGCCGCCGTTGTCGCTGTGGGTGTTCACGTAGTCGTCCATCGTGGCCGGCTGCGGGTCCTTGCCCAGTTCGTCGTCGTCGTACGCGGTGCCCGGCGCCTTCATCGAGCGCAGTGCCACGCCGGTGACATTCGGGCCGAGCAGCCCGGCCCCGATCAGCCAGTCGGCCTGCTCGGCGGTCTGCTCCAGGGAGTACTGCTTGATCAGTGAGCCGAAGACGTCGGACATGGACTCGTTCAGGGCGCCGGACTGGCCGCGGTAGGTCAGGTTCGCCGTGTACTGGGTGACACCGTGGGTCAGCTCGTGCCCGATGACGTCCACGGACACGGTGAAGTCGAGGAAGAGGTCCCCGTCCCCGTCGCCGAAGACCATCTGCCGGCCGTCCCAGAAGGCGTTGTTGTAGTCCTCGCTGTAATGGACGGTCGCGTCCAGGGCGAGCCCGGCGTCGTCGATGGAGCGCCGCCCGAAGCCCTTGAGGAACAGTTCGTAGGTGGCCCCGAGCCCGGCGTAGGCGCGGTTGACGGTGGCGTCCTTGCTCAGTGGGTCACCTTCGCCCCGGACCTTCTTCCCGGGCAGCCGGGTGCGGTGCTGGGCGTCGTAGATCGTCCGGTCCGGATCGTCGCCGGCCGGCACGGCCAGGGTGGGGACGACCCCCCGGACGGCGGTGACCCGGCGCCGGGTGCGCAGCAGGGAGTCGCGCTCCAGGGTGCGCTGGGCGAGGTCGGCGCGGCGGGAGTCTTCGGAGCGGGCGGCCTTGTCGAGGAGGTGAGGCGGTACGACGGTGCAGAAGACGGGCTCATGGCGGTGGGCGTGGGAGGCATCCATGCCGGAAATGTGGCAGTGGGTCATGTCGCTGTCACTACCTGCGACCATGATTCATTCACTTGTCTGAAAGCGGTGACGCCGGATTGACGGAACAACCGGACCTGACCGGAGCGAACGAGTCTTGGCTCACATTTGGTGCAAATCGGACCCTCGGGTCTTGCATACTGAAACAGGTCCTCGCGTAACGGCGCGGCTCGGCTAGGCTCGGTCCATCATGCGTTTCGGGCTGCTTCTCCTTAGCCGCCGCGGCGAGGGTCTGTAGTCGTAGGCCGACCCCCTCCCCGCGGAGTTCGGTGTTGCGGTTTTCACTACCGCCGTCGGCCGTCCCAGCGAACTACACGCGGACACGCGAGGAGCCCAACGCCATGAGCCAGCAGCCTTTTGTCGGTCGCCCCACGCCCATCACGAACGCGACCCACACCCAGAAGACCTCCGGGATGCCGATCCACAAGTACGGCTCGTACGAGCAGGTGGACATCCCGGACCGCACCTGGCCGGACGCCCGCGTCACCCAAGCCCCCCGCTGGCTCTCCACCGACCTGCGCGACGGCAACCAGTCGCTGATCGACCCGATGACCCCCGCCCGCAAGCGCGAGATGTTCGACCTGCTGGTGCGCATGGGCTACAAGGAGATCGAGGTCGGCTTCCCCTCTTCCGGCGAGACCGACTTCGCCTTCGTGCGCTCCATCATCGAAGAGGGCGCGATCCCGGACGACGTCACCATCTCCGTACTGACCCAGGCCCGCGAGGACCTGATCGAGCGGACCGTGGAGTCCCTGGTCGGTGCGAAGCGCGCCACCGTCCACCTGTACAACGCGACCGCCCCGACCTTCCGCCGGGTCGTCTTCCGCGGCTCCAAGGAGCAGATCAAGCAGATCGCCGTCGACGGCACCCGCCTGGTCATGGAGTACGCCGACAAGCTGCTGGGTCCCGAGACCACCTTCGGCTACCAGTACAGCCCCGAGATCTTCACCGACACCGAGCTGGACTTCGCCCTGGAGGTCTGCGAGGCCGTCTGTGACGTCTGGCAGCCGGCCGAGGGCCGCGAGATCATCCTGAACCTGCCCGCCACCGTGGAGCGTTCGACGCCGTCCACGCACGCGGACCGCTTCGAGTGGATGGCCCGCAACCTGACCCGCCGCGAGCACATCTGCATCTCCGTGCACCCGCACAACGACCGGGGCACCGCCGTCGCCGCCGCCGAGCTGGCCCTGATGGCCGGCGCCGACCGCATCGAGGGCTGCCTGTTCGGGCAGGGCGAGCGCACAGGCAACGTCGACCTGATCACCCTGGGCATGAACCTGTTCTCCCAGGGCATCGACCCGCAGATCGACTTCTCGCAGATCGACGAGATCCGTCGCACCAGCGAGTACTGCAACCAGATGGAGGTCCACCCGCGCCACCCCTACGCGGGCGACCTGGTCTACACCGCCTTCTCCGGCTCCCACCAGGACGCCATCAAGAAGGGCTTCGACGCCATGGAGGCCGACGCGGCCGCCAAGGGCGTCACCGTCGACGACATCGAGTGGGCGGTCCCGTACCTGCCGATCGACCCGAAGGACGTCGGCCGCTCCTACGAGGCCGTCATCCGGGTCAACTCGCAGTCCGGCAAGGGCGGCATCGCCTACGTCCTGAAGAACGACCACAAGCTGGACCTGCCGCGCCGCATGCAGATCGAGTTCTCCCGGATCATCCAGGCCAAGACCGACGCCGAGGGCGGCGAGGTCACGCCGAAGGCGATCTGGGACGTCTTCTCCGACGAGTACCTGCCCAACCCCGAGAACCCGTGGGGCCGCATCCAGCTGCGCTCCGGTTCGACGGCCACCGACAAGGACGGCACGGACACCCTGACCGTCGAGGCGGTCGTGGACGGCGTGGAGACGGTCCTGGACGGCACCGGCAACGGTCCGATCTCGGCCTTCTTCGACGCGCTGGCCGGCATCGGTGTCGACGCCCGCCTGCTGGACTACACCGAGCACACCATGAGCGAGGGCGCCTCCGCCGTGGCCGCCTCGTACATCGAGTGCGCGATCGACGGCCGGGTCCTGTGGGGCATCGGCATCGACGCCAACACCACCCGCGCCTCCCTGAAGGCGGTCATCTCCGCCGTCAACCGCGCGGGCCGCTGATCCCTCGTACGCGAACCCCGTCCCTCCCTCCGGTGGGGCGGGGTTCTGCCGTTCCCACCGGTCAGCGGGCCAGATAGCCGCCGTCCACCGGCAGGATCACGCCCGTCACGAACGAGGCCGCGTCGGAGGCCAGGAACGCGATGACCCGGGCCACCTCCGCCGGCTCCCCGAGCCGGCCCATCGGGTGCGCCGCCTCCACCTCCGCCAGGTACTCCGGCCCGCCGGGCTCGTCCTTCAGCGCGATCACCCGCTCCGTACGGATGGTTCCGGGTGCCACCGCGTTGACCCGGATCCCGTGCGCGGCCCACTCCACCGCGAGGTGCTTGGTCAGCCCCGACGCCACGAACTTCGCGGGTCCGTACGCGGCCTGGCGGGCCTGCCCGGCCACCCCCGAGATCGACGACACGCAGACCAGAGCCCCACCGGGGCGCGGCTGCGCGGTCATCGCCTCGATGGCGTACTTGCAGGTCAGGAACATGCCGCGGCCGTCGACGGCCATGACGTGGTCCCAGTCCTCGGGGCTGGTCTCCCGTACGTCGGAGAGGGGGAGCACCCCGGCGTTCGCCACGGCGACGTCCAGGCGCCCGTAGGCCTCGACGGCGGCCGCGACCATCGCTCGATTGGCCTCCGGATCGGCGACGTCACCGGCGACCGCGGTGATCGAGTACCCCTCGGCGGCCAGTTCCGTACGGAGGGCCCGCACCCCGGGGCCATTGATGTCGGCCGCGGTCACCCGGGCCCCGGAACGGGCCAGCAGCAGGGCGGTGGCCCGGCCGATCCCGCTCGCGGCGCCGGTGACCAGACAGGACTTCTCGTTCATGCGGCGAACCCTAGAGGGAGCGGGGAGGGGGTGGGGGGACGCCGGGGACGCAGATCGGCCAAGTCCGGGGCCGGGGACATGTTGTCTTGTCACACGACTGACGCATCCTCATCGATGTGGCTAACATCACGCCAACCCGGCGATGTTGCCGGCAGGTTACGGAGGTGCGACGTGCTGCCAGTTCGGGGTGGGGACGGCCGGAAGCTGACGGTCTGGGGCACCCGTACCACCTGGAGCACCGTGGGCGACGGGGAGTTCTTCTGCCCCGCCTGCGGTGGCGACCGCAATTACCGCAGGCGCACCGGACGGCGCCGGTTCACCGTCCTCGGGGTGCCGCTGCTGCCCCGCGGGCAGGCCGGTCCCGTCATCGAGTGCCAGGGCTGCCGCGCGCGCTTCGCCACCGACGTCCTGGACCACCTCACCACGACCCGGTTCACCGCCCTCCTGCGCGACGCCGTGCACACCGTGGCGCTGGCGGTGCTCACCGCGGGCGGGACGGCCTCGCGCGGCGCGCTGGAGGCCGCGGTGGGCGCCGTACGAGCCGCGGGCTTCCAGGAGTGCACCGAGGAGCAGTTGGAGTCCCTCGTGGAGGCGCTGTCCACGGACGAGGGCCGGCTCGGGCTGTACGACGTCCCGGAGTGCTGCGGGGCCGCGCTGTCGATAGAGCTCCACGAGGCCCTGGAACCGCTGGCCCCGCACCTGGCCGGCCCGGGGCGTGAATCGATCCTGCTCCAGGGGGCCCGGATCGCGCTCGCGGACGGCCCGTACACCCCGGCCGAGCGCGAGGTGCTCGCGACGGTCGGCGCGGCGCTGCGGATCGACACGGACGAGGTGACCCGACTGCTGTCGGCGGTACGCGCTCCCTGAGGGGTTTTCCACCGGTCCCGTCCGAACGGCCCCGCGCGTTTTCGTCGCGCGGGGCCGTTCCGTGTCCGATCCGTGGACTCCGGAGGGGCCCATTCCGTCCGAAAGGGCCCTGCGGGACGTAACGATCCGGCCTCGCAGGGCCTGTTTCGGGACGCGTGAACGTCGTGTGAAGGGTGCGGGCGTACGTCCCCCTGTCCGATGTGTCCACCGGTCGGACGGTCGGAATGGTGCCTTCGAGTTCGCCCCTCGCCAAGGCCGCGACGCCCATATCCGCACGTCAGGGTGGCTGCGGCGCACGATCGCGTGGCAGGAGCGCCGGGCTCCGCACGGCTGCGCGCATACCCCCTGCCGAGAGCCGCGCACCACTGGAGAAACCTACAGATCGGGCGGGTCTGAACGTCAACAGTTTGTCGAAGTCGACGATATGTGTGGTGCCCCCCACAGGCGTTCAATTCCGGTCACACGACAAGACGGCGCCGTTGACGCAGCGCGGCTTCGATCCACCTCGACGTGAACGCACTGACAACCCTGGCGTACCAACGGGTTAGCGACCCACTACGCCCAGGGACAACCAGATCTCCTCTCACTTACCTACCTTGAAGGGCAAGGCTGAGATGGCACGTGTCGCCGCCCGGCTTTCCACCGACGGAGAGCAGAGCACGCACCCGGTCGACGAGGTGCTCCCCCTCCCCAAGCTCGCGCTGTACGGCTTCCAGCACGTACTCGCCTTCTACGCCGGCGCGGTGATCGTCCCGATCATCGTCGGCAACGCGCTGAAGCTGAGCCCTGAACAGCTGGTCTACCTGATCAACGCGGACCTCTTCACCTGCGGTATCGCCTCGATCATCCAGGCCTTGGGCGTCGGCCGGATCGGCGCGCGCCTGCCGCTGATCCAGGGCGTGACCTTCACCGCGGTCTCCCCGATGATCGCCATCGGTCTCGGGGCCGGCGGCGGTACCGCCGCCCTGCTCGTCATCTACGGCGCGGTGATCACCGCCGGTATCGCCACCTTCGCCTTCGCCTGGCTACCGGCCAAGGCGTTCCGGACGGTGATGCGACTCTTCCCGCCGGTCGTCACCGGCACGGTGATCACGGTGCTGGGCATCGTCCTGATCCCGGTCGGTCTCAACGACGCGGCCGGCGGCCTCGGCAGCCCCGACTTCGGAGACCCGAAGAACTTCGCCTACGCCGGCGGCACGATGCTCTTCATCCTGATCCTGATGAAGATCGGCAAGCCGTTCCTCTCCAGCATCTCGATCCTGCTCGGCCTGGTCGTCGGCACCACCGTCGCCTTCCTGCTCGGCGACGCGAAGTTCGGCGACGTGAGCAACTCCGCGTGGGTCGGCGTCACCACCCCCTTCCACTTCGGAGTCCCGAAGTTCGAGTGGTTCCCGATCGTCCTGATGCTCATCGTCATGCTGATCACCATGGTCGAGACGACCGGTGACACCTACGCCGTCGGTGACATCGTCGGCAAGGAGGTCGACAGCGAGACCGTGGCCCGCGCCCTGCGTGCCGACGGCGCCGCGACCGCGCTCGGTGGTGTCCTCAACTCCTTCCCGTACGTGGCCTTCGCCGAGAACGTCGGCCTGGTGCGGATGACGAAGGTGAAGAGCCGGTTCGTGGTGGTCGCCGCGGGTGTCTTCATGATCGTCCTGGGTCTGCTGCCCAAGGCCGCCGCGATCGTCGCCGCCGTCCCGCACGGGGTCCTCGGCGGCGCCGCGACCGTCATGTTCGCCATGGTCGCCCTGGCCGGCATCCAGACCCTGGCCAAGGTGGACCTGAAGGAGGAGAAGAACGCACTGATCGTCGGCGTCTCCCTCGCTTTCGCCCTGCTCCCCGCGACCGTCCCGGTCTTCTTCACCAAGCACATGGACCCGGACCTGTCCTCGCTGCTCAACAGCGGTGTGACGCTCGGTGCCACGGCCGCCATCGTCCTCAACCTGGTCTTCAACGGCCTGGGCAAGGAAGGCGCCCACGACGCCCCCGAGGTCGAACTGCCCGCCCAGGTGGCGGAGCCGGACAAGGAGTCCGCGGCAGCCGTACCGGCGCAGGCGGGTGAGGGCGAAGCCGCCCCGACCCCTGCCTCCTGAACCCTCCCAAGGGGGTGACCCCGGCCGGGCCCCGCGCCCGGCCGGGGTCGCTGCCGTTCACGACGACACCCGGCCCGTGGTCCCGCCGCCGTACGGGACAATGGGCGCATGAGTCTGTTCCGCGACGACGGCATCGTGCTGCGCACCCAGAAGCTGGGTGAGGCGGACCGCATCATCACGTTGCTGACCCGCGGCCACGGCCGGGTGCGCGCCGTCGCGCGCGGCGTCCGGCGGACGAAGTCCAAATTCGGCGCCCGGCTGGAACCTTTCTCCCACGCCGACGTGCAGTTCTTCGCCCGCGGCAGCGAACTGATCGGCCGCAGCCTGCCGCTCTGCACCCAGACCGAGATCATCGCCCCCTACGGCAACGGCATCGTCACCGACTACGCCCGCTACACCGCCGGCACCGCCATGTTGGAGACCGCCGAGCGGTTCACCGAGAACGAGGGCGAGCCCGCCGTGCAGCAGTACCTGCTGCTCGTCGGAGCCCTGCGCACCCTCTCACGCGGCGAGCACGAGCCCCACCTCATCCTCGACGCCTTCCTGCTGCGCTCCCTCGCCGTCAACGGCTACGCGCCCAGCTTCGAGGACTGCGCGAAGTGCGGCATCCACGGCCCCAACCGGCACTTTTCCGTCGCCGCGGGCGGGGTCATATGCGGGGACTGTCGGGTGCCCGGCAGCGTCGTACCCTCATCTGAGGCCATCGCCCTGCTCAGCGCCCTGCTGACGGGCGACTGGGGGCATGCCGACGCGTGCGAGGCGCGTCACGTGCGGGAGGGCAGCGGGCTGGTCTCCGCCTATTTGCACTGGCATCTGGAGCGCGGGCTACGCTCCCTGCGATACGTCGAGAAATAGGAGCTGGACACATGGCACGACGCGGGATTCTGGGGCGCTCTCGCCGCGAGTACAAGGTTCCCGAGCCGCACCCGTCCGGCGCGGTCCCGCCGAAGATCCCCGGCGAGCTGGTCCCGAACCACGTGGCGATCGTCATGGACGGCAACGGCCGCTGGGCCAAGGAGCGCGGCCTGCCGCGCACCGAGGGCCACAAGGTCGGCGAGGGCGTCGTGCTCGACGTGCTCAAGGGCTGCCTGGAGATGGGCGTCAAGAACCTCTCCCTCTACGCCTTCTCGACCGAGAACTGGAAGCGCTCGCCCGACGAGGTCCGCTTCCTGATGAACTTCAACCGTGACGTCATCCGGCGCCGCCGTGACGAGATGAACGAACTGGGCATCCGCATCCGCTGGGTCGGCCGTATGCCGAAGATGTGGAAGTCGGTCGTCCAGGAGCTCCAGGTCGCGCAGGAGCAGACCGTCGACAACGACGCCATGACCCTGTACTTCTGCGTCAACTACGGCGGCCGCGCGGAGATCGCGGACGCGGCGCAGGCCATCGCCCGCGATGTCGCGGCGGGCAAGCTCGACCCGTCGAAGGTCAACGAGAAGACCTTCGCCAAGTACATCTACTACCCGGACATGCCGGACGTGGACCTGTTCCTGCGCCCGAGCGGCGAGCAGCGCACCTCCAACTACCTGATCTGGCAGAGCGCGTACGCCGAGATGGTCTACCAGGACGTTCTGTGGCCCGACTTCGACCGCCGTGACCTGTGGCGGGCCTGCCTGGAGTACGCCCAGCGCGACCGCCGCTTCGGTGGGGCCGTCCCCAACCAGGGGGAGCCGGGCACCTCGGCCTGAGCGTCGTCTACGCTCCCGTGCCATGCACTTGGACGAGGATCACACGCAGCGGACGCAGGACACGGAGTCGGCGGTGTTCGTGTACCTGCCGACGCTCGAGGACTTCCACGGGGCCATCCGGGTCCGCGCCCGTAGGACGGGGGCGGGCCGGGTGGAGACGGCCCTGCCCCCGCTGCTCACGACCAGCCTGATGCTGGGGTTCGGCGTGTCCCGCGGGCTCCTGCCGGTCGCCCTCGGGGTGGGTCTGGTGCTGGCACTGGGCGCCGGGCTGTTCGGCGCCGCGCGCGGCCGGCGCGGCATGGCGCGCCGGCTCCACGGGGCGATGGCCACGTACGGCCAGTGCCGCACGGAGGTCGACGAGCGGGGCGCCGCGACCACGGGCGAGACCATGTCCTACACGTCCGACTGGACGCTGTTCACGGACTTCGCGGAGACTCCGGAGCTCTTCGTCCTGCTCGGGGGCCCGCGCGCGAGCTGCCTCGCGGTGCTGCCGAAGCGGGGAGCCCAGGAGCCGGCCGACGTCGAACGGCTGCGGGGGATCCTCGGCCGGAACCTGCGGAAGCTCTAGCCGGCGGCCGCGCAGTCGGCGCAGGTGCCGAAGATCTCCACCGTGTGGGCCACGTTCACGTAGCCGTGCTCGGCCGCGATGGACTCCGCCCACTTCTCCACGGCGGGGCCCTCCACCTCGACGGCCTTGCCGCACTTGCGGCAGACCAGGTGATGGTGGTGGTCGCCGGTGGAGCAGCGGCGGTAGACGGACTCGCCGTCGCTGGTGCGCAGGACGTCGACCTCGCCGGCGTCCGCGAGCGACTGGAGGGTGCGGTAGACGGTGGTCAGGCCCACGGAGTCGCCGCGGTGCTTGAGCATGTCGTGGAGTTCCTGGGCGCTGCGGAACTCGTCCACCTCGTCCAGCGCCGCGGCGACCGCGGCCCGCTGCCGGGTGGATCGTCCTCGTACTGGCGCGGTATTCATCTCGCCAGGCGCAGTCGCCACCGGTTCCTCCTCGTATCGGCCTCGGCCCATTGTGCCAGGCGGCCGACCTTTCTAGACCTTCACATCGTCCCTCGTGCAGACCTCTTCGGTGGCGGCGCCGGCCGCCTTGGCCCGGCGCCTGGCCAGGGGCGTCGACACGGCCGCCATCACGACGAAGACGGCGATGGCGAGCAGCACGATCGCCGCGCCGGAGGGGGCGTCGAGGTAGTACGTGGTGGTCACGCCGCTGAGCGAGACCAGCACGCCGATCAGCATGGCCAGCGACAGCGTCGCGGCGAAGCCCCGGGTGACCCGCTGGGCGGCCGCGACGGGGACCACCATCATGGCGCTGACCAGCAGCAGGCCCACGATCCGCATCGCCACCGTGACGGTGAGGGCGGCCGTGACGGCCATCAGGAGGTTCAGCGCCCGCACCGGCATGCCGGTGACCCGGGCGAACTCCTCGTCCTGGCTGATGGCGAACAACTGGCGACGCAGTCCGACGGTGACGGCGAGCACGACCACGGCGAGGATCACCGCGGCCCAGACGTCCTCCGGCGCGACCGAGGTGATACCGCCGAAGAGGTAGCTGTTCAGGGTGGCCGTGGAGCCGCCCGCCATGTGCATGATCATGACGCCGCCGGCCAGGCCGCCGTAGAAGAGCATCGCGAGGGCGATGTCGCCGCTGGTCTTGCCGCGGGAGCGGATGTGCTCCATGCCGACCGCGCCGACGACGGCGACGAGGGAGGCCATCCACACGGGGCTGGTGTTGAGCAGGAAGCCGAGGCCGACGCCGGTGAGGGCCACGTGGCCGATGCCGTCGCCGATGACCGCCTGGCGGCGCTGGACGAGGTACGTGCCGATCGCGGGCGCGGTGAGGCCGACGAGCGCGGCCGCGATCAGGGCCCGCTGCATGAAGGCGTATTCGAGGAGGTCCATCAGCTCAGCAGTCCCGTCCGCAGGGGCTCGGCGTCGTGCGCCGCGTGGGGGTGTACGTGGTCGTGGCCGGGCAACGCGTGCTGTCCCACGGCCTCCGGGGGCGGTCCGTCGTGGACCACACAGCCGTCGCGCAGGACGACGGCCCGGTCGATCAGGGGCTCCAGCGGGCCCAGCTCGTGCAGGACGAGCAGCAGGGTGGTGCCGAGGGCCTTCTGCTCGCGCAGGGCGTTCGCGAGGACCTCCTGGTTGGCGAGGTCCACGCCGGCCATCGGCTCGTCCATGATCAGCAGTTCGGGTTCCACGGCGAGCGCCCGGGCGATGAGCACCCGCTGGTGCTGGCCGCCGGAGAGGGCGTCGACCGAGGAGGAGGCGTACTGCTCCATGCCGATCAGGGCCAGCGCGCGCTCGACCGCGGCCTTGTCGGCCTTGCGCAGCATCCCGAACCGGGAGCGGGCGAGCCGACCGGCGGAGACGACCTCGCGGACGGTGGCGGGGACGCCGCCGGCCGCCGTCGTGCGCTGCGGGACGTACCCGATGCGCGACCACGAGCGGAAGCGCTTGAACTCGGTGCCGAAGAGGGACAGCTCGCCCTCGGTCAGCGGGACCTGGCCGACCACGGCGCGCACGGCCGTGGACTTGCCGGAGCCGTTGGCGCCGAGCAGGGCGACGACCTCGCCCCGCCGGACGGTGAGGTCGACGCCGCGCAGCACGGGGCGCGAGCCGAGCGAGGCCGTGGCCCCGCGCAGGGATATGACGGGCTGGTCCGCTGACTGTGCCGGCGTCGACTGCATGGCTCGCGCCTCCGTTGCTGCTGTCATCTACTTGGCTCCGAGCGCCTTCTGGAGGTTCTTCAGGTTGGACCGCATGACCTCGAAGTAGTCAGCGCCCTGGGACTTGTCGGTGATTCCTTCGAGCGGGTCCAGGACGTCGGTCTTCAGACCGGTGTCCGCCGCGAGGGTCCGGGCCGTCTTGTCGCTGGCCAGCGTCTCGAAGAACACGGTGGAGACATTCTCCTGCTTCGCGAGGCCCTGGAGTTCCTTCATGCGGGCCGGGCTCGGCTCGGACTCGGGGTCGACCCCGGAGATGGCCTCCTGGTCGAGGGCGTAGCGCTCGGCGAGGTAGCCGAAGGCGGAGTGGGTGGTGATGAAGGTCCTGGAGGCCGCGTTCTGCAGGCCGTCCTTGAACTCCGTGTCCAGAGCGGTCAGTTTGCCGACCAGCTCGTCGGTGTTCTTCTTGTAGTCCGCGGCGTGCTCGGGGTCGGCCTTCTCCAGGGCGGCGCCGACTCCCTTGGCGATCTCCGCGTACTTGGTGGGGTCGAGCCAGACGTGCGGGTCCCGGCCGGCCTCGCCGTGGTCGTGGTCGTGGCCCTCGCCCTCGGCGTGGCCCTCGGCGCCGTGGTCGTGTCCGGCGGAGCCGTGGACCTCCAGCTCGGTGAGGGTCGCGGCGTCGACGACGTTCTTCACGCCGGACAGGCCGACGGCCTTGTCGACGGCGGGCTGCAGGCCCTTGAGGTAGACCACGACGTCGGCCTCGCCGAGCCGTCCGGTCTGCTTCGGGGTGATCTCCAGGTCGTGCGGTTCGACGCCGGGCCTGGTCAGGCTGTCGACCTTCACGTGGTCCTCGCCGATCTGCTCGGCGAGGAAGGCCATGGGGTAGAACGACGCCGTCACGCCGACCTTGCCGTCCTTGCCGCCATCGGCGCCGGCGGCGGCTCCCGAGCAGGCGGTCAGGGCCGTGGCGCCGAGGGCGACGGCTCCGGCGAGGGCGGCGGTGGGTATGAGGCGGCGTACGTTCATGACATCCATTTTCATCAAAGATGGAAACGATTGTCAAAAACCCAGGTGGGGGGCTCGGGCGGCCCGGCCTGGAAGGGGAACCGATTTGAAAGGGGGGGTGCGGGCGCCGGTAACCTAAAGGCTTCGCCGTTCGTCCTCGTAATGAAGAGAGCACCGTGGCCGCCGACAAGATCGAAACCATCGTCAGCCTGAGCAAGCGCCGTGGCTTCGTTTTCCCGTGCAGTGAGATCTACGGCGGCACCAAGGCCGCCTGGGACTACGGCCCGCTCGGTGTCGAGCTCAAGGAGAACATCAAGCGCCAGTGGTGGAAGGCGATGGTCACCGGACGTGAGGACATCGTCGGCATCGACTCCTCCGTGATCCTGGCCCCCGAGGTCTGGGTGGCCTCCGGCCACGTGGCGACCTTCTCGGACCCGCTGACGGAGTGCACCTCCTGCCACAAGCGCCACCGCGCGGACCACCTTGAAGAGGCGTACGAGGCCAAGCACGGCCGTATGCCCGCCAATGGTCTTGCCGACATCAACTGCCCCAACTGTGGTGTGAAGGGCCAGTTCACCGAGCCCAAGCAGTTCTCCGGCATGCTGGAGACCCACCTCGGCCCGACCCAGGACACCGGCTCGAAGGCGTACCTGCGCCCCGAGACCGCCCAGGGCATCTTCACCAACTTCGCCGTGGTGCAGACCACTTCGCGCAAGAAGCCGCCCTTCGGCATCGCGCAGATGGGCAAGTCCTTCCGCAACGAGATCACTCCGGGCAACTTCATCTTCCGCACCCGCGAGTTCGAGCAGATGGAGATGGAGTTCTTCGTCAAGCCGGGCGAGGACGAGCAGTGGCAGGAGTACTGGATGCAGGAGCGGTGGAACTGGTACACCGACCTCGGCATCCGTGAGGAGAACATCCGCTGGTACGACCACCCGAAGGAGAAGCTGAGCCACTACTCGAAGCGCACCGCCGACATCGAGTACCGCTTCAACTTCGGTGGCACCGAGTTCTCCGAGCTCGAGGGTGTGGCCAACCGCACCGACTTCGACCTCAAGTCCCACTCGGCGGCCTCCGGCGCGAACCTGACCTACCACAACCAGGAGACGGGCGAGCGCTACACCCCGTACGTCATCGAGCCGGCCGCCGGTGTCAACCGCGCCATGCTCGCCTTCATGCTCGACGCGTACATCGAGGACGAGGCCCCCAACGCCAAGGGCGTCATGGAGAAGCGCACCGTGATGCGCCTCGACCCGCGCCTGGCCCCCGTCAAGGTCGCGGTCCTGCCGCTGTCCCGCAACGCGGATCTGTCGCCGAAGGCCAAGGGCCTCGCCGCCGACCTGCGCAAGTTCTGGAACATCGAGTTCGACGACGCGGGCGCCATCGGCCGCCGCTACCGCCGCCAGGACGAGATCGGTACGCCGTTCTGCGTCACCGTCGACTTCGACACCCTGGACGACAACGCGGTGACCGTGCGTGAGCGCGACACCATGAAGCAGGAGCGCGTGTCCCTGGACCAGATCCAGGCCTACCTCGGCAGCCGTCTGCTCGGCTGCTAGGTCCTGCCGTACGAAGACCGGTGGCCCGGTGCGCTCGCAGCGCACCGGGCCACCGGTCTTTCCGCGGGACCCGGCGGGGTCAGGGCGTCGTGGCGGCCTGGGCGGCCGCGGCCTCGGCCTCGGCCGCGCGCCGCTCTCCCTCGGCCTGGGACCGCTTCCCGTACATGGCGGTCCATACGCCGAGCGCGGCCAGTACCCCGTAGATCATGATCGGGCTGACCACCACCATGGTCTTGGTGGGCAGCGTGTAGGCGAGGACGACGCGGACGAGGGCCTCGACGACGTACGTGAGGCCCCACACCAGCGTCATCCGGTTCATGGTGGTGCGGAAGCCTTCGTACTGCCAGAGGCCGTTCCACCAGGCGGTGCTCTCCGGGGTGCCGTCGGTGGCGAACTTGCGGCCGAAGTAGAACATCAGCGGGCGCGGCGCGAGCAGCGTCGCCAGGCAGAGCAGCCCGAACAGCCCGGTGATCCCCGAGTCCTTGATGAGCAGGGCGCGGGCCGAGTGCGCGCCGACGAGCGAGACGACGGCCGTGATCACCAGGAACACCAGGGTGACGACGGCGAACTCGTCGACCTTGCGCCGCCAGGCCAGGCTGATGACGCTGTCGAGCACCGGCCAGGCGCTGCTGAGCAGCAGGGCGGAGAACTCGCTCCAGCCGTGGCTCTCGGTCAGCGTGTTGTACGTGATGATCGGCGCGACCACGTTGAGCCCGATGGTCAGGATCCAGCCGAGGGCGGCCGCACCGCGCGAGCGCTTCGGCGGTGCCGGCCGTGCGTTGTGGGTTGTCGGAGTGGACAAAGTTCCCCCTGAGATGTGCCTGATGACGTGCGGTAGGGGGACCGTAAGGACTTTGAAGGGACGCGAACAACCCGAACGCACCCAAAATGATCATCAAGTTGTCCGGACTGTCTGCTTCCGGATGGCGGCCGACCCGCGTCAGGCGCGCAGGCCCCGGATCACGAGAGCGGTGACCGCCTCGAACTCGGTGATGATCGTCGGCGAGAGCCAGTCGGCCGAGTACTGCGGGTCGTGGAAGCGGCCGGTGGCGTCGAAGACCGCGCGGGCCGCCGCCGGTACGTCGTCGGCGGCCAGCGAGCCCGCGGCGACGCCCTCGGCGATGATCCGCCCCAGCTGGTCGATCAGCTCGGTCAGGTGCGCGTCGACCACGCCGCTGTTCTCGGCGAGGAGCACGGTGTAGGTGGCGAACAGCTCCGGGTCGTCGCCCGCCTTGTGGCGCTTGGCCTCGAAGAGGGCCTCCAGCCACGCCTCCAGCTTGGAGGGGGCGCTCCCGGTGGGGGCCGAAGTGATCTCCTCCAGCATGACCACGCTCCTGGCGAGCCAGCGGTCCGTGACCGCCTCGCGCAGCGCCGCCTTCGACGGGAAGTGCCGGTACACGCTGCCGTGGCTCACCCCCAGGGCGCGCGCCACGTCCACCACGGTCGCCTTCGTGGGGCCGAAGCGACGCAGCACCTCCTCGGTGGTGGCGAGGATGCGCTCGGGAGTCAGGGGCTCGGCAGCAGCGGGGGGCATGGGTACGACCGTACCGTCAGCTCAGTGCTCGCTGTCGAGGTGGGCCATCTGGGCCGCCGGATACCTTTCCCCGGCCGCGGCGCCCGCCGGGACGGCCTCCTCGACAGCGGCCAGGTCGGCGGCGTCCAGGGTGACGTCCATGGCACCCAGTGCCTCGGCGAGCCGGTCCCGGCGCCGGGCGCCCACCAGCGGCACGATGTCGACCCCGTGCCGCGGCCCCTGCGCGAGCACCCAGGCGATCGCGGTCTGGGCGACGCTCACGCCCTTGCCCTCGGCCACCTTGCGCAGCGCCTCCACGAGATCGAGGTTCCGGTCCAGGTTGTCGCCCTGGAAGCGGGGGCTCATGCCGCGGAAGTCGCCCGGGGCCAGTGCGCGGTCGCGGGTGAAGTGACCGCTGATCAGGCCGCGGGACAGCACCCCGTACGCCGTGATCCCTATGCCGAGCTCGCGGGCGGTCGGCAGGATCTCGGCCTCGATGCCGCGGGAGATCAGCGAGTACTCGATCTGGAGGTCGGAGATCGGGGCCACGGCCGCGGCCCGGCGCAAGGTGTCCGCGCCGACTTCCGAGAGGCCGATGTGGCGCACGTGCCCCGCCTCGACCGCCTCGGCGATGGCCCCGACGGTCTCCTCGATCGGCACGTCCGGGTCCACGCGCGCGATCCGGTAGATGTCGATGTGGTCCCGGCCGAGCCGCTGGAGCGAGTACGCCAGGAAGTTCTTGACGGCCTCCGGCCGACCGTCGTAACCGGTGAAGCCGCCCTCGACCGTACGCAGCGCGCCGAATTTGACGCTGGTCAGCGCGCGCTCGCGGGCTTCGACGGGTGCCGTGCGCAGGGCCTCGGCGATCAGTAGTTCGTTGTGCCCCATGCCGTAGAAGTCGCCGGTGTCCAACAGCGTGTGCGTGCCGTCGGGAACGGCGTCCAGGTAGGCGTGGATGGTCGAGACGGATTCGGCGCGGTCCGCCTCGCCGTAGAGGGCGGACATCCCCATGCAGCCCAGCCCCAGCGGGAAGACGGTGGGTCCGGTCCTGCCGAGAGTGCGGTCGAGGGTGCGGTGGTCGTCGGTCGTAGGGGTGCGAGTGCTCTCGTTCTTCGTCATGGAACGAGAATGGCATGACGAGTGACAGATTTCAATATCTGTCACTCGTCAGTGTCGAGGGGGGCCCGCGGGCGCCGTGCGGCCGCGGAGAGGGTGAGAACGAGGGGGGAGAGGGTGAGGGAGAGGGAGAGGGAGGGGAGGGCAGGACCCGGAGGCGCCCGGAGGGCGGCTTCAGCCGCGCGGCGACCCCGTCGTCGTCGCCGTGGCGCCGACCGACTCCTCCAAGGTGCGGGCGGTCCGTTCCGCCGTCGCCCGGGCCCACGCGCCGCTCGTCGCAGCGCCCACGACCAGGACGAGCAGCCCGCAGATCGTGATGATCCACCAGGCCGGCTGGGCCGCCCCGGAGAAGTCGGAGCCGTTCGCCAGCCCGGCCGCCAGCACCGAGCCGATCACCGCCACGCCCAGGGTGCCGCCGGTCTGCCGGCTGGTGGAGGCGATGGCGGCGGCGACCCCGGCCTGGGAGCGGGGCATCCCGGACACCGCCGTATTGGTGATCGGCGCGTTCACCATGCCGAAGCCGAGCCCGAACAGCATGTACCCGGCGAACAGCAGCGGGTTGGACGTCTCGGCCTCGAACAGGGCGAACAGCAGCCCGCTCGACGCCATCGCCACGCCCGCGATCAGCAGGCAGATCCGCGGCCCCCGACTGCCCACCAGCCGCCCGGCCAGCGGGGCGAACAGGACGGTCAGGCCGGCCATCGGCAGCATGTAGAGCCCGGCGTGCAGGGCGCTGAGCCCTCGGACGTCCTGGAGGTACAGCGTGTTCAGGAAGAGGAAACCGGCCAGTCCGGCGAAAGCGCTGATCGCGATCACGGTCGCCCCGCTGAAGGGTGCGCTCCGGAAGAACCGGAGATCGATCAGCGGCTCCTCGCGGCGGGGCTCGTGGATCAGCAGCCCCAGGAACGAGGCGACGGCCACCACCGCGCACCCCATGATCAGCGGCGAGCGCCAGCCGGCGGCCGGGGCCTCGATGATCCCGTACGTCAGGCTGCCCAGCAGGGCGATGACCAGCACCTGCCCCAGCGGGTCCGGGCGGCGCGGCCGGGCCGCGCGGGACTCGGGGATGTGCCGCAGGGTCAGCGCGAACGCCGCCAGACCGATCGGCAGGTTGATCAGGAAGATCGAGCGCCAGCCCACGGAGTCCACCAGCACCCCGCCGATCAGGGGGCCGGCCGCCATGGAGATGCCCCCGACCGCACCCCACACACCGATGGCCCGGGCCCGCTCGGCGGGATCGGTGAAGGTGTTGGTGATGATCGACATCGCCACCGGATTGAGCATCGCCCCGCCGACCGCCTGCACCATCCGGAAGACGATGAGCCAGTTGAGGCTGGGGGCCAGGGAGCAGAGCAGCGAGCCGCCGGTGAAGGCCACCAGACCGGCCACGAACACCTTGCGGCGCCCGATCCGGTCCGCCGTCGAGCCCGCGAGCATCAGCAGCGAGGCCAGCACGAGGGTGTAGGCGTCGATGCTCCACTGCAGCCCCGCGACCGAGGCGTCCAGGTCGCGGCGCATCGAGGGCAGAGCGACGTTGAGCACCGTGTTGTCGAGGCTGACGATCAGCAGGCTCATGCAGCAGATCGCGAGGACGAGCGTGCGCTGCCGGGGACTCGGCTCGATCATGCGCCGATGCTACGTCCCCCCCACCCCCTCGGCATGCGGGACAATGGGCGGATGACCACGCTCCCTCCGCCTCTCGCGATCGGCCCGCACACCGTGCAGCCCCCGGTGGTGCTCGCGCCCATGGCCGGTATCACCAATGCCCCGTTCCGTACCCTCTGCCGGGAGTTCTCGGGCGGCAAGGGGCTGTTCGTGAGCGAGATGATCACGACCCGGGCCCTGGTCGAGCGCAACGAGAAGACCATGCAGCTGATCCACTTCGACGAGACCGAGAAGCCTCGCTCGATTCAGCTGTACGGGGTTGACCCGATCACGGTCGGCAAGGCGGTCCGCATGATCGTCGAAGAGGACCGCGCCGACCACATCGACCTCAACTTCGGCTGCCCCGTCCCCAAGGTGACCCGCAAGGGTGGCGGCTCCGCCCTCCCGTACAAGCGCAACCTGCTGCGCGCGATCCTGCGCGAGGCCGTCGCCGGCGCCGGTGACCTGCCGGTCACCATGAAGATGCGCAAGGGCATCAACGACGAGCACCTCACCTACCTCGACGCGGGCCGGATCGCCGTCGAGGAGGGCGTCACCGCCATAGCCCTGCACGGCCGGACCACCGCCCAGCACTACGGCGGCACCGCCGACTGGGACGCCATCGCACGCCTCAAGGAGCACGTGCCGGAGATCCCCGTGCTCGGCAACGGCGACATCTGGTGCGCCGAGGACGCGCTGCGCATGGTCCGCGAGACGGGCTGCGACGGCGTGGTCGTGGGCCGTGGCTGCCTGGGGCGGCCGTGGCTCTTCAACGACCTGGTGGCGGCCTTCGAGGGGCGCCCCGAGGACTTCCACAAGCCCACCCTGCGCGAGGTGGCCACCACCATGCACCGCCACGCCCAGTTGCTGGGGGAGTGGATCGGCGACGAGGCGCGCGGGGTGATCGACTTCCGTAAGCACGTGGCCTGGTACCTCAAGGGCTTCTCGGTGGGCTCCGAGATGCGCAAGAAGCTCGCGGTCACCTCCTCCCTGGCCGAGTTGGACGCTCATCTGAGCGAGCTCGATCTGGATCAAGCATGGCCGGAGAGCGCGGACGGGCCTCGCGGTCGGACGTCCGGAAACAACCGAGTTGTCCTGCCGGACGGCTGGCTGAAGGACCCGTACGACTGCGCGGGTGTGAGCGAGGACGCTGAAGTGGACACCTCCGGAGGCTGACAAATCGCCCTCCGTGGTGCGTGATATACGCCACGCATGGGAAGGGTTTCGCTCAGATGAGCACAGAAGTCACGGGTAAGACTTTCAAAGGGTGGCACTGGGTGCCACCCTTTGTGCGTTCAAGACTTGAACGCAAATGTATCGATGATCGCTCATCCGAGCGTGATCAGGCCTCAAGAGGGCCCCCACCCTTCGGGACATGAAGGCTGTTCGTACTTTCTGATTACCCATGAGTTACTTTCGATCTGCTGGCGCACGGGTGGTTACAGCCGTATGACGACCAAGTGGACGTACCCATAAGCCTTCGATCTGGGTATGTTCCTGGCCGTCAGGGCAGCCACCGAGCCTCGAGGAGTCGAGACCCGTGTCGGAAAACAAAGATCAGAAGCTCGTCTACGACTTCACCGAGGGCAACCGCGACCTCAAGGACCTTCTCGGCGGCAAGGGTGCCAACCTCGCCGAGATGACCAACCTGGGTCTGCCGGTCCCTCCCGGCTTCACCATCACCACCGAGGCCTGCAAGGTCTACCTCGAGAGCGGCACGGCCCCGGCCGCGCTGCGCGAAGAGGTCAGCGCCCACCTTGCCGCCCTCGAGGCGAAGATGGGCAAGAAGCTCGGACAGTCGGACGACCCGCTGCTGGTCTCCGTGCGCTCCGGTGCGAAGTTCTCGATGCCCGGCATGATGGACACCGTCCTGAACATCGGTCTGTCCGACGACTCCGTGAAGGGCCTCGCCTCCCAGGCCGGCGACGAGCGCTTCGCGTGGGACTCGTACCGCCGCCTCATCCAGATGTTCGGCAAGACCGTGCTGGACGTCGACGGCGAGCTCTTCGAGGAAGCCCTCGACGAGGCCAAGGCCGCCAAGAAGGTCACCGTCGACACCGACCTCGACGCCGCCGACCTGAAGAAGCTGGTCACCCGCTTCAAGAAGATCGTCGCCAAGCAGGCCGGCCGCGAGTTCCCGCAGGACGCCCGCGAGCAGCTCGACCTCGCCGTCGAGGCCGTCTTCAACTCGTGGAACACCGACCGCGCCAAGCTCTACCGCCGCCAGGAGCGCATCCCGAGCGACCTGGGTACCGCGGTCAACATCTGCTCCATGGTCTTCGGCAACCTCGGCCCCGACTCCGGCACCGGCGTCGCCTTCACCCGCGACCCCGCCAGCGGTCACGCGGGCGTCTACGGCGACTACCTGCAGAACGCCCAGGGCGAGGACGTCGTCGCGGGCATCCGCAACACCGTGCCGCTCGCCGACCTGGAGGCCATCGACAAGGCCTCGTACGACCAGCTCATGACGATCATGACGACGCTGGAGACCCACTACAAGGATCTCTGCGACATCGAGTTCACCATCGAGCGCGGCCAGCTGTGGATGCTCCAGACCCGTGTCGGCAAGCGCACCGCCGGCGCCGCCTTCCGCATCGCCACCCAGCTCGTGGACCAGGGCCTGATCGACGAGGCCGAGGCCCTCCAGCGCGTCAGCGGCCACCAGCTGGCGCAGCTGATGTTCCCGCGCTTCGACGAGGGCGCCAGGACCACCCTGCTCGGCCGCGGCATCGCCGCCTCCCCGGGCGCGGCGGTCGGCAAGGCCGTCTTCGACTCGTACACGGCCGTCAAGTGGTCCCGCTCCGGCGAGAAGGTCATCCTGATCCGCCGCGAGACCAACCCGGACGACCTGGACGGCATGATCGCCTCCGAGGGCATCCTGACCTCGCGCGGCGGCAAGACCTCGCACGCCGCCGTCGTCGCCCGCGGCATGGGCAAGACCTGTGTCTGCGGCGCCGAGGAGCTCGACGTCGACACCAAGCGCCGCCGCATGACGGTCGGCGAGACGGTCATCGAAGAGGGCGACGTCGTCTCCATCGACGGCTCCACCGGCAAGGTCTACCTCGGTGAGGTACCCGTCGTACCGTCCCCGGTCGTCGAGTACTTCGAGGGCCGCATGCACGCCGGCGCCGACGACGCCGACGAGCTCGTCGCCGCCGTGCACCGGATCATGGCCTACGCGGACCGCGTCCGCCGCCTGCGGGTGCGCGCCAACGCCGACAACGCCGAGGACGCGCTGCGCGCCCGCCGCTTCGGCGCCCAGGGCATCGGCCTGTGCCGCACCGAGCACATGTTCCTCGGCGAGCGTCGTGAACTCGTGGAGCGACTGATCCTCGCGGACACCGACGGTGAGCGCGACGAGGCACTCAGTGCCCTCCTGCCGCTCCAGAAGAAGGACTTCGTCGAGCTCTTCGAGGCGATGGACGGCCTTCCCGTCACCGTCCGCCTCCTGGACCCGCCGCTGCACGAGTTCCTGCCCGACATCACCGAGCTGTCGGTCCGTGTCGCCCTCGCCGAGTCCCGCAAGGACGCCAACGAGAACGACCTGCGCCTGCTCCAGGCCGTGCACAAGCTGCACGAGCAGAACCCGATGCTGGGTCTGCGCGGTGTCCGCCTCGGCCTGGTCATCCCCGGCCTGTTCAAGATGCAGGTCCGGGCGATCGCCGAGGCCGCCGCCGAGCGCAAGAACGCCAAGGGCGACCCGCGCGCCGAGATCATGGTCCCGCTCGTCGGCACCGTCCAGGAGCTGGAGATCGTCCGCGACGAGGCCGACGCCGTCATCGCCGAGGTCGAGGCCGCCACCGGCACCGAGCTCAAGCTGACCATCGGCACGATGATCGAGCTGCCGCGCGCCGCGCTGACCGCCGACCAGATCGCCGAGGCCGCGCAGTTCTTCTCCTTCGGCACGAACGACCTGACCCAGACGGTGTGGGGCTTCTCCCGCGACGACGTCGAGGCCAGCTTCTTCACCGCCTACCTGGAGAAGGGCATCTTCGGGGTCTCGCCCTTCGAGACCATCGACAAGGACGGCGTCGGCTCCCTCGTGCGCCACGCGGCCAAGCTGGGCCGGGCCACCCGTCCCGACCTCAAGCTCGGCGTCTGTGGCGAGCACGGCGGTGACCCCGAGTCCGTCCACTTCTTCCACGAGGTCGGCCTCGACTACGTCTCCTGCTCGCCCTTCCGGATTCCGGTGGCGCGCCTGGAGGCCGGCCGTGCCGCCGCCGAGGCGAAGGGCAGCGACAGCCGCTGACCCCTGGCCCGCCAAGGGCCCCATAGACCGCGCCTGTCCCCGGGTTCCCTGACTGCCCGGGGGCGGGCGCGCCTATTTTTGTTGTTCAACAAATCTTTACGCCAGCAGGCGGTGGACGGATCCCCACCCGTCCACCGCCGCTGTCATTCTGCCGGGCACGTCGGCGCTTCCCGGTGCGACCGACCGCCAGGCCCCGCAAAGCCCCCCACGGCCTTCGCGGAGCGTTTCGGTCGCACCGGAGTGTGCCCGGCGGAGTACAGGATTTCGGTTGTCACGCCCCCGCCGAAAGGGGTTTCAACTGTGGCCGAAAGGGCGTGGTGACAACGTGTGACGGCGTGCATACTCATGGGGCGGGGGGATTGCGGTTGCACAGGTGGGGGTTCGGTGCTGCGTATCCATTTCACTGGAGTGGACCTGGCACGCGTACGGATGGCAGGGCGTCCCGATGCGTTGTGGGAAACGATTCTCAGCTTTCATCGCTTAAGAGACCGGCGCGATGCCCGGTTGTTCGGTGAATGGCGTACGGAAACCCGGAGCAGGTTGAATAGTGAAACACGCACGCTCGGTATGCTCATACCGAGTCGTGGTTATTTCCCCGATTTCTTGACCCCTGTGGAGGGGCAGTACGGGTGGGACGTGGGCCTCGACGCGCTGCGCGGGATCCGTCCCGAGCGGATGCGGCGCGAGCTGCAACTGCTGGGCGCCGGGGCGCCGATGACGCCACGGCTACGGGAGTTCATGGACTGCGGTGACAAGCAGCTGCCGCGACTCATGGGCGAGCTCCGCGCGTACCACCGGGCCGCCGTGGAGCCGTACTGGACGCATATCCAGGCCCAGATCGAGGCCGAGCGCGCCGCGCGCGGCCGGGCCCTGCTGGACGGCGGCGCGGACGAACTGCTGGACTCGCTGCCGCCGATGCTGCGGTGGCGGGCTCCGGTGCTGGAATGCGATTACCCCGTGGACCGTGACGTGCGGCTGCGGGGGCGCGGGCTGCTGCTCCAGCCGTCCTTCTTCTGCCGGCGCACCGCAGTGACCCTGCACGATCCGGAGCTGCCGCCGGTACTGGTCTACCCGGCCGCCGCGCAGCTGGCCTCGGCGCCGGCGAGCGGCGAGGCGGCCCGGCCCGTGGAGGAGCAGCGCCAGCGCACCCTGGGCAAGCTGGTGGGGCACACGAGGTCGGTGGTGCTGCGGGCCATAGGGGACGGGGCGACCACCAGCGAGCTGGCCCGCCGGGCCGGGGTCTCGCTGGCCTCGGCGAGCCAGCATGCCTGCGTGATGCGGGAGGCGGGGCTGGTGACCACGCTGCGGCGGGGGAACGCGGTGCTGCACACCGTGACGCCGCTGGGGGCCGCGCTGCTGAAGGGTGGGGCGGTGGCGTCGTGAACGCGGCCGCCGTGCCCCTGACGGGGGTCTGCCCGTCGGGGCGCGGCGGCCGTCGTGCGGGTGCGGCGCCGTTGCGGGGGCGCTGCCCCCGAGCCCCCGCGCCTCAAACGCCGGCGGGGCTGGAAGAGCGGGGGCCGCCCCCGGGCCCCCGCGCTTCGAACACCGGCGGGGCTGGAAGAGCGGGGGCCGCCCCCGGGCCCCCGCGGCTCGAGCGCCGGCGGGGCTGGAAGAGCGGGGGCCGCCCCCGGGCCCCTGCGCTTCGAACGCCGGCGGGGCTGGAAGAGCGGGGCGGCGCTCCCCGGTGCCCTGCGGCTCGAGCGCCGGCGGGGCTGGAAGGGTCAGGTGCGGAACGGGCCCGTGACCTCGTAGGTGATGCCGCCGGTGGAGCTGCCGCTCGTGCCGCGCTGGCTGGAGAAGTAGAGCCGGTTGCCGGCGGGCGAGAAGGCCGGGCCGGTGATCTCGGAGGAGGACTGGCCGGTGATCCGCAGGAAGGGCGCCACCACGTCGTCCGGGGTGATCACGCAGATCTCCATGTTGCCGCCGTCCTCGGCGACGTACAGGTCGCCGTAGGAGGACCCGGTGACGTTGTCCACGCCGGTCAGCGGGGCCGCGCCGCCGGGGACGAGCGAGTCGTCGTAGGCCAGCTCGTACGTGCCGTTCGTGAGGTTCAGCTGCCAGACCCGGTTGTCGCCCTTGGTGGTGAACCAGACGGTGTCGTTGGCGTAGTGGCAGCCCTCGCCGCCGTTGAACTTCTTCGAGCCCGAGACCTGGCTGCGGGTCGCGGTCGGCGAGCCGTCCGGGTCGGGGACGTTCTGCCAGGTGAAGGAGCCCGAGGTGGCGGTGCCGGCCTTCAGGACCTGGAGGGTGCCGGAGGAGAGGTTGCCCCAGGTGGTCGGGATGAAGCGGTAGAAGCAGCCGCTCGTCTCGTCCTCGGTCAGGTAGATCACCTGGCGCACCGGGTCGGCGGCGGCCGCCTCGTGCTTGAAGCGGCCCATCGCCGGGCGCTGCACGGCCGCGTTCACCCCGTACGGGTCGGTCTCGTAGACGAAGCCGCGGTCGACCTCCTCGCAGGACAGCCAGGTGTTCCAAGGGGTCTTGCCGCCCGCGCAGTTCTGCCGGGTGTTCGAGAGGATCCGGTAGGCGCCGGTGACGGTGCCGGAGGAGTTGAACTTCACCGCGCTCGCGCCGCCGGAGGGGTTGATCTCCGAGTTGGACACGTAGATCCAGCCCGAGCCGTCGACGAAGCAGGCGCCGCCGTCGGGTGCGCTGTGCCACGTGTACGAGGTACCGCTGACGGTCTGGCCCGAGCGGGCGATGACCCGGCTGGTGAAACCGCTGGGGAGCATGATGCCGTTGGCGTCGGCCGCGCCGAGCGCCCCGTAGGGTCCGGCGCCCGGCTGGGCGGGGGCGGCGTAGGCGGCCCCGTGCATCAACGTGCCGCCGAAGGCGGCGGCCGACGAACCGATCACCGCACCGCGCAGGAAGGTACGACGTTCCACGGTCACTCCTGTGGGAGGAAGGCCCCGCGGCCGGTCGGACGCGGGGGCGCACGCTGGAGGAACCTAGGAGGCGCCAGTTGCCGTGGCCCCAACTCCCCGTGACGCATGGGCGACCGCTCGACGGACACTTGCCTGACCTGCGGTTTCGTGGTCCGAAAGAAGAATCGAAAAAATTTCGCGGCGCAGCGATGAGTTTCCGGGTGGCCTCCGGTCTATCTCTCGAAAGCACCGACCACCGAGCACCGCACACGAGAGAAGAGAGACCTCGATGTCCGCCACCATGATCTTCGTCAACCTGCCGGTCAAGGACCTGGAGGCCAGCAAGACCTTCTGGAGCAAGCTGGGCTACTCCTTCAACGCCCAGTTCACCGACGAGAACTGCGCCTCGATGGTCATCAGCGACACCATCGTCGCGATGCTCCTGACCGAGGCCCGCTACAAGGACTTCACCCACAAGGAGATCGCGGACGCGACGAAGACGTCCGAGGTGCTGCTCTGTCTGAGCGCCGAGAGCCGTACCGCGGTCGACGAGCTGGTGGACGGGGCCCTGGCGGCCGGCGCCACCGAGCCCCGCCCCGCCCAGGACCACGGCGTCATGTACGGCCGTGCCTTCGACGACCTCGACGGCCACACCTGGGAGATCATGTGGATGGACCCGTCGATGGTCCAGAGCTGATCACGCACCACGCAGCACCCCGCGGTACACGAGGTCGTACGGTCACGAGCTCACGAGCTCACGAGCTCACGAGCTCACGAGGTCACGAGGTCACGGCGGTTCGCACCGGGTAGGTCCGGACCGCCGTCTCCTCGTCGTCCAGGCAGCGCCCCGACTCCAGGTCGAAGCGCTGCTTGAGCAGCGGCGAGGCCACGAAGGGTCGGCCCCCGGCCGTCCCCACCAGCCCGCGCGACAGCACCTGCGCGCCGGTGAAGGGGTCCTGGTTGCCGATGGCGTACGGGCGCCCCGCGCGGTCGACGAACACCGCGGCCTGGCTCCCGTCGGGCAGCAGCGCCGCCACCCCGCGCCCGGGGATGAGCGAGGACAGCTCGCACACCGTCAGCCAGCCCTGCGCCACCTTCAGTTCCACGGTCATCGGACGGGTCCTCCTATGGTCAGGACGGCCAGGTCGGGCTTGACCTGGTCACGCTCGGGGACGAACTTCACGGTCGGGTCGGGGGCGCCGGGCGCGTTGACGAAGGACACGAACCTGCGCAGCCGCTCCGGATCCTGGAGCGTCTCGGCCCATTCGTCCCGGTAGTGCGCCACGTGGTCGGCCATCAGGGCCTCCAGCTCCGCGCACAGCCCGAGCGAGTCGTGCACGACCACGTCCCGCAGGTGCTCCAGGCCCCCCTCCAGCCGCTCCAGCCAGGTGGAGGTCCGCTCCAGCCGGTCGGCGGTGCGGATGTAGAACATCAGGAACCGGTCGATCAGCCGGACCAGTTCCGCGTCCGACAGGTCCTGGGCCAGCAGGTCGGCGTGGCGCGGGGTGGCCCCGCCGTTGCCGCCCACGTAAAGATTCCAGCCACTGGCCGTCGCGATGACGCCGAAGTCCTTGCTCTGCGCCTCCGCGCATTCGCGGGCGCAGCCGGAGACCGCCGACTTGAGCTTGTGCGGGGAGCGCAGCCCCCGGTAGCGCAGCTCCAGGTCGATCGCCATCCGGACGCTGTCCTGGACCCCGTAGCGGCACCAGGTCTGCCCCACGCAGGACTTCACCGTGCGCAGGGCCTTCCCGTACGCGTGCCCGGACTCGAACCCGGCGTCGACGAGTCGCGCCCAGATCCGCGGGAGCTGGTCCACGCTCGCCCCGAAGAGGTCGATCCGCTGCCCGCCCGTGATCTTCGTGTAGAGGCCGAAGTCGCGGGCCACCTCGCCGATCACGATCAGCTTGTCGGGGGTGATCTCACCGCCGGGGATACGCGGGACGACCGAGTAGGAGCCGTTGCGCTGCATGTTCGCGAGGAAATGGTCGTTGGTGTCCTGGAGGGCGGCCTGCTCCCCGTCCAGGACGTAGCCGCTCGCGCCGAGGGTCGGGGCCAGCGAGGCGATGATCGAGCCGACGGTGGGCTTGCAGACCTCGCAGCCGTCGCCGCCGCGGGCCTCCGGGCGGCCGTGTCCGTCGAGGATCTCCTCGTACGAGGTCAGCCGGCGGGTGCGGACGATCTCGTAGAGCTCGGCCCGGGTGAAGGGGAAGCAGCCGCACAGCCCCTTGTCGGTGGCGGCGGGCAGCAGTTGGCCGATCACCTTGACGCAGCTGCCGCAGCCGGTGCCCGCCTTGGTGCACTTCTTGACCTCGGCGAGGGTGGCGCAGGCGGCGATGGCCTTCTTGGTGACGTTGTGGCAGGAGCAGATCACCGCGTGGTCGGGGAGGGCGGAGGGCCCGAGCGCCACCGGGGCGCCGACCCCGGCGGGCAGCACCAGCTGCTCGGGGGACACGGGCGGGACGCTTCCGGTGAGCGGGCGCAGCAGGCCGTAGGAGTCGGCGTCGCCGACCAGCACCCCGCCGAGGAGGACCCCGTCGGGGGAGACGACCAGCTTCTTGTAGACCCCGGAGCGGGAGTCGGACCAGACGACGTCGAGGCTCTCGGGGGTGGTGCCGTGGGCGTCGCCGAAGGAGGCCACGTCCACGCCGAGGAGCTTGAGCTTGGTGGAGAGGTCGGCTCCGGTGAACTCCTTCTCGCGGCCGAGCAGATCGTCGGCGGCCGTCTCGGCCATCTCGTAGCCGGGGGCGACCAGGCCGTAGACCCGGCCGTCGACGGCGAGGGCGCACTCGCCGATGGCGTAGACGTGCGCGTCGGAGGTGCGGCAGCGGGCGTCCACCGCGATGCCGCCGCGCTCGCCGACGTCCAGGCCGCAGTCGCGGGCCAGCTGGTCGCGGGGGCGGACGCCGGCGGAGAAGACGACGAGGTCGGTGTCGACGACCGAGCCGTCGGACAGCCGCATCCCGCTGACGTGGCCGTCCTCGCCGGTCACCACCTCCTGGGTGCCGACGCCGGTGTGGACGGTCAGCCCCATGGACTCGATGGTGCGCAGCAGGGCGGCGCCGCCGCCCTCGTCGACCTGTACGGGCATCAGGCGCGGGGCGAACTCGACGACGCGGGTGGCCAGGCCGAGCCCTTGGAGGGCGCCGGCGGCCTCCAGCCCGAGGAGACCGCCGCCGACGACCGCGCCGGAGCTCCTGGTCTTCGCGTACTCCTCGATCGCGAGCAGGTCCTCGATGGTGCGGTAGACGAAGCAGCCGGGGGCGTCCTTGCCCGGGACCGGCGGCACGAAGGGATAACTGCCGGTGGCCAGCACCAGGACGTCGTACGGGAACACCTGCCCGGACCGGGAGGTGACGGTACGGGCCGCCCGGTCGATGTGCTCGGCGGGGTCGTCGAGGTGGAGGGTGATGCCGTGCTCCGCCATGAACCCGGCGGGCGTCAGGGACAGGTCCTCGGCGGTGCTGCCGGAGAAGTACGAGGTCAGGTGCACGCGGTCGTAGGCGGGCCGGGGCTCCTCGCAGAGCACGGTGATCCGGTGCGTGGCGGTGGCTCCGCGCTCGGCGAGTGCTTCGAGGTAGCGCTGGCCGACCATGCCGTGCCCGATGAGCACGATCGTGGGCAGGGGCTCGGTCATGTCAGTGGCCTCCGTCGTCGGTGAGCAGGTGGAACAGGTCGTGCGGTGATTCCTCGCCCTCCCAGGTGCGGGCGAGGGCCCCCACGGTGGAGAGCTCGCCGAGCAGTACGCCGCCGACGAGGCGGTCGCCCCGCAGGACGACCTTGCGGTAGGTGCGGCGGGTGGCGTCGGCGAGGCGGACCACGTCGTCGCCGGGGAGGGGGGTGGTCTCGCCGAAGGCGGCGAGATCGAGGGAGCGGTCCCCGTCGGTGGTGAGGGTGAGGCGGGTGAGGGCGCGGGTGCCGGTGTATTGCGTGGACTCGCCGGTGAGGACCGCGGCCAGGGCGTCGGCCTGCTCCAGGGCGGCGCCCGCGAGGCCGTACACCTGGCCGGCGTGCTCGGCGCAGTCGCCGATGGCGTGGATGTGGGGGTCGCCGGTGCGGAGGTGGTCGTCGACCACGATGCCGGTGCGGACCTCCAGCCCGGCGGCCCGGGCGAGGCCGACGCGGGGGCGTACGCCGCAGGCGAGGACGACGAGGTCGGCGTCGAGGCGGTAGCCGTCGGCGAGTTCGACCCCGGTGACCTTGCGTGTGCCTTCCGCCGATGCCGGGTGCGCCGCCGATGCCGGGTGTGCCGCCGATGCCGGCCGCGCCGCGGTGGTCAGGCCGCGAACCCGGCATTCCGTGTGGATCTCGACGCCGAGCGAGGTCAGGTGTGCGTGCAGCAGGGCGGAGGCGTCCGCGTCCAGTTGGCGCTCCATCAGCCGCTCGCCCTGCTGGGCGAGGACCACCTGCGCGCCCCGCGCCGCGAGCGCACGGGTCGCCGAGACGCCCAGCAGGCCGCCGCCGATCACCACCACGCGGGTCCCGGGCCCTACGGCCGCCGACAGCGCCAGGCAGTCGTCCATGGTGCGGAAGGCGTGCACCCCGTCCGGGAGGTCCCGTCCCTCCGGTTCGAACAGTCCGCGCAGCGGCGGGAGCACCGCATTCGAACCGGTGGCCAGGACCAGCGTGTCGTACCGGGCCACCGTGCCGTCGTCGCAGTGCACGGCCCGCTCGTCGCGGTCCACGCGCACCGCCCGGACCCCCCGCCGCAGCGCCGGGCCGGGTGCCGGCAGGGCCGTCACCTCCGGTGCGTACCGGCCCGCGAGGACCTCGGCGAGCAGGACCCGGTTGTACGGCACGTGGGTCTCCTCGCCGAGGACGGTCACCGCCGCGGCCGGGCCGAGCCGCTGCGCGAGCCGTAGGCCCGCGAGGCCGCCGCCGATCACCACCACACGCTTGTCCGAGGTCATGTCATGAGCGTGCGTGGCCGCTGTTTCCCCACGACATCGCCTCTGTTACCCGGACGGAACGCCGACCTCAGCGCCGGGGCTAAGGGTCGGTGAGGCCTTCCTCAAGGCGGCCTTAAGGATCATCAGGACCGCCGCGCGCGCCCTTAGCGTGCTCCGTATGCGAGATGCGGTGGTGCGGGTGAGGGGCGGGATGCTGGGCGGTGCGGGGGTGGTGACCCTGCTCTGGGCGGCGCAGGTACGGCCCTCGGCCCGGCCCGACGCGCTGTTCGCCACGGCCGCGCACCTGTCCGGCCTGCTCGCCGGTTACGGGGTACTGGTGCTGCTGTTCCTGATGGCCCGGGTGCCCGCCGTCGAGCACGGGGTCGGCGCCGACCGGCTCGCCCGCTGGCACGCCTTCGGCGGCCGGTACGTCCTGCTGCTCGTCTTCGGGCACGGGCTCTTCGCCCTGCTCGGCTATGCCGTGCACGAGGGAACCGACGTGGTCTCCGCCGTCCGGGAGCTGCTCGGCTACCCCGCGCTCGCCGCCGCCGCGGCCGGGACCGTCCTCCTGGCCGCGGTCGGCGTGACCTCCGCCCGGGCGGTACGCCGCCGGGTGCCGCACGAAACCTGGCGTGGGGTGCACCTGTTCGTCCACCTGGCCGCCGCCCTCGCCTTCGGGCACCAGCTCGCGGGACCCGATCTGGCCGTGGCCGGCTGGTTCTGGGCGCTCGCCCACACCGTGGTCGCCGTCCTGCTGGTCTGGTACCGCGGCGTGGTCCCCGTACGGCAGGCCCTGCGGCACGCGCTGCGGGTCGCGGACGTCCGGGTAGAGGGGCCCGGGGTGGTCTCCGTCGTCGTCTACGGACAGCACGTCGCGGAACTGCGCGCGGAGCCCGGCCAGTTCCTGCGCTGGCGGTTCCTCCAGCGGCGGTTGTGGCACACCTCCCTGCCGTTCTCGCTGTCCGCGCCGGTACGGGGCAACGCCCTGCGGATCACCGTGAAGGGGCTCGGCGGCCACTCCCGCCGGATCCGCCGGCTGCGCCCCGGGACGCGGGTGCTGGCCACCGGGCCGTTCGGCGCGCTCACCGCCGCCCGGCGGACGAGGCCCAAGGTGCTGCTGATCACGGGCGGGGTCGGGATCACCCCGATGCGGGCCCTGTTCGAGACGCTGCCCGGGGGGCCGGGGGACATCACGCTGGTCTACCGGGCCGGAGCCGAGGAGCACCTCGTGCTGCGGGCCGAGCTGGAGGCCATCGCCGCCGAGCGGCAGGCGGGTCTGCACTATCTGCTCGGGCCGTCCGGCGCGGCCTACGACCCGCTGGCCCCGCAGGCGCTGACCGCGCTGGTGCCGGACCTGGCCGAGCACGACGTGTACCTGTGCGGGCCGCCGGGCATGGCAGAGGCGACCCGGGCCGCGCTGCTGCGGGCCGGGGTGCCGGCCGGTCGTATCCATTCCGAGTGCTTCAGCTTCTGAGCCGCGCACCCCCGCCTGCCTCTGCCGCGTTCCCCGAGGAGTCCCCGCCCCATGCGCCACCCGTTGCACGTCGCCCTGCCCGTACCCGTCGGCGCCGAGGCTCCGGTGGCGGCGACGGCCCGCCACCGCAAGCCGCGGCGCCCCTCGCCGGTGCGGGTCGCGCTGGCCGCGCCGGCCTCCGTACCGCCCGCGCGGCGGCTGGCGGCCGGGTTGGGCGTGTCCTCCGTGGTGGCCGCGACCGTGCTGACGGCGGCCGTGGACCCGGCGGCTCCGGTGGCTCCGGACCGGGTGCAGGACCGGGGGCCGGTCCGGCAAAGCTCAACCTTTGCGCAACTTTCCGGAGATTGATGCCCACTGCACCCAACAGCTCCATAAGGTCAGGACGTGCCTGACATATCAACGACCATGATCGTCGTCCTGTGCGTGGCCGCGGCCGCCGCCGGCTGGATCGACGCGGTGGTGGGCGGCGGCGGCCTGCTGCTCCTGCCCGCGCTCCTGCTCGGCCTGCCCCACGCCCACCCCGCCACCGTCCTCGGGACCAACAAGGCCGTGGCCATCGTCGGTACCGCCGGGGCCGCGGTGACGTACGTCCGCAAGGCCCCGGTGGACGTGAAGCTGGCCGTCCGCATCGGCTTGGCCGCGCTCGCCGGCTCGATGGGTGGTGCCGCGCTCGCGGGCGGCATCAGCAAGGACGCCCTCCGCCCGCTGATCATGGTGGTTCTCGTGATCGTCGCGGGTGTGGTGATCTTCAAGCCGGGCTTCGGCACCGCCCCCTCGACCGCGCCCGTCAGCCGGCAGCGGGTCCTGCTCGCCATCGGGCTCGCGGGCCTGGGCATCGGCTTCTACGACGGCCTCATCGGGCCCGGCACCGGCACCTTCCTGGTGCTCGCGCTCACCGCGCTGCTCCACCTCGACCTGGTCACCGCCTCCGCCACAGCCAAGATCGTGAACTGCTGCACCAACGCCGGGGCGCTCGCGATGTTCGCCTACCAGGGCATGGTCCTGTGGCAGCTGGCCGCGCTCATGGCGGTGTTCAACCTGGCCGGCGGCATGATCGGGGCCCGCATGGCGCTCAAGAAGGGCAGCGGGTTCGTCCGTGGCGTGCTGCTGACGGTGGTGGGCGCGCTCGTGCTCAAGCTCGGCATCGAGCAGTGGGGCTGACCCGCCGGGACATCCGTCCAGAGGCTTCTAGTACGTCCCGGTGAGGTGCGCGAAGACCACCACGTTGCCGCGATAGCCCGTGCGGGGCGAGAAGCCGCCGCCGCAGGTGATCACCCGTAGCTCGGCGCGCGCCGAAGGCCCGTACACGCGGGTGTCGGGGAAGGCCTTGGCGTCGTAGACCTCGACCGCGTGGACCGTGAACACCGCCGTACGGCCGTCCGCGCGCGGGATCTCGATGGAGGCCCCGCGGCGCAGCGCGCCCAGGTCGTAGAAGACCCCCGGCCCGACGGCGTCGTCCACGTGCCCGGCGATGACGGCGGTGCCGGTGGCGCCCGGTGTGGTGCCGTCGCGGTACCAGCCGGCCAGGTCGCGCCGGTCCGGCGGGGGTACTTCGAGGCTGCCGCGCCGATCCAGGCCGAGGCCGGTCAGCGGGGCGTCGACCCGGATGGAGGGGATCCGGATCCGGGCCGGCGGGGAACCGGGGAGCGGGGCGATTCCGGGCCCCACCACGCCGGCGGCGGTCAGCGACTCGGCGGGGGAGGGCAGCGGCGGTCCGACGGGTTCACGCGAGCCGCTGGTCACGAGCCAGATGCCGACGCAGGCGGCGAGCGCGACGAGTCCGCCGTGGCGGGCGGTGGGGGTGGTGCGGGCGGCTCGGCCCGCCGGCCGCCCGGGGTGCGCTCCGGATCCGGGGCGGTCGCCGTGGGTGGGTCGGGGCTGCCGGTCGCGGCCCCGCGCGCCACCGAAATCGCCACCCATGCGTACCCCCTCGGCTTCCGTTTCGGGGTGACTGGCCGTCGCCCGGCCCCGCGAACGGGGGGACCTCGCGGGGCGGGCGACGGGGGACGGTACCGGTCGGACCGCGGCCGCAGCCGCGGTGGGCGTCCGTCAGCTCCGCGTGCCGCTCGCCCGGCGACGCAGGAGCCAGGTACCGCCGACGGCGGCAGCGGCCAGTACCGCCGCTCCCGCCGCGATCTTGGCGGGGTCGGTGGTGGTGGTCGTGCCACCGCCCACCCCGGTGTTGACGTGGCCCTGCGGGCCGCGTTCGGTGACGATCAGGTCGCCGGTGGCGAACTTGCCGTTCGCGCAGGTCACGCCGATGCCGTAGGACCCGGCGCGGGTGCCGTGGGCGATCTGGAACTGCCCCACGACCACCTCCTTGTGGGTGCCCGGGACCAGCTTGAACCGGCCGCCGCCCACCGTGGTGGCGTCCCCGTCCGCGTGGCTGCCGCTCCCGCAGGCGCTGGTGTTCACGGTGACGGTGGCGCCGGGCGCGGCGGACTTGGGCCACACCTCCAGCGGCGCGAAGTCCCCGGGCGCGAAGCCCACCACGCCGAGTTCCGCGGCGGCGACGGCGCCGGCGACCGGCCCGGCGAACGCGACGGCGGTCAGCGCGGTCGCGGTCAGCAGGTGTGCGGTACGTCGGCGCATGGGGACTCTCCTGGAGACACGGGGTCGTGTCTCCGAGGAAACCCGGCCCGCCCGCCGCCCGCCTGCTGATGTGCCGTCAGGTATGCCGTCCTGGGGTCCGCCCGGGGATCGTCGCCGCAGGTCAAGCGAGTGCGATGGTCATCGCAACGCCCCGCGCCGTCCGGGTGACGCCCACCACCCGGGCGGTCGTGCGACGGCGGTGCGTACGGTGGTGCGGCACGGGAAGGCCGGGATCCGTGGCCCGCCCCGCGTACCGCCGCGCCGCATCCCCAGGAGGGCCCCGTGACATCGGTCGAACGGCTGCCGGACCCGAGCGATCCGCTCCCGTTCTTCGTCTACGGGACCCTGCGCCCGGGCGAGGTCAACCACGACCTCTTCCTGCGCGGCCGCACGGCCTCGGAGGAGCCGGCCGTCCTCCCGGACGCGGCGCTCTACGAAGGCCCCGGTTACCCGTACGCGGTCCACCGCCCCGGCACCACGGTCGTCGGCGAGTTGATCACGGCGGCGCCGGGTGCGTACGGGCGGCTGCTGGCCGCGCTGGACCAGTTGGAGGAGTACGGCGGGCCGGGCCGGCCGGGGAACATGTACGACCGGATCGCCCGCCCGGCCCTGCGCCCCGACGGCACCACGGTCCGCGCCTGGGTCTATCTGGCGGCCCCGCTGGTCGCCCGGGACCTGCGGGAATCGGGTGCCGAGATTCCCGGCGGCGACTGGTTCGGGCGCGGACGAGGCCGGCGAGGCTGAACGCGGCGGGTTACAGACCCTCGGCGCCGCGGTTGCGCAGCCGCTGACCGTACTGCTGGAGCACCCACAGCTCTTCCTGGACGGCGGCCAGCTGTTCCGGCGGAGCCTGCGGGCCCAGGCGTGACAGCGTGCCCTGGATCTCGTGGACCCGGCGGTCGACGGCGCGCAGCCGCACCTGGACCAGCTGGACCCCCGCGTACATCTCGTCCACCGTCTTCGCGTGGATGGCCTCGACCGCCAGTTCCGTGACGAGCGCGCGCACGGTGTCGTTCGGGGCGGCCTCGCGGACCCGGGCCAGGTAGTCGTCCGCGCCGAGCGAGGCGCCGCCCGCGTCCAGGATCGCCTGGCGCACCGCCGCGTAGGGCGGGGCGGTGAACTCGTCCATCCCGTACGCGTCGAAGGTCGGGGAGACCAGCGCCGGCCGCTGGAGGGCGAGCTTCAACAGCTCGCGCTCGGTGCGGTGGGCCGGGCTGCGCAGGTTCAGCGCGGGACCCCCGGCCGGCTGGGCGGCGGGCGCGGGGACGTCCTCGTAGGACGACCGGCCCCGCTGCGGCTTCCCGCCGGGTCGGCCGCCCTGCGGTCCGTCGCCCTGGCCGCGCTCGCGGGCCCAGCGGGCCAGCTGTGCGACCCGCTTGACCACGAACTGCTCGTCGCGGATGCCCAGCATGCCCGCGAGCTGGACCGCCGACTCGTGCTGGATCGCGATGTTCTTGATGTTGGCGACGACGGGCGCGGCCTCGTCCAGCGCGGCCGCCCGACCCGCCGGGTTCTCCAGGTTGTGCCGGGCCACGATGTGCCGCAGCGCGAACTCGAACAGCGGTGTGCGGGCCTCCACCAGGCCGGACACGGCCGCGTCGCCCTGGGCGAGGCGCAGGTCGCAGGGGTCCATGCCGCCGGGGGCGATGGTGATCGAGGTTTCGGCGGCGAACTTCTGGTCGTCCTCGAAGGCCCGGAGCGCGGCCTTCTGGCCCGCCGCGTCGCCGTCGAAGGTGAAGATCACCTCGGCGGTGGCGTTGTCCATCAGCAACCGGCGGAGGATCTTGATGTGGTCCCCGCCGAAGGCGGTGCCGCAGGTGGCGATCGCGGTCGTGACCCCGGCCAGGTGGCAGGCCATCACGTCGGTGTAGCCCTCGACGACCACGGCCCGGGAGGTCTTCGCGATCTCCTTCTTCGCCAGGTCGATGCCGTACAGCACCTGGGACTTCTTGTAGATCGCGGTCTCGGGGGTGTTCAGGTACTTCGGGCCGTTGTCGTCGTCGCGCAGCTTGCGCGCGCCGAAGCCGACCACCTCGCCGCTGATGTCGCGGATGGGCCACATCAGCCGACCGCGGAAGCGGTCGATCGGCTTCCCGCTGCGGCTGTCCTGGGCGAGCCCGGAGGTGATCAGTTCCTTGTCGGTGAAGCCCTTGCCGCGTAGGAAGCGGGTCAGGTGGTCCCACCCGGCCGGGCTGTACCCCACGCTGAAGTGGGCGGCCGCTGCCTGGTCGAAGCCGCGCTCCGCCAGGAACTTGCGGCCGATCTCCGCCTCGGGGCTGCCCAGCTGGTCGACGTAGAACTGGGCGGCGGCCCTGTGGGCCTCGACCAGCCGGATGCGGTCGCCGCGGCCGCTGGTGCCGGCGGTGTAGCCGCCCTCCTCGTACCGCAGGGTGATGCCGGCCAGGCCGGCCAGGCGCTCGACCGCCTCCGAGAAGGAGAGGTGGTCGATCTTCATGACGAAGTCGAGGGTGTCCCCGCCCGCCTGGCAGCCGAAGCAGTGGTAGAGCCCCTTGCTGGGGCTGACCTGGAAGGAAGGGGACTTCTCGTCGTGGAAGGGGCACAGGCCCTTGAGGTTGCCGCCGCCCGCGTTCCGCAGCTGGAGGTACTCGGAGACCACGGCGTCGATCGGGACCGCGTCCCGTACCGCCTTCACGTCGTCGTCGTTGATCCGTCCTGCCACCCGTGAAGTCTACGGCCGGGCGCGGGTGATCCGGTCAGGCCCCCTGGTCCGGCACCAGGGACTCCAGCGGAACGGACGGGTCCGCCAAGGCCTCGCGGCTGACCGGGGTCTTCGACCTGATCAGGGCCTGGATGTGCCCGGTCACGTCCCACACGTTCACGTTCATCCCGGCCAGGACGCGCCCCTCCGACAGCCAGAAGGCGATGAACTCCCGCTTGCCCACGTCCCCGCGGATCAGTACCTGGTCGTAGCCGCCGGCCGGCGCGTACCCCGAGTACTCCAGGCCCACGTCGTACTGGTCCGAGAAGAAGTACGGCACGCGGTCGTAGCCGACCTCCTGGCCCAGCATGGCCCGTGCGGCGGCCGGGCCCCCGTTCAGCGCGTTGGCCCAGTGCTCGACCCGCAGCCGGGTCCCGAGCACCGGGTGGTGGGCGGCGGCCACGTCCCCGACCGCGTAGACGTCCGGGTCGGAGGTGCGCAGGGAGGAGTCCACCGCGATCCCGCCGCCGTGCTCCCGGTCGACCAGCGCCAGCCCGGCGGTCTCGGCGAGCGCGGTCCGCGGGGCGGCCCCGATGGCGGAGAGCACCGCGTGCGCCGGGTGCTCCTCCCCGTCGTCCGTACGGGCGGCCAGCACCATGCCGTCGTGCCCCACGATCTCGGTCAGCCGCGCCCCGAAGTGGAAGCGCACCCCGTGATCGGCGTGCAGGTCCGCGAAGAGTCGGCCGATCTCCGGGCCGAGCACCGCGTGCAGCGGCGTGGCCTCCGGCTCGACGACGGTGACCTCGGCGCCGTAGCCGCGGGCCGCCGCGGCCACCTCCAGCCCGATCCACCCGGCGCCCGCGACGAGCAGGTGCCCGTTGTCCCGGCCGAGCCCGGCGAGTACGCCCTTCAGTCGTTCGGCGTGCGCGAGGCGCCGCAGGTGGTGCACGCCGGCCAGGTCGGTGCCGGGGATGTCCAGGCGGCGCGGCTCGGCGCCGGTGGCCAGCAGCAGCTTGTCGTAGTACAGGACGGTGCCGTCGCCGAGGACCACCTTCTTGGCGTCCCGGTCGAGGTGGACCGCGGGCTGGCCGAGGTGCAGCTCGATGTCGGAGGCCGCGTACCAGGAGGGCTCGTGGACGAAGACGCTCTCCCGTTCGTCCTTGCCGGTCAGGTAGCCCTTGGACAGCGGGGGGCGTTCGTAGGGGTGGTCGCGCTCGTCGCCGATCAGGATCACCCGCCCCGTGAACCCCTCGGACCTCAGCGTTTCGGCCGCCTTCGCTCCGGCGAGCCCTGCGCCGACGATGACGAATGTCCGGTGTGCGTCGACCACCTGATGCCTCCTCATAACCTCTCCGCCACATGCGACCACATGCGAGCGTCCCGCACCGAGCCTGCCGCGTGAAGGGGGAGTGGCTCGATCAGCTCACCTTTCGGCGCGTCGGCCGCGCCGGGTGAGGCGTGCGTGAAGGGAACGGGCGGATGCGTCGGTGAGGCACGCGATCTGGTCGATGACCGCCCGCTTCCTGGCCTTGTCGTCCGGGGCCGCGTCGAAGATGGCCCGGAACTGCGGGTCCAGCCCCTCCGGCGCGCGGGCGCTCAGCGCCTCCGCGAGTTCGGCCAGGACGATGCGTTGGTCGGCGCGGATCCGTTCCTGCTCGTCGCGCTGCATCACGTACAGGTCGGCGACCGCCTTGAGTACCGCGCACTCGTTGCGCGCCTCGCGCGGGATCACCAGTTCGGCACCGTACCGGGTGAGACGGCCGGAACCGTATGCCTCACGGGTGGCCCCCTCGGCGGCCAGGCAGAACCGGCCGATCAGCTGGCTGGTGGCGTCCTTGAGCCGGGACTGGGCGAGAGCCGAACCGTCGTACCCGTGCGGCCACCACTCCTGCTCCATCAAACGGTCGAGGGCGGTCCGCAGTTCCTCGGGCGCGGTGTCGGCGGGGACGTACCGGCCGATGGCCACCTGCCAGATCGTCGCGCGCTCGGGCTCGGCGAAGAGCATGTTGGGGTCCAGGTGGCCGGCGTGCAGGCCGTCCTCGAAGTCGTGGACGGAGTACGCGACGTCGTCCGCCCAGTCCATGACCTGGGCCTCGAAGCACTTGCGGTCCGCGGGCGCGCCGCGGCGCAGCCACTCGAAGACCGGCAGGTCGTCCTCGTACGCGCCGAACTTGACCGAGTCGGGGTCGGTGGGGTGGTCCCCGCGGGCCCACGGGTACTTGGTGGCGGCGTCCAGGCAGGCCCGGGTGAGGTTGAGGCCGACGCTGACGAGCTCCCCGCTCACCGGGTCGGGCACGAACCGCTTGGGCTCCAGGCGGGTCAGCAGGCGCAGTGACTGGGCGTTGCCCTCGAAGCCGCCGCAGTCCTTGGCGAACTCGTTGAGCGCCTCCTCGCCGTTGTGGCCGAAGGGCGGGTGGCCCATGTCGTGGGAGAGGCAGGCGGCTTCGACGAGGTCGGGGTCGCAGCCGAGCGCGGCGCCGAGCTCCCGCCCGACCTGGGCGCACTCCAGGGAGTGGGTCAGGCGGGTGCGGGGGCTCGCGTCCCAGTCGTAGGAGCGACTGCCGGGGGTGACGACCTGGGTCTTCCCGGCGAGGCGGCGCAGCGCCGCCGAGTGCAGTACACGGGCGCGGTCGCGCTGGAAGGCGGTCCGGCCGGGCCGTTTGTCGGGCTCGGCGGCCCAGCGTTCGGTGTCGGCCGCGTCGTAGAGGTCGCGCTGGTCGTCGGTGAGGGCGTGCGTGGTGCCTTCCATGCAAAGACGGTAACCGGAACAACTGACAAACCGGGATCAGGCGGAGAGGAGTTCCGGCCGTGCCAGGTCGACGGGCCGGGCACGGGCCTCGTCGTAGCGGTGCAGCACCAGCCGGGCCAGGGCCGGGTGGTCGCCCAGCGGGGCGGCGGCGAGGCCGGGCGCCGCCGCGGCGGTCTGGGTGGCGAACCGGCCGGGAGCGGCGAAGTACGAGGCCACGGCGATCCGGTGGTGACCGCGGGCGGCGAGGGCCCGGACCGCCTCGGGTGCGCTCGGCGCGGCGGCGCAGGCGTAGGCGGGGGTCACCGGGACGCCACCGAGGCGTTCGGAGAGCAGGGCGGCGGTGCGGCGGGTGTCGGCCGCGGAGTCGGGGTCGCGGGAACCGGCGGCGGCCAGCACGACGGCCGAACCGGGGGTGGGCGTCCAGCCGGCCTCCAGCAGCCGCTCGTACAGGGCCTCGACGAGCAGCGGGTGCGGTCCCAGCGGGGCGGCGACGTGGGTGAGCAGGTGGCCGGCCCGGGCGGCGGCCGCGGGGAGATCACGCTTGACGTGGTACCCGCGACCGAACAGCAGCGGGACGAGTACCGCCGAGCCGGACAGCTCGTCCAGGGTGTCGTCGAGCAGCGGCGCGTTCAGCTCGATGTGGCCGAGCCGGACGTCGAGCCGGGGGCGGAGTTCGCGGACGCGTTCGAGGAGGGCGCGTGCGGTGTGCAGGGCGCGCGGGTCACGGCTGCCGTGGGCCACGGCGACGAGGGTGGGCTGCATGGGCGGACTCCGGGTCGGCGCAGGCCGCTGAGCTGGGTGCCCAGCTGGTGGGTGATGCGGCCGAGCAGCTCGGCCGTGCTGTCGAAGGGAAGGGCGGGAAACTCGGGAGGGTGCACCGGCTCCGTCATGAACCGATCCTCCGCGCCGGAGGTTGCCGGTGCGTTGCGCGGGGATGACGGGTTTTTGCCGTGTGCTCACAGGCCGGTCGGCGCGGCTGTTCGGGGCGGGCGCGGCCGGTGGCGTACCCGCCGGAGATCGGGGCCGGGTGAACCGCACGGCGCCGGTACGCGTCCTGACCGGCGGACAAGCATTCGAGACACCTGGGGATGAAAGATGCGCCGACCGCGCCTGCCGCGCCTGCCGCGAGTCGAGTGGAGACGGGCGGTGGTGGCGCTGCGCGCCGTACGGACCCGGCGGGTGGTCGTGCAGACCGTCATGGCGGGCTGCGCCCTGGCGCTGCTGCCCTCGGCGTGGATGCACGCGGTGGCCGCCGACCGGCTGCGGACCACGGCCGACGCGCCCGCCGCCGAGGTGGCCGTGGTGTTCGGCGCGGGCCTGTTGGGGAGCCGGCCGACCCCCTACCTCGCCGACCGGCTCGACGCCGCCGCCGAGCTGTACCGCACCGGCAAGGTCAAGGTCGTGCTGGTGACCGGGGACAACAGCCGCACCGAGTACGACGAACCCGACGCGATGCGGAAGTACCTCACCGCGCACGGGGTGCCGGACCGGAAGATCGTCAGCGACTACGCGGGCTTCGACACCTGGGATTCCTGCGTGCGGGCCAAGGAGATCTTCGGCGTGGAGCGGGCCGTGCTGGTCACCCAGGGCTTCCACATCCGCCGCGCCGTCGCCCTGTGCCAGGCGGCGGGCCTGGACTCGTACGGCGTCGGGGTCGCCGACGTGCACGACGTCACCTGGTACTACGGCGAGACCCGCGAGGTCTTCGCGGCGGGCAAGGCGGCGCTGGACGCGGTCTTCAAGCCCGCCCCGCACTTCCTGGGACCGAAGGAGGAGGGGGTGTCGCGGGCCCTGGCCGCTCTGGCAGACTGACGGCCCCGCCGGATATACCGATTAGTCATATGCCGGTCAGTCCGTACGAGAGCATCAAGGCCGCGATCCCGCTGCTGCGCGCGAACGGCGGCGGGTCCATCGTCAACATCTCCTCCGCCGCCGGCCTGACCGGTCTGGCGCTCACCGCCGGGTACGGGGCCTCCAAGTGGGGCGTGCGCGGCCTCTCGAAGATCGGCGCGGTGGAGCTCGCCGAGGCCAGGATCCGCGTCAACTCCGTCCACCCCGGCATGACCCTCACCCCGATGACCGCCCCGATCGGCATCCAGGCGGGCGAGGGCCACTACCCCGGCGCCCCGCTCGGCCGCGTCGGCGTCCCCGAGGAGATCGCCGCGGCCATCGCCTTCCTGCTCTCCGACGCCGCCGGCTACATGACGGGAGCCGAACTCGCCGTCGACGGCGGCTGGACCGCGGGCCTGACGGTGAAGTACCTGACGGGACAGTGATCCGACCCCGACGACCCCGACCCCGCCCCTGACGCAGGCCCCGCCCCCGGCGCAGGCCCCGACCCTGACGCAGGCCCCGACCCCGGCGCCCCTCGGCGGCACGGGCGGATATTCGCGTGCCGCCGTCGGGGCGCCGGACTACGGTCTGCCCGTGGAATTGGACGGACCCCTCGTGCGCGACGTCTTCCCCGACCTGACGGCCCAGCTCGTGCGGCTGCTGGAGGAGGAAGGGGAGCCCTGGCTCGCCGTCTGCGCGTACGACCTCCGCCTGCTGGAGGACTGCGGCTGCGGGAACGACTTCTGCCAGAGCTTCGCCACCCACCCGCACCCGCCCGGCACGCCCTACGGCCCGGGGCACCGCATGGTGGCCCTCGACCCGACCAACGGGTTCCTGAACCTCGACGTCGTCCACGGCCGGATCGTGTACGTCGAGCTCGTCGACCGCCCACCGCTGCGCCGGGCCTCACCGCAGCCGTCCGGCGGCGCTGAGGCGGAGCACCCGGACTTGTAACGTGCGGCGGCCGCCGGCGTAACACCGCCGACCCACGCTGGACCGTATGCACACTCCGGACGCCGCCACCGACACGCACTGCCCGTACTGCGCCCTGCAGTGCGGGATGAGGCTCCGCCCCGAGCCGGGCGGCGCCACCGTGGCGGTGGAGGAGCGGGCCGACTTCCCCGTCAACCGGGGCGCGCTGTGCGGCAAGGGCCGCACCGCCCCCGCCGTACTCTCCTCCCGGGTGCGCCTGACCCGGCCGCTCGTCCGCACCCACGCCGGGCAGCTGGAGCCGGCCACCTGGGAGGAGGCCCTCGACGCCGTCGCCGAGGGCCTCGCCCGCACCGGCCGCACCCACGGCCCGGACGCCGTCGGCGTCTTCGGCGGCGGCGGGCTCACCAACGAGAAGGCCTACGCGCTCGGCAAGTTCGCCCGTGTCGCCCTGCGCACCTCGCAGATCGACTACAACGGCCGCTTCTGCATGTCCTCGGCCGCCGCCGCCCACCAGCGGGCCTTCGGCCTCGACCGCGGGCTGCCCTTCCCCCTGGCGGACATCCCGCGCACCGGCTGCGTGATCCTCGTCGGCTCGAACCTGGCCGAGACCATGCCACCCGCCCTGCGCTACCTCACCGAGCTCAAGGCCAACGGCGGCACCCTGATCGTCATCGACCCGCGCCGCACCCGCACCGCCGAACAGGCCGACCTGCACCTCGCCCCGCGCCCCGGTACCGACCTCGCCCTCGCGCTCGGCCTGCTGCACCTGATCGTCGCGGAAGGCCGGACGGACGAGGAGTTCATCGCCACCCGCACCACCGGCTGGGAGGAGGCCAGGGCCGCCGCCATGGCCCACTGGCCGGAACTGGTCGAGCGCATCACCGGGATACCGGTCCCCAGGCTCCGCGAGGCCGTGGCCATGTTCTGCGCCCCGGAATCCGCCATGGTCCTCACCGCCCGCGGGCCCGAGCAGCAGTCCAAGGGCACCGACACCGTCGGAGCCTGGATCAACCTGTGCCTGGCCACCGGCCGGGCCGGCCGCCCGCTGTCCGGCTACGGCTGCCTCACCGGGCAGGGCAACGGCCAGGGCGGCCGCGAGCACGGCCAGAAGGCCGACCAGCTCCCCGGCTACCGCAAGCTCACCGACCCGGCGGCCCGCGCCCACGTCGCCGAGGTCTGGGGCGTCGACCCCGACAGCCTGCCCGGCCCGGGCCGCAGCGCCTACGAACTCCTCGACGCCCTCGGCACGGACGTGAAGGCCCTCCTCCTGATGGGCTCGAACCCGGTGGTGTCCGCCCCCCGCGCCGGACACGTCGAGGACCGCATCCGCTCCCTGGACTTCCTCGCCGTGGCCGACGTCGTCCTCTCCGAGACCGCCGCCCTCGCGGACGTGGTGCTCCCCGTCACCCAGTGGGCGGAGGAGACCGGCACCACCACCAACCTGGAGGGCCGCGTCCTGCTCCGCCGCCGGGCGCTGACCCCGCCGCCGGGGGTCCGCAGCGACTTGGACGTCCTGCACGGCCTCGCCGCCCGCCTCGGCGTCGAGAAGGGCTTCCCCACCGAACCGGAGGAGGTCTTCGAGGAACTGCGCCGCGCCTCGGCCGGCGGCCCCGCGGACTACTCGGGCATCACCTACGCCCGCATCGAAGCCGAACAGGGAGTCTTCTGGCCCTGCCCCGAGCGCCCCCAGGGCTCCCGAAGCCCCGAGGGGTCCGAAAGCCCCGAGGGATCCGAGGGATCCGAGGGATCCGAGGGATCCGGCGTCTCCCCGGGAACCGAGCGCCTCTTCCTGGACCGCTTCGCCACCGACGACGGCCGGGCCCGCTTCGTCCCCGTCTCCCACCGCGACGCCGCCGAGGTCCCCGACGCGGACTACCCGCTGCTGCTCACCACCGGCCGGGTGGTCGCCCAGTACCAGTCCGGCGCCCAGACCCGCCGGGTGGACGAGCTCAACGCGGCGGCCCCCGGCGCCTTCGTGGAACTCCACCCGAGGCTCGCCGCCCGGATCGGCGCGGTCGACGGCAGCCCGCTCGCCGTGACCTCCCGGCGCGGCCGCGCCGTCGCCCCGGCCCGCATCACCGACACCATCCGGGCGGACACGGTCTTCATGCCCTTCCACTGGCCGGGCGAGGGCCGCGCCAACACCCTGACCAATCCGGCCCTGGACCCCACCTCCCGCATGCCGGAGTTCAAGGTGTGCGCGGTCCGCGTCGAGCCGGCCTGATCAGGCGCCGTCCGTGAAGGTCGGACGCAGGGCCTCGACCAGCCGGGCCAGGAACATCTCCTCCCCGGGAGCGGCGAGTTCCGGGTACTCCGCCTCGAAGTGCTCCCACTCGGCGCCCACATAGCCCTCGGGGGCGATGTGCACGATGTCGAGGAGCTCCACGTCCCGGTTCGGCTGCGGGGCCTCGCCGGCCTGCCGGAACACCTCCTGGAGCAGGGCGTTCGGCAGCCGGTGCCGTTCGGCGAGCAGGACCGCGTCGTACAGGTCCTTGCCCTGCGGGTGCCGGTCGCTGATGAGCCACAGCACCTTCCAGGCCAGCGACAAGGCCGGAGTCGCGGCGAGGACCACCGCCCCGCAGGCGAGTTCGGTCGGCTCCGGCGCCACCGGCAGCCGCTCGGTGAAGACGAAGTCCAGCTGGACCTGCCCGTCCGGCAGGCCGGGCACGGACCACGGCAGCACCATGCGCCGCCCCGGCACCCGGTCGTACGTCCAGATCTCCTCCGACACCGCCCCCGAGGCCTTGATCCCGGCCCGTCCGTCGGCCGCCGCCGCGATGCCGTCCAGCATCCGGTCGGTCCGGCCGTCCTCCATCCGCCAGGTCTCGGGGACCACCACGAAGTCCAGGTCGCCGGGCTCCCGCGCCCGCTCCCCGAACCGGTCCGCGAGCAGCGCGCTGCCCCGCAGCACCAGCGAGCCCGCCCACTCGGACTCCGCGACCGCCGACAGGACCGCGTCCATCGCCGCCCGCCGCGCCCGTACCCAGGCGACCGTCCGCTCCGGGTCGTCGAAGACCGGGTCACCGGCCCGGTAGCCCCGGAAGTTGTGCCGCAACGACGGGTCGAAGACCGCCCGCTGCCGCACGTCGTCCCCGACCACCGGACGCAGCGTCCGCGGCAGGTGCCGGGCCGCGCGCGTCTCCTCGTCCAAGGGCTCGCTCGGCAGGTGCGTGCTGTCGATGCCGAACTTCCGCCACGAGCTCATCGCGCGCCCTCCTCGAAGGTCTTCTCCAGCAGGGCCAGCATCCGGTCCTCGTAGCGGCGCCCGGAGCAGTCGAGGCCCGGGTACTCCTGGACGAAGGCCGCCCAGTCGGTGCCCTCGAACCGCTCGAACGTGTCCGGGGTCGGCGGCACATGAACCCCGCCCCCGACCTCCCACTCCCCGGACAGCCGGAACACCTCCTCCAGCAGCGGATACGGCAGGACGCAGTCCTCCGCGAGCAGGACCGCGTCGTACAGGTCCTTGCCCTGCGGGTACAGGTCACCGGCCAGCCACATCAGCTTCCACGCCAGGGAGAGCTCCCGGGTGGCCGCGGGCAGCACCACCCCGGCCACCTCGGCCGGCTCCGACGCCATCGGCAGCGGCTCGTTGAAGACGAAGTCCAGTTGTACCTGGCCGCCCGGTAGCCCCGGCGCCGACCAGGGCAGGACCAGCCGCCGGCCCGGCACGCGTTCGTACGTCCAGATGTCCTCGGACACCGCCCCGCCGGCCGGTACGACCAGCTCGCCCTCCTCGGCGGCGACCCGCTCCACGGCATCCGCGACGGCCGTCAGCAGCCGTTCCGTACGCGGATCGTCGATGTTCCAGTCCTGTGGGACGACCACGAAGTCCAGGTCGTGCGGCTCCCGTGCCGCCGCCCCGAACCACCCGGCCATGAGCATGCTGCCGCGCAGCACCAGAGAATCCGCCCACCCGGACCGGGCGACCCCGCGCGCGACCACGTCGAGCGCGCCGCGTCGGGCGGCCCGCCAGGCCGGCCGCAGCGCGGGGTCGACGATCGTGTCGAGCACCCGGTAGCCGGAGGCGAAGTGCTTGAGCGCGGGGTCGAAGACCCGGTCCTCCTGTCGGCCCGGCGTGCTCAGCCCGGCCGTCGACGTGCCCGGCAACTCGAACTGCCGGCGCCGCCACTCGGCATTGCCCCTCGCCTCGACGTCCTTCCCGCTCACGCGGCCGTCCCCTCCTCGGTGATCCACCCGTCGTCCACCGACAGGTCGCTGTCGTACAGCACGAACTCCCGCTCCTGCGAGCGGATCTCGTACCCGGCCGAGCCGAGCGCGGCGACCAGCGCGTCACAGGCCGCCCCCGCCTCCGCCGCCGTGCCGCGCCACCGCTGGGTCACGAACCGGTCGTGCGTGCCCCCGGACAGGATCCGGCGAGCGTTCCACGACAGGTGGGCGCCGTGCGGGACGACCAGGGCCTCCAGGGCCCCGCGGTCGAAGTCCGCCGGCAGCAGCAGTTTCAGGTGGTGCTCGAAGTAGCCGCCGCCCGGGCCCGGTCGGTCCGTGGTCCACGGGACCGTCTCCACCTTGACCCGGACCGGGTCGAAGCCGGCCGCCCGCAGCCGCGGCACCAGCCGCTCGTGACCCGTGCGGTCCCGCAGGGTCAGCATCGGCTGCGACACCATTCGCCCCCGCGCCAGCACGATGTGGGTCACCTTCAACTCCCGCGCGCCGGCCCAGGCGTCGAGCCGCGCCAGCTCCGCCGCGTCCGCGCAGCGCACCGTCACGTGGGTTTCGTACTCAGACATGGAGCCGATCATCTCGGACATGCGTCCGATCCGCATCGGGGTTCCCGGCGGGGGGTAACCATCGGTCACGCAGCGGACTCAGAAAGTGCTCGCACGCCCCTCGTGGCCGCGATGTGTCGTACCCCACACTGAGGTGCGGTGCCCCCGTCCTCGGAGCCCTGGAGGTCGCCCCCGTGCAGACCCGGACCCTGACCGTGAACGTGAGCGAGTCCTCGGAGGCCAAGGCCGTGGACGAAGAGCCCGAGGTACTGGAGCTGATCGAGCCGGTGCCCGTGCCGCGCAGGCGCGGCAGCGGCGACGGCGGAGCGGGCCCGTCCGCCGACCTGTTCCGGCAGTACCTCCGCGAGATAGGCAGGATCCCGCTGCTCACCGCCGCCGAGGAGGTGGACCTCGCGCGCCGCGTCGAAGCCGGCCTGTTCGCCGAGGAGAAGCTCGGGAACACCCCCGACCTCGACTCCCAGCTCGCCCTCGATCTCGACAAGCTCGTCGTCATGGGGCGGATGGCCAAACGCCGACTGATCGAGTCGAACCTGCGGCTCGTCGTCTCGGTCGCCAAGCGGTACGTGGGCCGCGGGCTCACCATGCTCGACCTCGTGCAGGAGGGGAACCTCGGGCTGATCCGGGCCGTGGAGAAATTCGACTACGCCCGCGGGTACAAGTTCTCCACCTATGCCACCTGGTGGATCCGGCAGGCGATGTCCCGGGCCCTCGCCGACCAGGCCCGGACCATCCGCGTACCCGTCCACGTCGTCGAACTGATCAACCGGGTCGTCCGCGTGCAGCGCCGGATGCTCCAGGAGCGCGGGTACGAGCCGACGGCCGAAGAGGTGGCCGTCCACCTGGAGTTGACCCCGGAGCGGGTCCTGGAAGTGCTCCGCCTCGCCCAGGAACCGGTCTCCCTGCACGCCCCGGTGGGCGAGGAGGACGACGTCGCGCTCGGCGACCTCATCGAGGACGGGGACGCGGCCTCGCCCGTGGAGTCGGCCGCCTTCTTCCTGCTGCGCGAGCACCTGGAAGCGGTGCTGTCCACCCTCGGTGAGCGCGAACGCAAGGTGGTGCAGCTGCGGTACGGCCTCGCCGACGGGCGGCCCCGCACCCTGGAGGAGATCGGACGGATCTTCGGCGTGACGCGCGAGCGGATCCGCCAGATCGAGTCCAAGACCCTCAACAAACTGCGCGACCACGCCTTCGCGGACCAGCTCCGCGGCTACCTGGACTGACGGCACCGGCACCGGACCACCGGAAAAGGGGGCGCCCCGCCAGGCGCCCCCGCTCCGCTGCCCGCGCCGACGGACACCGCTACGCCCGCGGCCACGGCTACGGCTGCTCGGGCTCGTGCGGGTCCGACAGGCTCCGGCTCATCCAGACGTCGTCGACGTAGAGCCCGTCCAGCAGGAACTCCTCGGGCAGCACGCCCACCACCGCGAAGCCGCACCGCCGGTACAGCTGCCGCGCCGGCTCGTTGTGGCCGAGCACGCGCAGGTTCATCCTGCGGGCACCACCGGCCCGCGCGGCGGCGCAGGCCGCCTCGACGAGGGCCTGCCCGACCCCGGCGCCCCGGGCGGATGCGAGGACCGCCAAGCCCTGGATGTGACGGACATGCCGGTTGGTGTCGAGGGGACTGGCCGGAGCCTGGGCGATGTACCCGACGACCCGCTCCCCGCGTTCCGCGACGAGGTAGCTCTCCACTGGGTGCCGCTCGTCGAAGACGGCCGCGTCCGCCGGGCGCTCGGGGCCCGGTTCACTCACACGTGACCACGTCGCACGGAACAGCTCCAGTATCGCGCGCTCATCCGCCGCCCGCGCGGGGCGTATCACCACGTCCGATGCCATGCCGTCATGCTAACGACGGCGAAGGGGCACCCGCGTACGTGTCCCGTACCCGAGTGCCCCTCCGCCGCGCGACGCACGGGACCGTTGTCCTAGTCGACCTCGGCCACCGCCTGCGCGAACTGCGCCTCGTACAGCCGGGCGTACGCGCCGCCCGAGGCCAGCAGCTCCTCGTGCGTGCCCTGTTCCACGATCGATCCGCTCTCCATCACCAGGATCACGTCCGCGTCGCGGATCGTGGAGAGCCGGTGCGCGATCACGAAGGACGTACGGCCCCGCGCGAGGCGTGCCATCGCCTTCTGGATCAGCACCTCGGTACGGGTGTCCACCGAGCTCGTCGCCTCGTCGAGCACCAGGATCACCGGCTCCGACAGGAACGCCCGGGCGATGGTGATCAGCTGCTTCTCGCCCGCGCTGACGCCCGCGCCCTCGTCGTCCAGCACGGTGTCGTAGCCGTCCGGCAGGGTGCGGATGAAACGGTCCGCGTGGGCGGCCCGCGCCGCCTCCTCGACCTCGGCGCGCGTGACCGCGCGCGAAGCACCGTAGGCGATGTTCTCAGCGATGGTGCCGCCGAACAGCCAGGTGTCCTGGAGCACCATGCCGATGCCGTCGCGTAGTTCCTCGCGGGTCATCTTCGCGATGTCCACCCCGTCGAGGGCGATCTCCCCGCCCGTGACCTCGTAGAACCGCATCAGCAGATTGACCAGCGTGGTCTTGCCGGCGCCCGTCGGGCCGACGATCGCGACCGTGTGGCCCGGCTCCACCGTGAGCGAGAGGTTCTCGATCAGCGGCTTGTCGGGCTCGTAGCGGAAGGCCACCTTGTCGAAGGTGACCTGACCGCGCAGCTCCTCCGGCCGCTCCGGAACCTCCGCGTCCGGCTCCTGCTCCGGCGCGTCCAGCAGCTCGTACACCCGCTCCGCCGAGGCGACACCGGACTGCACGAGGTTCGCCATCGAGGCGACCTGCGTCAGCGGCATCGAGAACTGCCGCGAGTACTGGATGAAGGCCTGCACATCACCGATCGACAGGGTGCCGGAGGCGACCCGGAGCCCGCCGACGACGGCTATCAGCACGTAGTTGATGTTCGAGATGAAGAACATCACCGGCTGCATGATGCCGCTGACCAGCTGCGCCTTGAAGGAGGCCCGGTACAGCGCCTCGTTCTGCTCGGCGAAGACGGCCGCGGACTCCCGCTGCCGGCCGAAGACCTTGACCACGCTGTGGCCCGAGTACATCTCCTCGATGTGGGCGTTGAGCGCGCCGGTCGCCTTCCACTGCGCCACGAACTGCGGCTGCGACTTCTTGCCGATCTTCGCGGCGACGAAGACCGACAGCGGAACGGTCACCAGCGCGACCAGCGCCAACAGCGGCGAGATCCAGAACATCATCACGAGCACGCCGACGATGGTCAGCAGCGAGTTCAGCAGCTGGCCCATCGTCTGCTGGATCGTCTGGCCGATGTTGTCGATGTCGTTCGTGGCCCGGCTGAGCACCTCGCCGCGCTTCTGCTGGTCGAAGTACGACAGCGGCAGCCGCGACAGCTTCGCCTGGAGCTCCTCGCGCATCCGGTAGACCGTGCCGTTCATGACGTGGTTCGACAGCCTCGTCGCGACCAGCATCAGCAGGCCGGCCAGGGTGAAGACCACCAGCGCCCAGATCGCGACGACCCCGACGGCGCCGAAGTCGATGCCCTGCCCGGGGGTGAAGTCGGTGCCGGCGAGCATGTCGGCCATGCCGTCCTGGCCCCGGGCGCGCAGGCCGTCCAGCGCCTGCTCCTTGGTGATCCCGGCCGGCATCTCACGGCCGACGATCCCCGCGAACACCAGGTCGGTGGCCTCACCGAGGATCTTCGGGCCGACCACCGCGCAGCCGACACTGCCGACGACGGCCGCGACCATGCCCCAGATCTTGGCCCGGTCGTACGCGAGCTGTCGCAGCAGCCGCTTGCCCGAACCCTTGAAGTCCATGGACCGCTGCGCCGGCCCCATCATCATCCGTCCTCCGGGCCCGCTCATGCGGCCTCCGCCTCCGTCAGCTGGGAGAGCACGATCTCCCGGTAGGTCTCGTTGTCGGCCATCAGTTCGTGATGGCGTCCCTCACCCACGACCTGGCCCTCGTCCAGGACGATGATCCGGTCGGCGTCCCGGATCGTGGAGACCCGCTGGGCGACGATGACCACGGTCGCGTCCTCGGTCTCGCGGGCGAGCGCCGCGCGCAGCGCCGCGTCCGTCGCGTAGTCCAGGGCCGAGAACGAGTCGTCGAAGAGGTAGATCTCCGGGCGCTGCACGAGCGCGCGGGCGATGGCCAGACGCTGGCGCTGGCCGCCGGAGACATTGGTTCCGCCCTGGCTGATGGGGGCGTCCAGGCCGCCCTCCAACGCGGAGACGAACTCGGTGGCCTGGGCCACCTCCAGCGCCCGCCAGAGTTCTTCGTCGCTCGCCTCCGGGCGCCCGTAGCGCAGGTTGGAGGCGATGGTCCCGGAGAACAGGTACGGCTTCTGCGGCACCATGCCGACCGTCCTGGCCAGCAGGTCCGGGTCGAGTGCGCGGACGTTCTCCCCGTCGACGAGGACCTCGCCGCCGGTCGCGTCGAAGAGCCGCGGGACCAGGCCCAGCAGCGTGGACTTGCCGCTTCCGGTGGAGCCGATCACCGCCGTGGTCTCACCGGGGCGGGCCACCAGGTCCACCCCGCGCAGCACCGGGGCCTCGGCGCCCGGGTAGCCGAAGTCGGCGCCGCGCAGCTCCAGGAGCCCGCGGCGGGCGAGTTCGCGCACCGGGTCCTTGGGCGGGACCACGCTGGACTCGGTGTCCAGGACCTCCTGGATGCGCTCGCCGCAGACCTCGGCGCGCGGCACCATCATGAACATGAAGGTGGCCATCATCACGGCCATGACGATCTGCATCAGGTAGGCGAGGAAGGCCGTCAACTGGCCGATCTCCATGCCGCCGCTGTCGACGCGCATGGCGCCGAACCAGATCACGGCGACGCTGGAGATGTTCACGACCACGATGACCGTGGGGAACATGTACGCCAGGAGCTTGCCGGCGGCCAGCGAGACGCCGGTCAGGTCGGCGTTGGCCTCCCGGAAGCGGTCCTTCTCGTAGTCGTCGCGGACGAAGGCGCGGATCACCCGGTTGCCGGTGATCTGCTCGCGCAGGACCCGGTTCACGGTGTCCAGGCGCACCTGCATCCGGCGGAACAGCGGCCGCGTCCGGAAGACGATCGCGCCGACGGCGATCCCGAGCACCGGGACCACGGCGAGCAGCACGCCCGACAGCTTCACGTCGAGCGACAGCGCCATGGCGATACCGCCGACGCACATGATCGGGGCCGAGACCATCAGGGTGAAGGTCATCAGCACCAGCATCTGGACCTGCTGGACGTCGTTCGTCGTACGGGTGATCAGCGACGGGGCGCCGAACTGGCCCAGCTCCCGCGCCGAGAAGCTCTGCACGCGGTCGAAGATCGCGGCGCGCAGGTCCCGGCCGAAGGCCGCGGCCGTACGGGCGCCGTAGTAGACGGCTCCGACGTTGCAGACGAGCTGGACGAGGGAGACGCCGAGCATCAGCGCGCCGAAGCGCAGGATGTAGCCGGTGTCGCCGTTGACGACACCGTTGTCGATGATGTCGGCGTTGAGTGTGGGCAGGTAGAGGCTGGCGCTGGTCTGCAGCAGTTGCAGCAGGACCAGCACCGCGATGGGTTTCCGGTACGTACCCAGATGGGTCCGCAGAAGTCGTATGAGCACGCGCAGGCTCCGGTCGGCACGATCGAGGGGGTCGATCCATCTTGGGCCAACCGGCCCTGTGATCCCCACCGGATTTCGCAAAGGCCGGTCAAAAGGACCAGCCCGCCCCGACTCGCGACGTAGGCGGTGTCCGGCAAGACACCCCTAGAACGCCCCGGGGTGGATCTGCTCGCGCGTGGCGATGTACTGCTGGCGGACCCCCTGCCATGCCGGGAACTCCTCGCCCGGCTCGAAGATCTGGGCCGACGGAGCCGGCCAGACCGGCGGGGTGTGCGGGGCCGACGTGCCCTGCGCCACACCGAGCGCCCAGGCGGCCTGGCGCGCCGCGCCCAGCGCCGCGTAGTCGGCCGGCGCCGGTACGACGACCTGCGTGCCGAACAGCCCGGGAGCCGCGGCCTGCACGGCGGGCAGCTCGGCCGCCGCGCCCAGCAGGAACACCCGCCGGATCTCGACCCCGCGGGAGCGCAGCACGTCCAGCGCGTCCACCAGCCCGCACAGCATGCCCTCGAAGGCGGCCCGGGCCAGGTGCTCCGGCTTCATCGAGTCCCGACGCAGCCCGGACAGGGTGCCGGCGGCGTGCGGCAGGTTCGGGGTCCGCTCACCCTCCAGGTACGGCAGGAGTACGAGGCCGTGCGCGCCCGGCGTCGACTTCAGCGCGAGCTCGGACAGCCCCTCCAGATCGGTGCCGAGCAGCTCGGCGGTGCCGCGCAGGGCCCGTACGGCGTTGGAGGTGTTCACCACGGGCAGGTGCATGCCGCCGGCGTCGGCCAGCGAGGTGACCAGCCCGCCCGGCTCCGACACCGCCTCGTGGTGCACCGCCATCACCGACCCGGAGGCACCCAGCGAGACCACCGCGTCGCCGGGGCCCAGCCCCAGCCCGAGCGCGGCGGCCATCGTCTCGCCGGTACCGGCCGAGATCAACAGCCCCTCGGGGGTCGTCCCGGCGGCGTCGGACGGGCCGAGCACCTCGGGCAGCAGCGCCCGGTGGCCCAGCGCCAGCTCGACCAGGTCGGGGCGCCAGGTTCCGGTGGCCGCCGACCAGTAGCCGGTGCCGGAGGCGCCGCCGCGGTCGGTGGTCCGCCGGGCGGGGCGGCCCAGCAGCTGCCAGACGAGCCAGTCGTGCGGGGACATCAGCACGGCGATCCGGCGGGCGGCCTCGGGCTCGTTGCGGGCCAGCCAGGCCAGCTTCGCGATCGGCTGCGCGGAGTGCGGGACCGAGCCCACCGCCTCGACCCAGCGGTGCCGGCCGCCGAAGGCGTCGATGAGGTCGGCGGCCACGACCTGGCCGCGCTTGTCGTTGCCGACGAGGGCGGGACGCACCAGGGCGCCCTGCGGGTCCAGCGGCAGCAGCCCGTGCTGCTGCGCGGAGACTCCTATGGCCTGGACACCTTCGAGGAGCCCGCCGCCGGCGGCCTCGCCGAGCGAGAGCAGCCAGGCCTGCGGGTCGGTCTCGTGCGGATTCGCACCGTCCGGTTCACCCGTGGGCTGCGGATGGGGTGCGTACCCCTGGCGCAGCACGGCGCCGGTCTCGGTGTCACAGACGACGATGCGTGTGAACGCGGAAGAGCTGTCCAGCCCGGCGACTATCCCCATGCGGTGAATTCTGCCGCACGCGGGGCCGGACGCGACCGGTCCGGAGCCCCCGGAACCTCATGGATCCCGCGGGCCCCAGGGGTGTGATGTCGATCAGGTGTTGCTCGTGCCCCAGTCGTCCTCGCCGGCGCCGCCGCCGACCCGGTCGCGCAGGCCCCGTACCCGCCCGGCGAGCGAGTCCGGAACGGCGTCGCCGACCTTCTGGCCCACCGCGGTGAAGGCCTTCCCGGCGAACTCGCGCCCGGTCTGGCCCGCGGTCTCGGCGGCGTTGCGCAGCGCCGGGTTCTGCGCGATCTGGCGGGCGGACTTCCGTAGCTGCTCGTAGCGCTCGCGTCCGGCCCGGGTTCCGAGCACGTACCCGAGGGCCAGTCCGACCACGAACGTGACCTTGTACCGCATGGCTGTCACCCTTCGTCGTGTGGTGCCCGGCCCGCTGTCGATACCGATTGGCGGAGCACCCCCCTGCTTGCGCTAATCTATGACTCGCAACGGGCACTCGCCCCCCGGCAACGCCGGAGGTGGGCTGTTCGATGCACCGCAGCAATCCCCTGTAGCTCAATTGGCAGAGCAGCCGGCTGTTAACCGGCAGGTTACTGGTTCGAGTCCAGTCGGGGGAGCGCGGTCCCCTGTAGCTCAATTGGCAGAGCATTCGGCTGTTAACCGGAGGGTTGCTGGTTCGAGTCCAGCCGGGGGAGCAAGGAAGAAGAAGAGGACCCCGAGGGGTCCTCTTCTTTTCTTTGTGGCCCCGTCCGGGAACCGGACAGCCCTCAGCGCGGTCTCTCTGAACAGGCGAAGCCGATCATGCGAGGCATCCGAGGCAGGAGATCGTATGAGCGGCTATGCTGCGGCAGACGGCGCGCACACGTGTACGCGCCACGCCGTGAAGGGGCGGTAGCTCAGCCGGTTAGAGCAGCGGACTCATAATCCGTCGGCCGTGGGTTCGAGTCCCACCCGCCCCACTGCAAGCCGCAGGTGCAGAAACGATCGCACCTGCGGCTTCGGCGTTTCCGGGGGCGTCCGGTACTGGTCGAAGCAGGTGCAACGGTCCCGCTGGATCGGCCGGCCCTCCGGCCCGGTCCCTTCGGGCCATCGGTTCGCGAACAGGCGGGGCTCAGGCGGTATGGCATCCATCCGCTCACGGTGGGAACCCGGCAGAACGACCGCACCGGGATTCGGTTCGCCGCCGCGGCGTGCGGGGTCCGCCCGGCCCGCCCTCGGTGTCGCGGTGATGGCCGCAGGTGCGGAAGGATCGCACCTGCGGCGTCGACGGACCCAGGGTTCCGCCCGGTCAGAAGTCCTCCGTTTCGTCCGTGAGATGGCGCAGGACGTCCGTCAGGTCCTGGCGGCGGGCGAACGCCACCCGCTGGCGGTGGGCGCCCGAGCCGTCGCGTAGGAGGCCCGCCATGGTCTTGGCGGCGTGGTCGAGGTCGCCGGCGGCGGCCAGTTCCGGGGCGATCAGGTCCAGCAGGGCCTCCGCGAGGTCCGCCGCCGGGAGTTCCGTCCCCGTGTACGGGTCGAGGCCGAAGCCCTCCAAGCCGTCGTGGGCCGCCCGCCAGCGCGCGAGGCGCAGCACGTCGTCCCGTACGGCCGGTTCGGGGCGACGCTCCGCGATCTCGCGCAGCGCCGTGGAGACGAGGGCGCGGGCCAGTTCGGCCTGCAGGATGGCCGAGTCGATGTCCGGGGACATGTCCGGCGCCCGGATCTCGAGCGTCGGCCAGTGCCCGGAGGGGCGGAGGTCCCAATAGACCATCTTGGTGTCCAGGGCCGCCCCGGAGCCGAGCAGGGTCTGCACCGAGCGCCGGAAGTGCGCCGTGGACGTGAAGTGCGGCGGCAGGCCCGCCGAGGGCCAGCCGGACCAGGCCATCGCCCGCCAACTGGCATGACCGGTGTCACGGCCGCCCCAGAACGGCGAGTTGGCGGCCAGCGCGATCAGCGTGGGCAGCCAGGGTCTGATCCGGTTGGACACGGCCACCGCCGTGTCCACGTCGAGCGTGCCGATGTGGATGTGACGGCCGCAGCTGACCAACGTGTCGGTGAGCGCGCCGAAGCGGCGGTGCTGCTCGCGCTGGCGCGGCTCGTCGTCGGTCAGATGCAGCGGCCCCTCCACGGCGACGACCGGCGAGGGGGCGGCCAGCAGCCGGCAGCCGTGGGCGCGGGCGGCCCGGCCGACGGTGCGCCGCAGGGCGGCGAGCTCGACGCGCAGCGAGGCCGCCGAGTGGGCTATCGGGGTGGATATCTCCACCTGGTAGCGGGTGCCCTCGGGGTGGAGCTCGCCGGGCAGCCCGCCGGCCGTCGCCAGGACCAGCGGGGCGGCGGGGACCACCCGGAAGCTGTGGGCGTCGACGAGCAGGTACTCCTCCTCGACACCGACGGTGAGGGGGACGGTGGTGCGCACCGTGTTCTGCGTCGTGCCGGTGCTCGTGGTGCTGTTGCCAGGTTCGATCACTACGCCTCCCTGGACATACGAGTCTTTTCATCATGAGCCGAACACGAGGCGGGGAGCGCACGCCGATTCGGTCAAATGTCCGGTGATAGTGGCGGGTTACCGGCAATACGCCACCCAGGTCGGGAGGCCGGAGCCGCGTGTGGCGACTGTTGCCGGTGTGCGAAGGGGCCGAAAATCCCGGAGGGCGGCGGACGGGCGGTGGTTATCATCCGCTGTGACCCGGACGACCGCCCCACCCCAGCTCTGGCAGCGAATATTCGCCGACCTCACCCCGCTCAACGTGTCCGCCGACTACCGGCGGCTGTGGTTCGGCGGAACCATCTCCTGGGTCGGTCAGGCGATGACCGTCCTGGCGATCTCGCTCCAGGTCTACGACATCACCCGGTCCAGCTTCTCGGTCGGCCTCGTCGGGCTCTTCTCACTCGTCCCGCTCGTCGTCTTCGGCCTCTACGGCGGTGCGATCGCCGACACCGTGGACCGGCGCAAGCTCGGCCTCTACAGCTCGCTGGCGGCTGCCGCGCTGTCGATCGTGCTCGCCGCGGCCGCGCTGCTCGACTACCACCGCGTCTGGTTCCTGTACGCCGTCGTCGCACTCCAGGCGGTCTGCGGGGCGCTCACCGGACCGGCCCGGTCCGCCATGATCCCGAGGCTGCTGCCGGCCGAGCAGTTGCCCGCCGCCAATGCCCTGAACTCCGTGACCATGACCTTCGGGTCGATGGTCGGCCCGGCCCTCGGCGGGTTCATCGTCACCGTCGCGGGCTACGAGACGGCCTACCTGATCGACGCCGTCACCTTCAGCGCCGCGCTCTACGCGATGTGGAAGCTGCCGCCGATGAAGCCCGACCGGGCCGAGGGCGCGCGGGGCCGGGCCTCCGTCCTCGACGGACTGCGCTTCCTCGGGACCCGGCCGAACATCCGGATGACCTTCTTCTCCGACCTGGCCGCCATGGTGCTCGCCCAGCCCAAGGCGCTGTTCCCGGCCATCGCCGTGCTCTGGTACGGCGGCGGCCCCGGAACGGTCGGCCTGCTGGTCGCCGCCATGGCCGCCGGGGCGCTGCTCGGCGGGCTGTTCTCCGGCTGGCAGGGCCGCATCCGCCGGCACGGGCTGGCGATCCTGCTCGCCGTCGCCGGGTGGGGGTTGGCCGTCGCGGCGTTCGGGCTCACCCGGAACCTGTGGCTCGGCATGTTCTTCCTGGCCCTCGCCGGGTACGCGGACACCGCCTCGATGGTGTTCCGCACGACCATGCTCCAGGCCGCCACCCCCGACGACATGCGGGGCCGCTTGCAGGGCGTCTTCATCATCGTCGTCGCGGGCGGGCCCCGGCTCGGCGACTTCCTCGCCGGGACCACCGCCGATCTGATCTCCCCGAGTGTGGCCGTCACGGGCGGCGGGCTGGCCTGCGTACTGGTGCTGGGGCTGCTCGCGCTCCGGTGGCGGAACTTCGCCCGGTACGACGCCCGCTCCCCGCAGGCCTGACGCGCCCCGTCCCTCGGTTACGCGTCCACGGGCTCCCGGGTGCGGTCGCCGCCCGCGGAGCCGGTGTTGGTGGTGCCGGCCGGCTCGAAGAGCAGGATCTGGGCCTCCTCGGCCGCCGCCGGGCAGTGCTCGACCCCGCGCGGGACCACGTACATCTGGCCGGGGCCCAGGACCACGTCGCCGTCGCGCAGGTGGATCGTCAACGTGCCGCCGACCACCAGGAAGAGCTCGTCGGTGTCCTCGTGGGTGTGCCAGATGAACTCGCCCTGGAGTCGGGCGACCTTGACCTCGTAGTCGTTGACGCGGGCGATGCGTCGGGGGGCCCACCGCTCGGAGAAACCGGCCAGCTTCTCGGCGATGTCGATCTTGCGTGTCGTCGTCATGCGGACAGCCTGCCGCCGTGCCCGCGGGCGGTCTTGTACGTTCCTGACATGGCCGCGATACGTCCGCGCAGCACCGTTTCCGCCTGGCAGCCGTCGGTGCCCGGTATCGCCGAGGTCTTCCACGCCCGTTTCACCGAGCACGCGTACCCGGCCCATGTGCACGACACCTGGGCGCTGATGATCCTCGACGGCGGGCGGGTGGACTTCGCCCTCGACGGGGAACGGCACGGCGTCGGGGTGTCCGACCGGGTGATCCTGCTGCCGCCCGGGGTGAGCCACGACGGGCGGACCGTGACCGAGACGGGCTTCCGCAAGCGGGTGCTGTACCTGGAGACCTCGGTGCTCCCGGAGCGGCTGACGGGAGCCGCCGTCGACTCCCCGCTGCTCGCCGACCCCGCGCTCCGCGATCGGGTGCACGGGCTGCACCTGGCCCTCGCGGAGCGGGACCCCTTCGAGGCCCAGTCGCGCCTGGCCTTCGTACAGGAGCGGCTCCATCACCGGCTGGCGGGGCGTACGGCAGACGGGCGGCCGGGGCGGGGTTCGGGGCCGGTGGCGGCGCCGGGCGCGCGGGTCGCCGTACGGCTGCGCGAGCTGCTCGACGCGCGGGTACCCGAGGGGATCTCCCTGGAGGAGGCCGCGGCCGAGCTCGGGTACCCGCATTCCACGCACCTGATCCGGAGCTTCACGGCGGCGTACGGGCTGCCGCCGCACGCGTACCTGACCGCGCGGCGGGTGGCCCTCGCCCGGCGGCTGCTGCTCGCGGGGGTGCGGCCGGCCGAGGCGGCGGTGGCGGCCGGGTTCTACGACCAGGCGCACCTGACACGGCACTTCGGGCGGCATGTCGGGATCAGCCCGGCGCGATTCGCCCGATCCGGCCGGTCGTGGACCGAAGACGCTGGAGGACGACACCGGGGCTGACCGCGTCATGACGGCCGGGTGGAAGATCCGTGGGCTTCGATCCGGCGGTTCTCGCGAGGGCCGGGTCGGCGGACGCCGCGACGGCGCAGCGATCCGGCTCCGGCTCCGGTCCCTGGCGGAGTGAAGGAGCCGGCACCCGTCAGGAGAAGATCGCGTGCACCTGATCGACCGCTTCGGGCCCATAGCCCACCGTGCCCACGGGGACCGCGCCGTCGATCGCCTCGATGACACGCCCGGCCCATACCGGCCCGAAACCCCCGCACAGTTCGATCAGTTGCACGCCCTCACCCACCAGGCGGCGCGCGGCCTCGATGCTCTCCTCGGGCTTCTCCACCCCGACGAACACACTGCGGCACGTACCGGTGTCCACGATGGTGACGTCGCCACCGGCCGCGCTGCCGTCCGCCGTGTAGATGAACCCCCAGTGCGTGAGCGCCATACGTCTCGACCTCCTGTGATCATCAGAGCCACCAGCCAAGCAGAGTGAGGGCGGGAACGGTCTGGATCGGAGACGATCCGTGAGTGATCTGCGCCGCACTCCGGATGCCCGCACCGTCCGAGCACCACGACACGGCCCACCCGCACCTGATCCGAAAGACAGGCCCTATTCGGGGCTCACGATGCCGCGGGCGATGCCCAGGGCGACCAGGTCCTGGGGGCGGATGCGGAGTTGGTCCGCCGTGGCGGGGGCGGCTTCCGGGGGGCGCTTGAGGATGGCCGCCGCCAGTTCCGGGGCGATCACCGAGAAGTAGCTGTCCGGGGTGACCCAGGTGTTCCCGGGAGCGGCCAGGGCGAGGGCGCCGCCCGAGCCGCCCTCGCCGATCAGCAGGGTGGTGACCGGCACGGTGGCCTCGGCCAGCGCCGCGAAGGTGTCGGCGATGGCCGCGCCCGCGCCCGCGTGTTCGGCGGCGGCGTCGTTGGCCGCGCCCGGGGTGTCCACCAGGGTGAGCACCGGGACGCCGAGCCGGTCCGCGAGCCGGATGACGCGGGCGGCCGTACGGTAGCCGGCCGGGCGGGTGGCGGTGCCGCACTGGGCGGCGTAGGCGACGGCGCGGCCCTCGCGCAGCCCGAATCCGCACAGCATGCCGGGGTCGGTGCCGCCCGCCCGGTCCCCGGAGAGGTGCAGCCGGAGTTCGAAGTACGCGTCCAGGTACGCGGTGGCGTGCGGCCGGTCGGGGTGCCGGGCCTGCAGGACGGCGTCCCAGCCGGTCCGCAGTGGCGCTACGTCGGCCAGTGCGGCCGGCGGCTCGACCGGACCGCCGGAGCGGGGCGCGGCGAGGACGCGGAGCCAGTGCGCGAGGGTGCCCGGCAGGTGGGCGGCGGGGACGACCGCGTCCACGTGACCCGCGGCGTACTGGCCCTCGGCGCTGTAGGCCGCGGGGTCCGCGTCCGGCGGCCGCACCCGCGACCCGGCGAAGCCGACCTGGGCCCCGGGGAGCGCGAGGACGACGTCGGCCCCGGCCCCGAGGGTGGCCCAGCCGCCGCCCGTGGTCGGATCGCGCAGGACGGCGAGCTGGGGGAGCCCGGCGGCCCGGGTCAGGACGCACTGGCGGGCCACGCGCTGGAGCTGGGTGAGCGCGAGCATGCCCTCCTGCATCCGGGAGCCGCCGGTGGCGATGAGCGAGACGAGGGGGAGGCGGTGCCGACGGGCATGGGCGTACGCGGCTTCGAGCCGGTCCCCGGTGCGCTGCCCCAGCGAGCCGCCCAGGAAGCCGAACTCGAAGGAGATGACGGTGGCTTCGTGCCCACCCACCCGGGCGGTGCCGGTGACCACGGACTCCTGCTCGCCGGTGCGCTCGGCGGCGCGGGCCCGGGAACCGTCGTAGCCGGTCCACTCCAGGGGGCCGTCGGCGGGGGACACCCGCAGGGGAGCGGGGAGTTCGGTGAAGCTGTCGGGGTCGGTCACGGCGGCGATGGCCTCGCGGGCCGAGAGGCGGGTCGTCACGGGGCACCCCAGGTCGGGTCGGCGGGTCGGCGGGTCGGCGGGTCGGCGGTCGTCGCTCGGCGGTCGTCGATCGGCGGTCGTCGGTCGTCGATCGGCGGTCGTCGGTCGTCGGTCGGCGGTCGTCGAAGTCGTGTACAGGTGACAGTACTTGGACGCGGTGGTGCCGTGGCGGGCCCGGCGCCGGATCCGGACGTCGTCGGTCAGCGTTCGGGGCCGTGCCGCAGGTGGGCCTGTCGGGCCGGGCCCGTCTCGATGCCGTTCTCGTCGAGCGCGTTGGCGATGCGCAGGCGGCCGGCGTCGAAGACGAACTCCACCGCCAGGGTTCCCGCCGCCAGGTCACGGCCCTCCGGCCGCCACTCGATCAGCGCGAGGTCGCGAAGCTGCTGGCCGACGAACGGTTCGAGGCGCGCGTCACGGTGCGACCACTCGGGCGTCAGCCCGGACTCGTCCCAGCCCGTGATCACCTCCGTGGTCACGATGGTGCCCCAGCCGATCGAGAGTTCGTCGAACTTCGTGTGGCAGACCTCGACCCGGGTGCCGTCGAAGTCGAGCACCACCGGGCAGTCCGCGTACCAGTCACCGTCCTCGGCGAACCGCACCAGGGCGAACCCCGTCAGCCGTCGGCCGACGAGCGCGGCCAACCGGGCGCCGTGCGCCTGCCGGACCGCCTCGATCCCGACCAGGAAGGACGGCTCGAAACCGGAGATCCCCATGTCCACGGGACCGAGTCTCGCCGCCGAGGGAGCAGGGGGCAAACCCCCTCGGCCGGGGGCCGGCCGGCCGGCCGGTCACGGGAGCGGGAGGGCGATCTTCACGGCGTACGCGGCGACCAGGCCGTAGCCGAGGCGGAAGGTCCAGACGCGGGCGCGGTCCGGGATCCGGGTCCCGGCGAGGGAGCCGAGTACCACGAGGGCCAGCTGCCAGAGGAGTGAGGCGGCGCCGACGCCGAGGAGGAACGCGGCTCCGGCCGTTCCGGCGCCCAGGGCGGCGCCCTGCGCGGTGGTGAGCGCGGCGAAGTAGAGGGCGGTGGTGGGGTTGAGGGCGGTCAGGCCGACGTACCGGGCGAAGGCCTTCCCGGGCCGCGCCCGCACGAACACGCCCGCCTGCCCGGAGTCGGCCCCTACCCCTACCCGGGCGCCGGGCGCGGCAGTGGGCGCGGTGGCGGCGACCGTGTCCTGGCCCAGGACCGCGCCGGAGCCGGAGCCGGAGTCGGGTCCGGCTCCGGGCCGGCGGGCTCCGGCCAGGCCGTGCGCCGCGATGACCAGCAGGATCACCGCCGAGGCCAGCCGGACCCAGGCCTCCACCGGGGAGATGTGGGAGGCCACCCAGGGCCCCAGCGCGGTGGCGAGGGCCGCGTAGCCGAGGTCGACCGCCGCGATTCCCGCGGCCGCGGCCACGGCCGTGCGGCGGTCGCGCATAGCCTCCTGGAGCAGCAGCACGCTCATCGCCCCCATGGGCATCGCCACGCCGAGGCCCGCGGCCGCGCCCGCCAGCGTCGGAGACATCAGTTCGTTCATGGGGCGAGCGTCGGGCCGGGCCGTCGGGAGATGAGCGCGAATACCGGGCTCGGCTGCGAGAATCGCGGTATGGACCGCCTCGACAGGGAAATCCTCGGCATCCTGCAGCAGGATGCGCGGATCTCGTACCGGGACCTGGGCGTCCGCGTCGGCCTCAGCGCCAACGCCACCGCCGACCGGGTGCGACGGATGCGTCGCGAAGGGGTGATCCGCGGCTTCACCACGATCGTGGACCCGGCCGCCGACACCGCCGGCGGGCTCGTCGTCTTCATCGACGTCACCCTGCGCCAGGACACCACCAACGAGGAGTTCGAGCGGCAGGTCGCCAAGCTCTCCGGGATCACCGAGGTCGTGCACGTGACGGGCGAGCACGACTACCTCGTACGCGCCCGGGCCGCCGATCCCGCCGCCCTCGACGGGCTGCTCCGCCGGATGAAACGGGAGGCGGGGGTGGCCCAGTCCAACACCCGGATCGCGTTGCGCGCGGCCACCCGACCGGATCGGTCCTGAGGAGGAGGTGGCGCCGGGGACGGGGGAGGCGTCCAGTCACCCGGCTGCCGCGTAGCAGTGCACGGTCACCGTCCGCTCCGGGCTCCACCGCTGCTCGACCGTGGCCAACCGCTCCCAGCCCAGGCGCTCGTACAGGGCCACCGCCGAGGCGTCCGAGGCCACGACGTCGAGCACGGGATGCAGACCGCGCTCCCGCGCCTCCCGTACCACCCGGTCCATCAGGAGTGCGCCGATCCCCTGGCCTCGTGCGGCCGGAGCGACGAACAGGCGGCCGACCACGGCCGCCGCGGCAGTGCTCACGCCCTCGCGGCCGCTCCACAGCGCGGGCGCGGCATCGTCGGCCTCGCCGCGGGAGAGGCCGATGTGACCGACGATCCGCCCGTCCAGCTCCGCCACCCAGGCCACGAGCAGCGCCGGCCCGGACAGCCAGCCTTGTGGGTGGTCCGGCCAGTTCACCGGGTAGCCGTTCCGCTCGTGGACCTCGGCGAGCACGCGGACGCACGCGGCGAGGTCGGCTTCCGTCCGGCGCCGGACGAGCCGGACCGGGTCGCCGTCGAGGACCTGAGCACTCTCGCGATTCATCCGATCATGGAAACACGGCCCGCCGATCGGAGGTCCACGACCGGGCGATCCCGATGCCGCCGCGGCGACTACAGTGCCGACTCCCACGTCATCGTCGTGCCCCGCGCACCCGATTCCGTACGGCCGTCGTCCGCCACCGTCAGGCGGACCCGGGACGGGCTCGCGTCCACCTGTACGTCGATGAAGGTGATCTCGCCGCGCCGGTGCGCCGCGGCCAGGGCGCCGCGCAGGGCCCCGAGCAGGTCGACCGCCACCCGATCAGGCAGCAGGGTGTCCACCGCGCCCGTGAAGTGCACCGACGGCTGGAAGCCGAGGACGACCGCCGCGCCGCCCGTCTCACGTAGCACCCGACCCCGGAAGGTCGTCGGGGCGTCGGTCGGCGGCTGCTGGAGGGCGAAGATGGCGGTCCGGACCTCCTGGATGGTGGAGTCCAGCTCGTCCACGGCCCGGCTGAGCTCGTCGCCCACGGTGTCCCCCGACGGGGCGTTCGCGGCCCGCCGCCGGGTGCTCTCCAGCATCATCTCGGTGGCGAAGAGCCGCTGGACCACGAGGTCGTGCAGGTCCCGCGCGATCCGGTCGCGGTCCTCGTACACCGCCAGTTGCTCCCGGTCGTGCTGGGCGTCCGCCAGTACGAGGGCCAGCGCGGCCTGGGAGGCGAACTGCGAGGCGAGCAGCCGGTCCACCGCGTCGTACGCGGGGCCGCCCCGTTCGCGGGGCAGGGCCAGGGTGCCGATCAGCTGGCCGCCGCTCTGCAGCGGGAGCATCATGGACGGCCCGAACCGCTCCCGTACGTGCGTGGTCATCCGGGGATCCGTCGCCGAGTCGTCGATGAAGACGGGCTCGCCGCCCAGGAGTTGTACGAGCACCGGCGAACCGGGGGCGATCGCCGTCCCCAACAGGTCCCCCGGGTCGCCCTGCGTGGAGGCGGCCACGATCTCCATGCCGCCCTCGGGGGTCGGCTGGAGGACGACCCCGGCCGCGGCGTCCGCCAGCAGCCGCGCCCGTTCGGCCACGCACATCAGGGCGTCCGCGGCCGGGCGTCCGGCGAGCAGGGCCGTGGTCACGGCGGCGGCGCCGTCGATCCAGCGCTCCCGGCGGCGCGCGGTCTCGTAGAGCCGGGCGTTGCCGATCGCTATGCCCGCCTGCGAGGCCAGCACGCGGAGCAGGGCGAGGTCCTCGTCCGTGAAGGGGGCGCCGCCCCGCTTCTCGGTGAGGTAGAGGCTGCCGAAGACCTCCGTGTGCACCCGGATCGGCACACCCAGGAGGCCGTGCATGGGTGGGTGGCCCGGCGGGAAGCCGGTGGCCCGCGGGTCCTGGGTGACGTCGTCCAGGAGCAGCGGGCGCGGATCGCTGACGAGGGCTCCGAGGACGCCGGAGCGCGCGTCCGGCAGGTGCGGGATCGCGGCGCGCTCCTGCTCGGTGAGTCCTGCCGTGAACAGCTGGGTCAGCAGGACGCGCTCGGGGTCGACGACCCCGAGCGCTCCGTACCGGGCCGAGCACAGCTCGGTCGCCGAGTCCACGATGTGTTGGAGGGTGGCGTGCAGTTCGAGCTCGGACCCGACGTCGAGGACGGCTTCCAGCAGCACCGGAAGGCTCGCCGTCTCCTCGTCGGGCTCCGCGCTCTCCTTGTCGGACCGGCTGGACCGGCTGGACCGGTCGGGCCGGTGGGACCGGTCCAGCCGGTCGGGCCTGTCGGCTTCCCTCGGTTCCTGGGACCTCATTCGGCCAGCGGGTTGAGGACCATCGGGGCGATCTTCCCTTCGAGCATCGCGCCGAGACCGAGCACGGCGCACACGTCCGGCCGTTCCGCGATGGCGACGGGCATTCCGGTGGCGTCCCGCAGCATCTGGTCCAGGCCCGGCAGCAGGGCGCTGCCGCCCACCATCATGATCCCCCGGTCCGTCAGATCGGCGACCAGGTCCGGCGGGCAGTCCCGCAGCACCTTGCCGATGCCGTCGAGAACGGCGGTCAGCGGGGTGTAGATGGCGTCCCGGACGGCGGCGGTGTCGACCTGCACGGAGCGGGCGAGGCCGGTGGCCACGTCGCGGCCGTGGATCAGGGTGGAGGCGGGGCCGCCGACGGTGAGGCCGTTGCCGTGGAGGGCAAGTTGCAGCGGCCGGACGGCCTGGCTGGGCAGCATCAGCTCGTGCGCGTGGCGCAGGTGCTGGACGACCGCGTGGTCGATGGCCTCGCCGCCGACCGGGATCCGCTGGGCGGTGACGATGGAGCCCAGGGAGAGGACGGCCACCTGGGTGGCCGCGGCCCCGCACACCATGATCATCGTCGCGGTCGGCTGCTCCACGGGGAGTCCGCAGCCGACGGCCGCCGCGATCAGGGTGTCGACCAGTTCGACACGCCGGGCGCCGAGTCCGACGAGGGTCTCCACGGTGGCCCGCTGGGCGAGCGGGTCCGCGTCGTGCGGGGTGCAGGCGGCGGCCCGCAGTCGCGGCTTGCGCCGCAGGGCGCGCCGCAGTTTCTCGCCGAGGAGGTGACGCAGCATCCGCTGGGCCATCTCGATGTCGACGACGGTGCCGCCGGAGACGGGGCGGACGACCCGGATGTAGTCGGGTGTGCGGCCGGTCATCCGTTCGGCGAAGGAGCCGACGGCGATGAGTGCGCCGGTGCGCGTGTTGACCGCGGCGACGCTGGGTTCGTCGACCACGAGGCCGGCGCCCTTGACGTACACGCGGGTCCTTGCCGCCCCCAGGTCGACGGCGACGTGGCAGCGGCGCAACTGCTCAAGACTGACGGTCACGGCAGATCCTCCCGAGAGCGCTGACGCAAGAGGACCGACGGAAATGTCGGTCACTTTTCATATCATCGCGGGCAATTCGGTCTCGTGCCCCGTTGAGATGCTCCGGCCGGGGGGTGCGTCGCGGCTGCATGGGGGTGGATTTCTGTACCGACAGGCAGCACCATGCCCGCACCGCACGCGCTACTCACGCGTAACAAGGTAAAGGGGACCCGATGCTGACGGCCCGACAGAGATCGCAGGCACTCCCGCCGGTCCCGGCGCTCCTGACCCTGCCGGTGCTCCTGGCGCTCCTGACGCTGTGCCTCGCGCTGCCGGCGGCCTCCCCGGCCCGGGCCGCCACCGCCCAGGCCCCCTCCGCCGGGGTCGCCCCCCGCAACCCGGTGGTCCTCGTGCACGGCTACAACGCCGATCCGGGTGTCTGGGGAGCCCTGCGCGCGGACCTGCGCGCCGCCGGGTACACCGACGCGGAGCTCTTCTCCTTCGGGTACGACACCCATCGGTCGGTCAACGAGGTCCTCGCCGGGCGGCTCGCCGCCTACGTCGACCAGGTCCGCCGGGAGACCGGCGCCGCCGAGGTCGACCTCGTCTCGCACTCCTTCGGTTCGCTGGTCAGCCGCTGGTACGTGAAGTTCGGCGGCGGCGCGGACGTCGTCGACCACTGGGTCTCGCTCGCCGGACCCAACCGCGGCACCTCCACCGCCTGGGCCTGCGCGTTGTGGGACCAGGCGTGCCGGGACATGACCCCCGGGTCGTACGTGGTGAAGAACCTGAACAGCGGTGACGAGACCCCCGGCGCGGTGAAGTACGCGACCTTCTGGTCGAACTGCGACGAGATCGTCAACCCGGACGACAGCGTCCCGCTGACCGGAGCCGCCAACACGCCGGTCGGCTGCCTGAAACACAACGACCTGCTCGGCGACGACACCACCTCGACCGGAGTCCGGGCCTTCCTCGGCAGCTAGGGCCTGATCCGAGGACAGGCCCTCAAGCCTGGGTGCCTTCCAGGGAGAACCGCTGGAGCAGGCCGTAGGTGAACTCCGCCACGCAGGGCCGCCCGCCCGCGGCGAAGGCCAGTCGCCAACGGGTCGGCGCGGTGCCCTCCATCGGTCGGACCGGGGCGAAGGCCCGCGCCACCTCGTCCACCGTCGCCGACCAGGGCCGCAGGTCGTCCGGCGACTCCAGTACCGGGCCCCGCGCCCCCGGGGCGCGGACCAGCCACTCGTTCCACACCGCCCCGTCCGGCGCGGCCAGCACCTCGAAGCGCAGGTCCGGCCAGAGCGGCAGCGCCCACAGCAGGGCCTCGCACTCCAGATCGCCGATCGTGCGGTGCTCGGCGGACTCCGGCGGGCCGAGCACCGAGCGGTAGCGGGCCAGGGCCCCGCGGGAGCGGGGTGACCGGACCATCGCCTGCCAGCGTTTGTTCGCCTCCCGCTGGTCCGCGAGCGAGGCGCCCAGCCTGCGGCGGGCCTCGTCGGCGAGGTCCGGCTGGAAGTCGGCCATCCGCCGCAACAGCACCAACTGGAATCCGCTCGGCCCGAAAGATGTCATGCCGGAAACGATTCCACACAGGATCCTTACGTTCTCGGGATCCGGATGTTGCCGCAGACCACGTAGCCTGCGGGCGCCATGAACTACTGCCACGCATGCCGGAGGCACCTCAACGGCGCACTGGCGTGCGCCGGATGCGGAACCCCCGCCGAGTACCTGATACCCGCCGCGTCCGGCGCCGCGCCGCCTGCCGCGCCCGTTGCCGAGACGCCGTACTCCGGACCTCCGCCGGCACTGGCCGAGGTCTTCGCCGACTCGCTCGTCGTGCTGTCCGAGCCGAACGAGCGGCGCCCCGGCGCCCGCCGCCGGGCCACGCACCGGCGCCGCCGTCGCACCGTGCTGTCGCTCTCGCTCGGCCTGCTGATCGCGGTCGGGGGCTCGATGGCGGTGGCCCGGATGGCCACCGACGCGGAACGCACCGACCGGGCCTCGAACGTGGTGCTGACCGACGACGGTCCGCAGCAGCCCGCCCCGGTGCCCGACGGGCCGACGGCCGGCGCGCCGAAGGGGCCCTCGAAGGTCACGGCGAAGGCCACCGTCGCGGCTACGAGGACGGCTGGGGCCGCGGCGCCTTCCGGGGACGTCACGCAGCCGGGACCGACCTCGTCCGCCCCCGCGCCCGAGACATCGGGCCCGGCCTCCCGCACTCCCGGCCCGGGGTCGACCGTACGGGGAACCGCGTCCGGGAAGCCCTCGCCCAGCGCTTCCACGAGCACGCAGGCCCCGCCGCCGCCCCCGCCGTCCCCGACGCCGACCCCCTCGCCTACCAAGGACTGCTGGATCTTCTGCGGCTGGTTCTAGGCCGTTCTGAGCCCAGTTCCGAGCCGTTCAGGCCGTCGGCGCCGTCGGCGCCGTCGGCGCCGCCGGTACCGCCGTGGCTCCGGCGTACGCGGGCGGAGCGGTGGCGTACGGGCCCTGCGCGGCCATGGTGTTCTGCAGGGCCGTCAGCCTGCGGACGAAGAGGACGGCGAGCACGGCCGCGGCGACCATGAGCAGGTCGGAGCCGATGCCCACGCCGGCGGCGGCCGCCATCTCGCCGGGGCTCTCGGCGCCCGTGTAGAGCAGGCTGCTGAAGCGGCCGACGATCGACGCGCCGACCCAGGCCACCCACCAGGCCGTGAGGGGGGCGGCGGAGACCCTGACGGGGGAGCCGTCCGGATTCAGCTGGGTGCTGGCCCGCCAGATCTGCCGTGCGGTGACGAAGGGCATGAACAGGTGGGCGACGGGGATGAACCACCAGCCGACGGCCCAGCCGCGTGCCAGGGTGAAGGCGGGGGCCGCGAAGATCTCGCCGTTGACGCGGACGCGGTGGAACCACACGAGGAAGACGACGGCGGTGGCGAGGTACGCCAGCAGCTGGAGGAGTCCCGCGAGGCCGGTCAGGATGTCCGACAGGTCGGTCGTGGCGCTGGAGACCCGCGTGGGGTCCGCGTCCACATCGTTCATCACCGACAGGGTGAAGGCGTTGGCGCCGACCGAGAGCAGGTTGATCCCGCCCGTCACGCCCAGCAGGACGGTGGTCGCGGTCGCGAGGCCCTGCGGGGATCGGAGGACGTCGCCGGGCCGACGGTGCGGCTGAGGCTGAGGCGCCTGAGGCGGTGGTCCGGGTGCGTTGAAGGACATGACGGTGTACCCCCCACGGGAACGTGTGACATGAAAAAGCCGCCGGTCAGCCCTGTGACGGGCCCGGCGCGCAGGCGGCTGAACCTATGCCGGCCCCGGACCCGCGTCCAGGGCTTTCTTCCGCGGGGGAGGCCCTTCGTCAGGCCAGCATGCGCCGGAGGAGGTCCCGCAGGACCGTCCGCTCCTCGTCGGACAGCCCGGCCAGCGGTTCGCGGGCGAAGTCCAGCGACTCGCGCAGCCGCTCCGCGGTCAGCGTGCCCTCCTCCGTGGGGGCGGCCAGCTTCACCCGGCGGTCGGCCGGGTCCGGGCGGCGTTCGACCAGCCCGCGGGTCTCCAGGCGGTCGACGATGCCGGTCACGTTGGAGGGCTCGCACCGCAGCTTCAGCGCGATGCGCCGCATCGGCATCGGCTCCAGGGAGAGCATGTTCAGCACCTTGGCCTGGGCGCCGGTGAGCTGGTGGCTGGCGGCCGCGTGCTCGTACTCCGTGTGGTACCGGGCCACGACGTCGCCGATGAGCTCGACGACTTCGATGGTCACTGGGTCTACGCGACGACTGGGCATGGAACCAGCGTACCCATTTACTTGACAACATGAAATATCTAGGCGCATGGTTGTTTCACCTAGTGAAGCAATTTCGTTCTGACCAGGAGCGCAGCATGTCTCAGATCCCCGCCGTCAGCCGCGAGTGGCACCTCGTCCGTCGCCCGCAGGGCTGGCCCGTCGCCGAGGACTTCGCCCTGCGCGAGGTACCCGTGTCCGCCGAGCCCGCCGCCGGCCGGATCCTCGTGCGCAACCTGTACATGTCCGTGGACCCCTACATGCGTGGCCGGATGAACGACGTGAAGTCGTACATCCCGCCCTTCCAGCTGGACGAGCCGATGCAGGGCGGCGCGGTCGGCGAGATCGTCGCCTCCTCCGCCGAGGGCTTCGCCGTCGGCGAGCACGTCCTGCACCCCTTCGGCTGGCGCGAGTACGCGGACCTCGACGCCGCGCACGCCGTCAAGGTGGACGCCTCGCTCGCCCCGCTCTCCGCCTACCTCGGCGTGCTCGGCATGCCGGGCCTGACCGCCTACGCCGGACTCTTCGAGGTCGCCTCCTTCAAGGAGGGCGACTCGGTCTTCGTCTCCGGCGCCGCCGGTGCCGTCGGCAGCCTCGTCGGCCAGTTCGCCAAGATCAAGGGCGCCTCCCGGGTGATCGGCTCCGCCGGTTCGGACGAGAAGGTGACGCTCCTCACGGAGAAGTACGGCTTCGACGCCGCCTTCAACTACAAGAACGGTCCCGTCGCCGAGCAGCTGCCGGCCGCCGCCCCCGAGGGCATCGACGTCTACTTCGACAACGTCGGCGGTGACCACCTGGAGGCCGCCATCTCCTCGATGAAGGTGAACGGTCGGGCCACCCTCTGCGGTGCGATCGCCGGCTACAACGACACCGAGGCCGCCCCCGGTCCGCGCAACCTGATGCAGGTCATCGGCAAGCGCCTGCGCCTGCAGGGCATCCTCGTCAACGACCACAACCACCTGCAGCAGCAGTTCGTCCAGGACGTCGCCGGCTGGCTGCGTTCCGGCGAGCTGCGCTACGACGAGACGGTCGTCGAGGGCGTCGAGAACGCCACCTCCGCCTTCCTCGGCATGCTGCGCGGTGAGAACACCGGAAAGATGATCGTTTCTTTCACCGGTTAGGCTCACTGCACACCGTCGTGATCGTGGGCGCGACTCACGGCGATTACCAGGAGGATTTTCCTTTATGTCCATCCAGCAGTCCGACGTCGCCTACACCGCTGTCGCCACCGCCGAGAACGGCCGTGACGGTCGCGTCGCCACCAACGACGGTCAGCTCGACGTCGTCGTGAACCCGCCGAAGGAGCTCGGTGGCAGCGGCGCCGGCACCAACCCGGAGCAGCTGTTCGCCGCCGGCTACAGCGCCTGCTTCCAGGGCGCCCTGGGCGTCGTCGCGAAGAACGTGAACGCCGACATCTCCGGCTCCACGGTCACCGCCGAGGTCGGCATCGGCAAGAACGACGAGGGCTTCGGTCTGATCGTCAAGATCTCCGCCGTGATCCCGAACGTGGACGCCGCCACCGCCAAGGACCTCATCGAGAAGGCCCACCAGGTCTGCCCGTACTCGAAGGCCACCCGCGGCAACATCACCGTCGAGCTCGCCGTCTGATCCGGCGCTCGCAGCGCGAAGGCCGCACCCCGACCGGGGTGCGGCCTTCGCCGTAAACTGGCCCCATGCGTGATCTTGCGGGGGGCTTCCGGTATCTGCTGGCCGGACAGCGATGGGTGTTCGGCCACGGCCGCTGGCTGGGCTTCGGGCTGCTGCCCGGGCTCGTGGCGTTCGTCCTCTACGTCGGCGCCCTGATCGGGCTCGGCTACGGAGCCGACGACCTGACGGCCTGGGCCACCCCCTTCGCCGACGACTGGTCCTCGCCCTGGCTCTCGTTCTTCCGGGGCTTCCTGACCGCCCTGCTCTTCGGACTCGGGCTCTTCCTCGCGGTGATCACCTTCACCGCCGTGACCCTGCTGATCGGCCAGCCCTTCTACGAGTCCCTCTCGGAGCAGGTCGACCGCAGCGAGGGCGGCGAGGTGCCGCGGTCGGGGCTCCCGCTCTGGCTGGAGCTGTGGATCTCGGCCCGGGACAGCGTGAAGGTGCTCCTGCGGGTGCTGCTGTACGGGATCCTGCTCTTCGCCCTCGGGTTCGTCCCGGTGATCGGCCAGACGGTGATCCCGGTGCTCGGCTTCTGCGTCTCCGGCTACTTCCTGACCCAGGAGCTCACCGCCGTCGCCCTGCAGCGGCGCAAGGTGGAGCTGCCCGACCGGCTGGAGCTGATGCGGTCGCGGCGGCTGCTCGTGCTGGGCTTCGGGGTGCCGCTGGTGCTGGCGTTCCTGGTGCCGCTGGTCGCGGTGTTCCTGATGCCGGGCGCGGTGGCCGGGGCCACGCTGATGGCCCGGGACCTCATGCGGACCGACGAGGCTCCGGCCGCCGAAACCACCCCCGCGGGCTTCGGACCGCCGCCGCCCGCGTACTCGTAGCCGCAGGCCCGTACCCCTACCGCTTCAGCAGCAGGACGGCCCCCGTCGTGTCCTCCCCGCCGTGCGCGGCCGGGTCCGCGGCGAGCCGGCGGCGCAGCAGGTCCACGTACGGGGTGATCAGCTCGGCGCTGACCCCCTGCTCCTCGGTGGTGCGCAGCATGGTGCCGGTGCCCGTGACCTGCATGGCCAGGTTGGACACCACCCCCGAGGTGAAGTCCCGCGAGGTCAGCCGCTCGGCGGCGTTGCCGACGAAGAAGCCCATCGCGCCGAGCCACTCGGACAGCAGCGGGGCCAGGTCCTTCGGGGCGATGTCCTCGCCCTCGATCAGCGCGTAGGCATGCGAGATGCCGGCGAACATCCCCCACATCGCACTGAGCAGCGCCACGTCGTGCAGGGCGGCGTGCCCGGGGTCCTCGCCGACGAAGCGGGAGCCGGCCGGCACCTCCAGGACCGCCCGGCGGGTCTCGAAGAGCGCGCGCGAGCCGCTGTAGAAGACGTACCCGCCGGCCTCGGGGACGCCGATCATCGTCGGCGTGGCCATGATTCCGCCGTCCAGGTACCGGGCGCCGCGCTCCTTCGCCCAGGCGGCGCGGGCGCGCGCCTCGGCCGGGGTGCCGGTGGTGAGGTTGACGAGGTCCTTGCCGGTCAGGTCGACGCCGTCCAGGGCGGAGCCGACGCTCGCGTCGTCGAGCAGACAGACCACGACCAACGCGCTCGCGGCGACCGCTTCGGCCGCGGTCGCGGCGACGGAGGCCCCTTCGGCGGCGGCCGCCGCGGCCTTCGCGGGGGTGCGGTTCCAGACGGTCAGGGAGTGCCCGGCGGCGAGCCAGGTGCGGGCGAGGGCGGTGCCCATGTCACCGAGGCCGAGGAGGGTGAGGGACTGGTGCGCTGTGGTGTCGGTCATGACGCTTAGCCTGTTGGCAGGCGGTGGAGTGCTCAAGTACGCACTTCGGAGTGGGTGGTTACCCCGAGGTGAGCGAGCAGGTGGGGAGGGTGTGCGATGGGTGTGGCACGAAGGCCGGGCGCCGGCGAATGCGGGATCGCCGCGGCGATGTCCGTGATCGACGGCAAGTGGAAGGTGTCGCTCCTGTGGGTGCTGGACCAGCGACCTCACCGTTTCGGTGAACTGCGCAGGCTCGTCCCCGGCGTCTCCGAGAAGGTGCTCGCCGCCCAGCTGCGCGAGCTGGAGGCCGACGGGATCGTGCACCGCGAGGTGTACGACGAGGTCCCGCCGCGCGTCGAGTACTCCCTGACCCCGCTGGGCCAGGACCTGAACGCGGCCCTGGGCCCCCTCGGGGCGTGGGGCAGCAAGCACCTGCTGCCCGACACCGCGTGAGCGTTACGCGCGCGGCTCCACCCACAGCGCCTCGGCGACGGCGCACAGTTCGCCGTCGGCCGTGGCCAGGGCCGTGCCCACGGTGTACTTGCGGCCGGAGGACGACAGCATCCAGGCGTACGAGACGAGCCCCTCGCCCACCGGCACCGGCCGCAGCAGCCGCGCACCGAGCGCGGCGGTGACCGCCCCGGCCCGGCGGCCGTCCAACAGCCGCCCGGCCGCGTTGCCGGGGCAGTCCAGCGCGCCCCACACCAGCTCGGGCGGCAGCAGCCCGTCGGGGCCGCCGAGTCCGGGCGCGGGCGTCCACGCGGCGGCGACCAGCTCGCGGCCCGGCACCGTACCGCAGTGCAGGCGCAGCCCGGTGGCGGGCGTCCGCTCCAGGCCGCAGCCGAAGCAGTCGGCCTGACCGTCCGGCGGGTCCGCCCGGAAGGCCTCGGCCGCCGCCACCGCCCGGTCCCAGGAGGGGGCTTCGGGGCCCTGCGCGGCGGGCGCCTCGGCCGGGGTGGCCACGGCCAGCATCAGCTCACCGTCCGTCAGCTCGCAGCCGCCGTCGGCGGTCACGGCGAGCCGTACCGGTGACCCGGTCGGCACGGGCCGCCGGAAGTCCACCCGTACGTCCTTCGCGGAGGCGCGGGCGGCCAGTACGCCCGCCACGTAGCCGCCGAAGGCCACCCCCGGATATCCGTGGAGGCGTTCCGGAACCGTGATCGTCTCGAAGTCGCTCATGGCGCCCACCTCATCACACCGCGGCCGTCGCGACCGAGGCCGTCACCACCGAGGGGGTACGGTCGTCCGCCTCGGCCAGCAGGGCGCCGCCGGGGGCCCACACGGCCGACCGGCCGCAGCCGGTCCACGGGCCGGCCGGGCCGACGTGGTTGGCGAGGACCACGTACAGGCCGTGCTCGCGGGCGATCCCCGGGTGCACGGTGGCGCGCTCGTGGACCCCGTCGCCCGTGCCGTAGAGGGAGCTCGCCAGGTGCACCCGGCAGCCGTCGGCCGCGCCCCGGCCGGGCAGTTCGGGGAAGTGGTTGTCGAAGCAGACGCCCAGGCAGAAGCGGATCCCGCCGAGTTCGAAGCGCCCGTCGCCCTCGCCGCGCTCGAAGACCTCCCGCTCGTGCCGGTACAGGTGCTGCTTCGCGTACGTCGTCACGTGCGCGCCGTCCGCGTCGTGGACCAGCGTCGCGATGGCCGGGCGCGGGCCGCCGGTGGGCAGGGCGACGTTCACCGCGGTGGCGATCCCGGCGGAGCGCAGCGGATCCAGGCGGGGGTCGTCGGCGGCCGTCCACAGGCGGGGGTCCGCGGCCAGCGCGTCGAGCTCGTAGCCGGTGAGCGCGAGCTCGGGGAACACCACCAGGTCGGCGCCCTGTTCGCGGGCCTGGGCGGCGAGGTCCGCGGCCTGCGCGACATTGGCCCGGACATCGGCGGGGGTACAGGTCAGCTGGGCTGCGGCGATCTTCACCAGGTCAGGATGCCGGCCCGGCGGCGACCTCCACGAGCACGGCCAGGAAGGCGAGGGTGGGGGGAGGCTCGCCCGCGGTGCGGATCAACCTGCATAAAATGCCGGTGTGATCTTCATTGTGGTGAAATTCCCCGTCAAGCCCGAATACGTCGACGCGTGGCCCGACAAGGTCGCGCCGTTCACCCGCGCCACCCGCGCCGAACCCGGGAACCTGTGGTTCGAGTGGTCGCGCAGCCTGGAGGAGCCGAACACCTACGTGCTGGTGGAGGCGTTCCAGGACGGCGCCGCCGAAGCACACGTCACCTCCGAGCACTTCGGCGCCGCGCTGGAGACCATGCGGCCGCTGGTGACCCGTACGCCCGAGATCGTCAGCACCACCATCGAGGGTGCGACCGGCTGGAGCCGGATGGGCGAGCTCCGGATCGACTAGTGCAGTGCCCGGCGGCGTGACCCGGTGAACCTTCCCGGCCACAGCACCGGACACGCCCGGGGGTGCCCCGCGGATCGGGCGGCTCGCGACGGCCGGCCCGGCCCGCGAGGCACCCCTATGCCTTTTCCGGTCCCCGCAGCAGCGTGAGGAAGGACCGGAAGGCGGCGGGCATGTCCACCGACTCGGGCGCCAGCAGCCACTGGTACTGGAGGCCGTCCATGACCGCCGTCAGCAGCGGGGCCACCTGCTCGGGGGTGAGGCCGGAGGGCAGCCGGTCGCCGAACTCGGCGCGCAGCACCGCCGCCATCTCCGCGCGGACCTGGGCGTAGCGCTCGGTGAAGAACTCCCGGGCCGGGTGCCCGTCGGTGACGCTCTCGCCCAGCAGCGCCGAGAAGGTCTGCACGATGCCCGGGCGCATGGCGTTGTACTCGACCAGCGAGTCCAGCAGGTCCAGGCGCCAGCTGTCGGCCGCGGCCCGCGAGCCGCCGCCCGTGTCCCAGCGGTCGCGTTCCTCCAGCACCGCGACCAGCAGCGCCTCCTTGGTCGGGAAGTAGTGCAGCAGGCCCTGCTGGGTCAGGCCCACGCGTTCGGCGACGGCCGCCAGGGACGCACCCCGATAGCCGCGCTCGGCGATGACCTCGACGGCCGCGTGGACGATCTCCCCGCGGCGCTCCTCGCTCCTCGCCCTGACCATCTGCCCGGCACCCCTTCCCGTTCACGTGTTGCGCCTGCCCACAGGACCGTACGGCATCCAAATATCACGAACAGATGACGAACCCTACCGTTCAACAGGTAACAGGTCCACGATGGGGGCACCGCACCGCACCGCACTCAACGAGGAGGCACGGCCGTGACCGATGCCGATCAGGTCCGCGAACAGAGCCGCGAACAGAGCCGCAACGACGCCGTCGAGGCGGCACTGGGCAAACTGGACCTCGACACCAAGGCCCGGCTCCTGGCCGGCCAGGACATGTGGGCCCTGCCCGCCGTCCCGGCGATCGGGCTGGAGTCCTTGGTCTTCTCCGACGGGCCCATCGGGGTCCGCGGCGTTCGCTGGACCGCCGACGACCCGTCCGTCGCCCTGCCGTCCCCGACCGCGCTCGCCGCCGCCTGGGACCCGGAACTCGCCCGCCGCGCCGGCCGGCTCCTCGCCCAGGAGGCCCGCCGCAAGGGCGTGCACGTGCTCCTCGCGCCCACCGTCAACCTGCACCGCTCCCCGCTCGGCGGCCGACACTTCGAGTGCTACTCCGAGGACCCGTACCTCACCGGCGCCGTCGGCGCGGGCTATGTGAACGGCGTCCAGGACGGCGGGGTCGGCACCACCGTCAAGCACTTCGTCGGCAACGACGCGGAGACCGACCGGTTCACCGTCGACAGCGTCATCGCCCCGCGCCCGCTGCGCGAGCTGTACCTGGCGCCGTTCGAGGCCATCGTCGCCAACGCCCACCCGTGGGGCATCATGACCGCCTACAACCAGGTCAACGGCACGACCATGACCGAGCACCAGTACCTCGTGAACGAGGTGCTGCGCGCCGAATGGGGCTTCGACGGCTGCAACGTCTCCGACTGGATGGCCGCCCGCTCCACCACCGGCGACATCCTGGGCGGCATGGACGTGGCCATGCCCGGCCCCACCACCGTCTACGGCCCCGCCCTCGCCGAGGCCGTCCGCGCCGGCGAGGTCCCCGAGTCCGCCGTCGACGACGCCGTGCGCAACGTCCTGCGCCTCGCCGCCCGCGTCGGGATCCTGGAGGGCGCCCCCGCCGTCGTGGTGGACGCCCCGGACCCGATCGACGGCCAGGCGCTGGCCCGCGAGCTCGCCGTCCGCGGCTTCGTCCTGGTCCGCAACGAGGGGGCGCTGCCGCTCGACGCGGCCGCCGGCGGCACGGTCGCCCTCTCGGGCGCGGCCGCCCGCGCCGCCCGCATCCTCGGCGGCGGTAGCGCCACCGTCTTCCCCGAACGGCTGATCGCCCCTCTCGAGGGACTCACCGCCGCCCTCCCCGAGGGCGCCCTCACCTACAGCGTCGGCGCCGACCCCTCCGACGAGCTCACCGCCGCCGGCCAGGGCTTCGAGCTCCACGCCGTCTGCCGCGACGCCGCCGGGACCGTCCTCGGCGAGGGCGGCCTGCCCTCCGGCCAGGTCCAGTGGATCGGCGACGACCTGCCCGCGGGGGTCACGTACGAGACCATGGCGAGCATCGAGGTGCGCGGAACGTTCGTGCCGCGCGAGAGCGGCGAGCACGCCTTCGGCACCAGAGGACTCGGCGCCTTCACCCTCCGCGTCGGCGGTGAGACCCTGTGGAGGGGCATCCAGGAGATGGGCAACGAGGCCGACCCCTTCGAGGCCTTCTTCGGCGCCCCCAGCGAGCGGGCCCGGCTCACCCTCGTCGAGGGCGAGCCCGTCGAGGTGTCCCTGACCTTCCAGGTTCCCGACATGTCCGCGCTGCCGCTCAGGGCGATCATGTTCTCGCTGCTCCACCTCGGCCCGCGGCGCGACGCCGACGAGCTGATCGCCGAGGCCGTGGCCGCCGCGCGCGAGGCCGACACCGCCGTCGTGGTCGTCGCCACCACCGAGCGCGTGGAGTCCGAGGGCTTCGACCGCCAGGACCTCGCCCTCCCGGGCCGCCAGGACGACCTCGTGCGCGCCGTCGCCGCCGTCAACCCCAACACCGTGGTCGTCGTCAACGCGGGCTCCCCGGTGGAACTGCCTTGGCGGGGCGAGGTCGCCGCCGTCCTGCTGAGCTGGTTCCCCGGACAGGAGGGCGGGGCCGCGCTGGCCGACGTACTTTTCGGCCACGCGGAGCCGGGCGGGCGGCTGCCCACCACCTGGCCCGCCCGGTTCGCGGACGCGCCCGTCACCGAGGTCGTCCCCACCGACGGGCGACTGGAGTACGGCGAGGGGCTCTTCATCGGCTACCGGGCGTACGAGAAGCACGGCGTGACCCCCGGCTACCCCTTCGGGCACGGCCTCGGCTACACCGATTGGACGTACGACTCCCTGGAGGTCACCGCCGATACGGTCCGGGTCCGCCTCACCAACACCGGCGCCCGCCCCGGCCGCGAGGTCGTCCAGGTCTACCTGGCGCCCGAGCGGGACGGCGTGGAGCGTCCGGCGAGCTGGCTGGCCGCCTTCGCGAGTGTGGAGGCGGGCCCCGGCGAGAGCGTCGAGACCGAGATCCCGCTGCCCGCCCGGGCCTTCGAGATCTGGGACGAGGAGGCCCGCGGCTGGCGCCGGATCGGCGGCACCTACGAGGTCCGAGCGAGCCACTCGCACGCCGACACCCGGCTGACCGCGACGCTCGACCTCGCATGACACGCCGTATGGCCGGAAATCACCCCTGAGAATCGGTCCGGGGGCGGGTCCTGACCCCCGCCCCCGGGTCCTCCGCGCGCCGGGGCGTCAACGCGGCGGTTCGGCCGCCGTCACCTGGCGGTGCGCCAGTTCCGCGAGCCGCGCCTGCCCGTCCTTGCCCGGGTGGAACCAGTCCCAGCGGCTCAACTGATCCGCCGCGAACGGGTACTGGAACACCGCGCCGCCGTCGTAGCGGCACAGAGGATCCTTTCCGCAGACCTCGCGCAGCACCTCGTTGTACTCCACCACCCGCGCCCGCACCTGCTCGCGCCGAGCCGTCGCCCCCGTGGCCGCCGACAGCGGGTCGGCGAGCATGGACTGACAGATGCCCAGCTTCCAGATCTGCCGCACCATCGGCAGGTCCTTGCCCTGCTCCCACAGTCGCTGCAGGTCCGGCACGCTGGAGACGTACACCTGGGAGGCGGGCGAGGCGGCCCGCAGGTCCGCGATCGCCTTCTCGAATCCGGCCCGGAACTCCGCCACCGGGGTCATCGACGAAGCCGTGGGCCGGCAGGCGTCGTTCGAGCCCACCATGACCGTGACCAGGTCGGGCTTGTGCGCGGCGGCCCCGGCCAACTGTGCCGGCAGGTCCGCCATGCGCGAACCGGTCACCGCGTAGTTCCAGCTCCGGGCGGGCACCTCGGCGTCCCCGAGCAGACGGGCCGCCAGCGAGCGGACCGCCGGATCGTTCCCGGTGGCCCAGGAGGCCTCCGGGCAGTCGGCCAGCACCGAACAGGCATCGAACCCCCGCGTGATGGAGTCACCGACCGCGGCGATCGAGGTGGGCTTGGTGTTCCAGCGCGGCGCGCTCTGCGCCCCGCGTTCGCCACCCTGTTCGCCCGACCCGCCCGAGCTGCACCCGGTGGCCGTCCCGGCCAGCAGGACGACCGCGGCGCCCACGCCCGCGAGCGTCCGGCGCGCGCGGCGGCGCGGAGCGGTGGTGCGCATGGGAAGGGCCCCTCTTTGTCGTCCCCTCATCGTTCGGGGGGTCCTGCTGAGTGAAAGCTCTGTGTTTACGGGTCTGGTAGCGACCGTACGTCACACCATGACCCCTGGCGCACGGTAGCTTTTTCCCGTGGCGTTTCGGCCGCAGGTCCCGTAGCGCAATGTCAAATAATTTCCGTTACATTACATCACGTCACATACTGTCCGTTTTCTGGAGTTTATTCCCGACCTCGTCCCACACTGGAGGTCCCGGTGACGACACGTGGAGTTCTGTACGTGCATTCCGCACCGCGCGCGCTCTGCCCGCACGTGGAATGGGCTGTTGCGGGCGTGCTCGGGGTGCGGGTGAACCTCGACTGGATCAGACAGCCCGCCTCCCCCGGCACCTGGAGAGCCGAGTTCTCCTGGCAGGCCGAAGTGGGCACCGCCTCGAAGCTCGCGTCCGCGCTGCGCGGCTGGCACCTGCTGCGCTTCGAGGTGACCGCGGAACCCTGCCCGACCGCCGAGGGCGAGCGCTACAGCTCCACCCCGGAGCTCGGCATCTTCCACGCCGTCACCGGCATGCACGGCGACATCCTGATCCCGGAGGACCGGCTGCGCGCCGCCCTCGCCCGGTCCGCGCACGGCGAGACCGACCTGGAGGCGGAGATCGCCAAGCTGCTCGGCAAGCCCTGGGACGACGAACTGGAGCCCTTCCGCTACGCGGGCGAGGGCGCCCCCGTCCGCTGGCTCCACCAGGTGGTTTAGCCCGACCACGCGAAAAGCCCACCCAGGATCCTGGGTGGGCCTTTCGCGTAGCTCGGACGTACTAGACCGTGCGGAACGCCAGGGTCACGTTGTGGCCGCCGAAGCCGAAGGAGTTGTTGATCGCGGAGATCGGGCCGTCGGCCGGCAGCTTGCGGGGCTCGCCGACGACGATGTCCGCGTCGATGTCCTCGTCGAGCTCGTCGACGTTGATCGTCGGCGGGGCCAGCCGGTTGTACAGCGCCAGCACGGTCGCGACGGTCTCGATACCGCCCGCGCCACCCAGCAGGTGACCCGTCATCGACTTGGTCGCGGAGATCGCGATGTGGTCGAGGTCGTCGCCCAGCACCTTGCGCAGGGCCTTCAGCTCGGCCGTGTCACCCTGCGGGGTCGAGGTGGCGTGCGCGTTCAGGTGGACCAGCTCGGCCGGGTCGAGACCCGTGTTGTCGAGCAGGTTCTGCACCGCGGCCGCGACACCGCGGCCGGTCGGCTCCGGCTGCGCGATGTGGTGGCTGTCCGCGGACAGGCCCTGGCCCAGCACCTCGCAGTAGACCCGGGCGCCGCGCGCGGCGGCGTGCTCGGCGGACTCCAGGACGACGACGCCCGCGCCCTCGCCCAGTACGAAGCCGTCACGGGCCTTGTCGTACGGACGCGAGGCCTGCTCGGGGTTCTCGTTGTTCTTGGACATCGCCATCATGTTGGCGAACGCGGCGATCGGCAGCGGGTGGATCGCCGCCTCGGTGCCGCCGGCGACGACCACGTCGGCGCGGCCGGACCGGATCATCTCGACGGCGTAGCCGATGGCCTCGGCGCCGGACGCGCAGGCGCTGACCGGAGTGTGCACGCCCGCCTGGGCGTTGACCTCCAGGCCGACGTTGGCCGACGGGCCGTTCGGCATGAGCATGGGGACGGTGTGCGGGGAGACCCGACGCACACCCTTGTCCTTCAGGACGTCGTACTGGTCGAGCAGGGTGGTGACACCGCCGATACCGGAGGCGATCACGGTGCCCAGACGCTCGGGCGCGATGAAGGCGCCCTCTTCCGTCTCTTCGCCGGCCGGGGTGGTGTAACCCGCGTCGGCCCAGGCCTCGCGGGCCGCGATGATGGCGAACTGCGCCGAGCGGTCCAGCTTGCGGGCCAGCGGCCGGGGCAGGACGTCGTTCGGGTCGACGGCGGCCCGAGCGGCGATGCGTACCGGGAGTTCGGCGAAGCGCTCGCCCTCCAGGGGCTTCACGCCGGAGCGGCCGGCAAGCAGACCTTCCCAGGTCGAAGCGCTGTCGCCACCCAGCGGAGTGGTTGCGCCGATACCGGTGACGACCACGGTGCGATTGGTCGGGCTCACAGGAATTCTTTCTCCACGTCTCAGGGGGTGCTGAATTGTCACGGCGCCACCGCCAGGTGGCGACAAACGCTCGTCAGGCTCAGGCCTGGTGCTTCAGGATGTAGTCAGCGGCATCGCCGACCGTCTTGAGGTTCTTGACGTCCTCGTCCGGGATCTTGACGTCGAAGCGCTCTTCGGCGGCGACGACGACCTCGACCATGGAGAGCGAGTCGACGTCCAGGTCGTCGGTGAAGGACTTCTCGATCGCGACGTCCTCGGTGGGGATACCGGCGATCTCGTTGACGATCTCCGCGAGACCCTCGACGATCTCTTCCTGCGTGGCGGCCATGTGGCGCTCCTTCTCTAGCTGACTGATGTGGAACAGGGTGGGATGTGGATCCCGGCCCTAGGGGAGGGTAACGACCGTCGCGGCGTAGACGAGTCCCGCCCCGAAGCCGATGACGAGCGCGGTGTCGCCGCTCTTCGCCGCTCCGGTCGCCAGGAGCCGCTCCATAGCGAGCGGGATCGAGGCGGCCGAGGTGTTGCCGGTGGTCTCCACGTCACGGGCGACCGTGACGTGCTCCGGCAGCTTCAGAGTCTTCACCATCGAGTCGATGATCCGCATGTTCGCCTGGTGCGGGATGAAGACGTCCAGGTCGTCCGCGGTGATCCCGGCGGCGTCGAGCGCCTGCTGGGCCACCTTGGCCATCTCGAAGACGGCCCAGCGGAAGACCGCCTGACCCTCCTGGGTGATGGCCGGAAACTTCTCGCCGCCGTCCTTGCCGAGGTACTCGTCCCACGGCACGGTCTGCTTGATCGTCTCGGACTTGTCGCCCTCGGAACCCCACACCGTGGGGCCGATGGCCGGCTCGTCCGAGGGGCCGACGATCACGGCGCCGGCGCCGTCACCGAACAGGAAGGCCGTCGCGCGGTCCTCCAGGTCGGTCAGGTCCGAGAGCCGTTCCACGCCGATGACGAGGACGTACTCGGCGGAGCCTTCCACCACCATGCCCTTGGCCAGGGTCAGGCCGTAGCCGAAACCGGCACAGCCGGCGGAGATGTCGAAGGCCGCGGGCTTGCCCGCGCCGATCCGGTGCGCGATCTCGGTCGCGACGGCCGGGGTCTGCTTGAAGTGCGAGACCGTCGAGACGATCACGGCACCGATCTGCTCCGGGGCGACACCGGCGTCGGCCAGCGCCTTCCCCGACGCCTCCACCGACATCGCGGCGACGGTCTCCTGCGGGGAGGCCCAGTGCCGGGTCGCGATGCCGGAGCGGGAACGGATCCACTCGTCGGACGAGTCGATGGTCTCGAGGATGACCTCGTTGGGCACCACACGGGTCGGGCGGTAGCCGCCGACACCGAGGATGCGGGCGTAAGGGGAGCCCTTGGCCGGCTTGATCTTGGACATGCTGTGTGGGCTCCTTCTCTCAGACCGTCAGATCGGCGATGAGCGCCGCGGCCTTGTCGAGATCGTCCGGGGTCTTCAGACCCACGCTCGGTACGCCCTTCAGCGCGCGCTTGGCCAGGCCCGTCAGGGTGCCACCGGGGCAGAGCTCGATGATTCCCGTCACGCCCAGCTCGGCGAACGTCTCCATGCACAGGTCCCAGCGGACCGGGTTGGCGACCTGACCGACCAGGCGGGCGACGACGTCGGCGCCCGTGGTGACGACGAGGCCGTCCCTGTTGGAGACGTACTTCAGCGCCGGGTCCGCCGGAGTGAGGGCCTCGGCGGCCTTCTCCAGCGTGGCGACCGCGGGGGCCATGTGGTGCGTGTGGAAGGCGCCCGCGACCTTGAGGGCGACGACCTTGGTGGAGCCTTCGGGCTTGTCGGCCCCCAGAGCGGCGATCTGCTCCATCGTGCCGGCGGCCACGATCTGACCCGCGCCGTTGATGTTGGCGGGCGTCAGACCCAGCTTCTCCAGGTGTGCGACGACCACGTCACGGTCACCGCCGAGGACCGCGGCCATGCCGGTCTCGGTGACGGCGGCGGCCTCGGCCATGCCCAGACCGCGGGTCCGCACGAACGACAGCGCGTCGGCCTCGGACAGCACGCCGGCGTAGGCGGCGGCGGTGATCTCACCGACGCTGTGGCCCGCGACGGCGCCGAAGGCGGCCGGGGAACCGAGCGCGGACGCGGACAGCAGGCCCGCGGCCACCAGCAGGGGCTGGGCCACCGCCGTGTCGCGGATCGCGTCGGCGTCGGCGGTCGTGCCGTAGTGGGCAAGGTCCAGCCCGATGGCGTCCGACCACGCGGCGACGCGGTCTGCGGCACCGGGAAGTTCGAGCCAGGGGGTCAAGAAGCCGGGCGTCTGAGCGCCTTGGCCGGGAGCGACGAGTACGAGCACCCTCACACTCTCTCTTGTGGATGGTCCCTGCCGCCCGTGGGGACAGGGACCAAGAACCGTCGGGGTAATTGTTGATGTCCGACAAAAGTCTAGGACTGGGGGTCACCGTCGGCCAGACGCCCCAGAATCAGGGCGATCCGCAAGGTGAACGCCGATCGGACATCGGACGGCGACCATCCGGTGACGTCGGTCACACGTCGCAGCCGGTAGCGCACCGTATTGGGGTGCACGAACAGCATGCGCGCCGCCCCTTCCAGGCTGCTCGCCTGTTCCAGGTAGACGCTCAAGGTCTCCAGCAGCGCCGAGCCCGCCTCCTCAAGCGGTCTGTAGATCTCCTCCACCAGCTGTTCCCTGGCAGCCGGATCGGAAGCGATCGCGCGTTCCGGCAGGAGATCATCCGCCAGGACCGGCCGCGGCGCGTCCTGCCACGCCGTACAGGCCTTCAGTCCCGCCGCCGCGGCCTGCGCCGACTTCGTCGCGTTCAACAGGTCGGCCACCACCGGCCCGGCCACCACCGGACCCGCCGCGAACGGTCCGATCAGCGACTTCGCCACCTGGATCGGGTTGTCGCTGCCACCCGCGATGACCACCAGCCGGTCCCCGAGCACACCCGTGAGGACCTGGAGCTTGTGGTGACGGGCCGCGCGCCGGATCGCCTCGACCGTCAGCTCGCTGTCGCCCTCCGGCGCGGTGCCGAGCACCACGCACACGTGCTCGGGGGAGTTCCAACCCAGCGCCGCCGCCCGCGACAGCGCGCCCTCGTCCGCCTCGCCGGACAGCACCGCGTTGACGACCAGGGACTCCAGCCGGGCGTCCCACGCCCCGCGCGCCTCCGCGGCCTGCGCGTACACCTGGGCGGTCGCGAACGCGATCTCCCGGGCGTACACCAGCAGCGCCTCGCGCAGGATCGACTCGTCGCCCGGGGCCGCCACCTCCTCGATCGCGGCCTCCATGACCTCGATCGTGGTGCGGACCATCTCCACGGTCTGCCGCAGCGTGATCGCGCGGGTCAGCTCGCGCGGAGCCGTTCCGAAGACATCGGTGGAGATGGCCTGCGGGGTCTCCGGGTGCCTGAACCATTCCGTGAACGCGGCGATACCGGCCTGGGCGACCAGGCCGATCCACGACCGGTTCTCGGGCGGCATCGCCCGGTACCACGGCAGGGTCTCGTCCATGCGCGCGATCGCGTTGGCGGCCAGCCGGCCCGCGGACTTCTCCAGTCGGCGGAGCGTCGCGGTGTGCGGATGGGCGGGTACGGGATGCGCGGCATGTGTGGCGGGCGAATGCTCACGTTCGGGTTGGGACACGTGACAAGACTGCCTTATCGGGACGGGTACGCGGAGTCCGGTCCCGCCCGTGGCCCGCGCCCCGGCCCCCGACGGGGTCTACCGTGGCGTCCATGATTGATGTTCGCCCCGGCGCCGACCGCTACGAGGGTGGGGACCCGGCCTCCGGGATCGCCACCCGGCACGCCTTCTCCTTCGGCTCCTTCTACGACCCGGACAACCTGCGCTTCGGTCCGGTGCTCGCCTGCAACGAGGAGACCCTCGCGCCCGGCGCCGGCTTCGACGAGCACCCGCACAGCCACACCGAGATCGTGACCTGGGTGATCGAGGGCGAACTCACCCACCAGGACAGCACCGGCGAGAAGAGCGTGGTGCGGCCCGGGGACGTGCAGCGGCTGAGCGCCGGATCCGGGGCCCGGCACGTGGAACGCAACGACGGCACCGGGCGGCTGCGCTTCGTGCAGATGTGGCTCGCGCCCCTCACGGCGGGCGGCGAGCCCGCGTACGGGGTCGTCCGGGAGATCGCCGACGCCGCGCCCTACGAGGTCCCCGCGGCCGGCGCCGTCCTGCACGTCCGGCGGCCCGGCGCGGGCGAGCGGGTCGCCGTACCCGCGGCGGACCGGGTGTACCTGCACGTGGTGCGCGGGGACCTGCGCCTGGACGGGGCCGAGCTGGGCCCCGGGGATTCGGTGCGCATCACCGGCGAGCGGGACCTGGAGGTCGTCGCCGGGTCCCCGGGGGAGCTGCTGATCTGGGAGTTCCCCGACCCGCCGGCACCGGCGGCCTCCTGACGACCTACCCGTGGGTGCGCAGCTCGGCCAGCACCGCGTCGGTGAACGGGGTCCATGCCTCGGCCGCCCACGGGCCGAAGGGGCGGTCGGTCAGTGCCACGCACGCGGCGCGCGCGTCCGGGTCCACCCACAGGAAGGTGCCGGCCTGGCCGAAGTGGCCGAAGGTGCGCGGCGAGGAGGAAACGCCCGTCCAGTGCGGGGACTTGTGGTCGCGGATCTCCAGGCCGAGGCCCCAGTCGTTGGGGGACTGGTGTCCGTAGCCGGGGAGGACGCCCTTGAGTCCGGGGTGGACGACCGAGGTGGCCTCGGCGACCGTACGGACGTCCAGCAGTCGCGGCGCCTGCAGCTCGGCGGCGAACCGCAGCAGGTCGGTGACGGTGGAGACGCCGTCCTTGGCGGGCGAGCCCTCCAGGGTGGTCCGCGTCATGCCCAGCGGCTCGAAGACCGCCTGGTGCAGGTACTCCGCGAAGGGGATGCCGGTGGCCTTGGCGATATGGTCGCCGAGCTCCTCGAAACCGGCGTTCGAGTACAGCCGGCGCTGCCCGGCCGGGGCCGCCACCCGGTGCTCGTCGAAGGCCAGGCCGCTGGTGTGCGCGAGCAGATGACGGACCGTCGACCCCTCGGGCCCGGCCGGCTCGTCCAGCTCGATCGCCCCCTCCTCGTACGCGACGAGGGCGGCGTACGCGGCGAGCGGCTTGGTGACCGACGCCAGGGCGAACCGGTGGTCGACGGGCCCGTGGGAGCCCGCCAGGCTCCCGTCGGCCCGTACGACGGCCGCCGCGGCGGTCGGTACCGGCCAGGTCTCGATGATCCGCAGGCTTTCCATGCCGTTCTCGGCCTCCACGCTGTCCATGGCGCCGAGCCTACTTGCTTGGAGTGCACTCAAGGGATTTAGCGTGGAGTCATGAGCCAGAGCCTGACGCAGACGCGGTACACGATCAGCGAGGTCGAGGCCCGGACCGGTCTGACCCAGCACACCCTGCGCTGGTACGAGCGGATCGGCCTGATGCCGCACGTGGACCGCTCGCACTCGGGGCAGCGGCGCTTCACCGACAAGGACCTCGACTGGCTCGGCTTCGTGGGCAAGCTGCGGGCCACGGGGATGTCGGTGGCGGACATGGTGCGGTACGCCGAACTGGTCCGCGAGGGCGAGCACACCACGGACGAACGCCGGGAGCTGCTGGAACGCACGCGCCGCGAGGTGCGCTCGCGCATCACGGAGCTCACGGACGCGCTCGCCGTACTGGATTACAAGATCGATATGTACGCCATGAAAACGGTATCGGGGAAGGCACAGCAATGACGGAGCACGGCACCACCCTCGAACAGGTCGAGCTCGGCAAGGGCGGCCCGCTGGTAGGCGTCCAGGGCCTCGGCTGCATGGGCATGAGCGAGTTCTACGGCGACACCGACGAGGCGGCGGCCCGGGAGACCCTGGAGGCGGCACTGGCCGCCGGGGTCACCCTCTTCGACACCGCCGACATCTACGGGCGGGGGCGCAACGAGGAGTTCCTGGCGCCCTTCGTGGCCGCCCACCGCGACGAGATCACACTGGCGACGAAGTTCGCGATAGAGCGCTCCGACGACCCGCGGTACCGGGGCATCCGCAACGACCGCGCCTACATCCGCGCGGCCGTGGAGGCCAGCCTGCGCCGGCTCGGCGTGGACGTCATCGACCTGTACTACATGCACCGGCGCGACCCGGCCGTGCCCTTCGCCGAGTCGGTCGGTGCCATGGCGGAGCTGGTCGACGAGGGCAAGGTGCGCCACCTCGGCCTCAGCGAGGTCACCGGAGCGGAGCTGCGCGAGGCGCACGCCGTGCACCCGATCGCGGCGCTCCAGTCGGAGTGGTCGCTGTTCAGCCGGGACGTGGAGCGCAGCGCGGTGGGCGCGGCGGCGGAGCTGGGCGTGGCCGTCGCGGCGTACTCCCCGCTCGGCCGGGGCTTCTTGACCGGCTCCTTCGCCGACGCGTCCGCGGAGCTGTCGCAGGACGACTTCCGGCGCCACCAGCCGCGGTTCAACGGCGACAACGCGAAGGTCAACGCGGAGCTGCTGGTCCCGGTCCGGGAGATCGCCCGGCAGCACGACGCGACCCCGGCGCAGATCGCCCTGGCCTGGGTGCAGCAGCGGGCGAAGGTGCACGGGCTGACCGTGGTCCCGATCCCCGGCACCCGCAAGCCCGGACGGCTGCGCGAGAACACCGGGGCGACCCGGATCACCCTCACGCAGGCCGAGCTGGATCGGCTGGAGCCGATCGCCGCGCAGGTGGCCGGGGACCGCTACCCGGACATGAGCTTCACCTCGGTGGCCCGGGAGGCCTGAGCCGCCGGGCCCCGCTCAGAGCGACTCGGCGGCGAACCGGTCCCGCAGCGCCGCGTACTCCGCGTCCGTGAGCAGCCCCGCCGTGTGCAGCTCGCTCAGGTGCCGCAGCCGGTCGTCGCCGGAGCGGGCCCGCGGCACGGCGGCCACCGGGGTACGGGCGCGCAGGGCGGCGAGCACGGCCGCGGCGAACGGCAGCGACTCGTGCACCGCCCCGTAGCCCGTGCCGAAGACGGCCGCCGCCAGGTCGTGGTCCGGGCGGGGGTCACCGGTGGTGTCCCGCAGCAGCAGCCGAAGGTGCCCGCCGGGGCCCTCCGGGGAGGACCATTCGACGCCGGTGAGGGCGGCCAGCGGGAATTGCTGGTCGCCCGCCTTCCACTTGGCGCTGGAGGCACCCGTACGGGACCAGTTGAAGGTGATCGCCGAGCCGTCGAAGCCCACCCGGGCGTCGTACGCCTTCAGGCGCAGCGGCGGCTGCGGTACGTCGACGAGGAAGCGTTCGGACGGCTCGGCGGCATCCGGCCCGAGCCGGGACCGCAGCGCGTCGGCGAACGCGGCGGCGGCCGGCGCCTTGTCGGCGGGCAGCACCAGCCGGTACGGGTCGCAGGCCTCCTTGAGCTGCCCGGCGGCGGCCTCCATCAGCGGGTCCGCGCCCGGCCGCGGCAGGGCATGCAGGACCACCGTGTCCCGCTTGCCGCCGGTCACGGTCATCTCCACGGCGGACACCGCTTCGAGGGGGATCCGGCGAGAGCCCAGCGCATGCCAGAGTCTTGGCAGCCTCGGCGTTCTGATCCCCCGTGCGAAGCGGATGAGCACCGAGTCCGATTCGAACTCCCAGACGGCATGATTTCCGGCCAGTACGTCACCCATGCGGCACATCGTAAACGGCGGCGCCCCCGCGCGTCCCCCCGGTTGCGGGAGCCGATTTCCACGCCTCTACGCGCGTCAGTCCTGCTCTGTCCCGGAAATCCCGCGTCGGCACGCATCGTTCCCGGTCGCACAGACAACGGAACCGAACGCGCCGGTTCCGATCTTGGCGAAGTTGTCCATCGAGTCCGTACCTGGCGCGAAATAACCGGTGTGGCTCTTGGCCCGGGCCGAGGACAGCAGCCGCGCGCCGAACGCCGGGGACACCGGATCGGCGCCGTGACCGAGCCCGCCGACCTCCAGGTGCGGAACGTCCGCGATCCAGTCGCCCTCGTCGCGCGTCGCCCAGACCCGCGCCGAGGTGTGCAGCCCGGCGACGTTCTCCGCGCGCATCCCGGGGCTGCCCGCCACCACCACGTCGGTCACCCGGCGCGGCAGTTCGTGCGCCGCGACCCCGCAGACCACCGATCCGTAGCTGTGGCAGAACAGCGCCACGCTCGCGTTCCCGGGCAGGGCCGCGGTCAGGGCCTTCAGCAGGACGGCGCCGTCGACGGCCATCCGGCCCGTGGCGGCGTCGACCCCGACCCCGGTGGGCGCGGTGTAACCGGCCCAGGCGATGACCGCCGTCCGACGGTCCGGCTCGGCCGCGCGCTGGGCCTCGTACAGCGACTCGGCCATGCCGACCGGGGAGGTCAGACGGCGCTGGGTGCGCTCGAAGGTGAGGACGTCGGTGTCGACACCCGGGACGATCACCGAGACCCGCTCGGCGCCGGAGAGGTCACCGAAGACCTCGGCCACACGGCCGTCGCCCGTCGGGTCGAAGGCGAGGATCTGCCGGCCGGGCTCGGCCAGCGAGGCGAAGCGGTGGGAACGCCGGGTGGCCGTCGACCGGTCGGCCGGCGTCAACGAGACGTCCTGGCTACGGGCCTCCTCGACCCGGCGCGCCTGCTCCAGGCCCTCCAGGTTGGCCCGGTAGCGGACCGCCGCGGGGGCCCCGTCGAGGTTGCCCACGACGAGCGGGTAACCGTCGGCGAGCCGGGCGCGCTCGACACCGTCGAGGCCGGCGAAGAAGCGGGCCACCGTCCGGGCGGGCGCGTCGGCGGGCGGCACCGGACGGCCGTCGACCCGGGCCTTGGCCCAGGCGCCGAGGGCGGCGACCCGCATCGGGGTGCCCTCCTCCGGCCGGTGAACGGCCGTCCAGCCGGTGGTCGCCAGCATGATGAAGACCACCGCCAGCGCGAGCAGGGCACGCAAGGCGGCAGGGCGCGGGTCGGCGCCGAGGGCGGTGGGGTGGGCAAGGCCGGGCACGTTCACTGTGACCAGCCTATGAGACGTCTTACGCCCCGGACGTGCCGGGTGACCGGACTCACGGCCGACCGTGGGACCCCGTGAGGCCCGAGCGGGCGACCCGCCGACGCGCCGACGGCGAGGACGGAGCGGACGCGTCGGGCTACGCGGAACCCCGCCAACTGGAGTTCAACGCCGGGCCGATCCGGTCGAGGTACGTCTCCGTCAGCCGTCGGATCGACTCCACACTGGTGTCCTCGCCCCGCCCCCAGAGCCGCCCTGTGACACGCATCACGCCACAGAACGCGGCCACGGCCACCCGAGGCCTCGGATCGACGTCCACGTCCAGGCCCTCCCGGACGCCGATCAGCCGGGAGACCCGTTCCTCCAGTTCCGTGGAGCGCCGCAGGTGCACGGCGAGCAGCGCCGGGGTGGACTCGATCAGCCGGTAACTGCGCATGTAGAGATCGACCGGGACCACCTCGGACAGGGCCACCTCGACGGTGTCCCAGGCCGCCAGCGCCGCACCCCGTAGGGCCTCGAAGGGGCCCTCGGCGGCCGGCCGGGCGCGCAGTTCGGCGACGAACCGGGACTCGACCAGCTCCTGGAGGGCGAAGACGACCTCCTCCTTGTTGGCGAAGTACCGGAAGAAGGTGCGCTGGGACACGTGCACGGCGTCGGTGATCTCGTCCACGGTGGTGCGCTCGTACCCCTGGGCGAGGAACAGCAGGAGGGCGGCACGCAGCAGAGCGTTCCGGGTACGCCGTTTTTTGCGTTCACGTAGTCCGGTCACCGGCGCGGTCGTCACCGACCGCTCGTCGATCATCACCGCGGGGCTCCCTTCTGACGCCGAGTGGGCGGTCAGCGTACCGGTGACCGGCGGGGTGGCGACCGTCACGTTGAGCCGTTTGCGAGGCCCTTCTTCGAGGGCCCTCGGGGTGCCCGCCGGAACGCTCGCGCATGACACGTTCGGGTCCCGTCCGGCCGGACCGCCCCCGGCCGGTACGGCCGCGAACCCGACGAAGACGCCTTCCGGACGAGTCAACTCCGTACCCACGAAGGCCTTGTCGGAAGGTTCCGCCCGGGCTGTCGCCTATCCGGGTGGACCCGACCCGGTCCCCTTCCGCCCGCCTGTCCACGCAGGTCAGCGTGGTCTCGGCGGAGCTCCGGAAACGGTCCGGGCGCCCGCCGTCCACAAGGAGTTGACCCGTCATGCGTACGTGTCGAAGCACCCGCACCACCACCACGACCACCCTCGCCGCGACCGTCCTGGCCCTCACCGCCCTCATCCCGAGCACGGCCGGCACGGCGCACGCCGCGGGCCCGCCGACGCTCGGGGCCTGCGCGACCGGGCAGCTGTGCCTGTGGGCGAAACCGGAGTTCAAGGGGGCACGGCAGACGCACGAGCTCAGCAACCTGGACATCAACAGCTGCACCGCGCTGCCCGCCGGGACCAGCGCCCAATCCCTCACCAACCGCACCGGGCGCCCGGTGACCACCTACCAGTCGGCCGAATGCGCGGAGACCGGCGAGTTCCAGACCTACCCGGGCGACGGGGTCTGGCTGCCCCAGTCGCCCTACCAGGTGCGGGCGTTCAAGGTGTGGGAGAGGTGACCTCCCGCTGAGCCGGGGCGTTCGGCGGGTCGGCCACGGCCACCTCGGCCGTCGTGCCGCCCAGCCGGGCGACCTCGCCGCGCAGCGCCCGTACCTCGTCCCGCAGTTCCCGGATGGCCGCCAGCTGGAGCATGTCCGCCCGGTCGTCGCGCTCGAAGCGGGAGATGAACCACGCGGCGATGTTGGCCGTCACCACACCGAGCAGGGCGATCCCGGACAGCATCAGACCCACGGCCAGGACCCGGCCGAGGCCCGTGGTGGGCGAGTGGTCCCCGTACCCGACCGTCGTCATCGTGGTGAAGGACCACCACACGGCGTCGCCCAGGTTCTTGATGTTCCCGTCGGGGGCGTCCCGCTCCACGCTGAGCACCGCCAGCGAGCCGAACATCAGCAGCCCCACCACGGCCCCGGCCACGTACGTCGTCAGCTGGATCTGCGGAGCCATCCGGGCCCGCCGGCCCACCAGCATCAGGGTGGCGACCAGCCGCAGCAGGCGCAGCGGCTGTACGAGCGGCAGCACCACCGCCGCCAGGTCCAGCCAGTGGGTCCGGACGAAGTGCCGACGGTCCGCCGCCAGGACCAGCCGGACCAGGTAGTCGACCGCGAAGGCCCCCCACACCACCCATTCGACGTAGGTGCACGCCCGGTGCACCTCCGCACGCGCGTCGGGGGCGACGATGGGCACGGCGTACGCCACGGCGAACGCCACGGCGAGCAGGAGCAGCGGGGTCTGGCTCCGCCGCTCCCACAGCAGCTGGCGGGAGGGTTCCTTCATGCCCAGCATCGTAAGGAACCCGTAAAGGGGAGCGGGCCCCGGCCGAAGCCGGGACCCGCTCACCGAACCCGCCGTAGGCCCTACGCGTCGCCGCCCGCCGCGCCCGGATCCGCCGCCGCCACGTCCAGCAGCTGGTACCGGTCGACCGCCTGCTTCAGCACCGAGCGGTCCACCTTCCCCGCCCGGGCCAGCTCGGTGAGCGTCGCCAGGACCACCGACTGGGCGTCGATGTGGAAGAAGCGCCGCGCGGCGCCCCGCGTGTCCGCGAAACCGAAGCCGTCCGCGCCCAGCGAGGTGTACGCGCCCGGCACCCACCGGGAGATCTGGTCCGGAACCGCCCGCATCCAGTCCGAGACCGCCACGAACGGCCCCTCCGCACCCGACAGCTTCCGCGTCACGTACGGGACGCGCTGCTCCTCCTCCGGGTGGAGCAGGTTGTGCTCCTCGACCTCCACCGCCTCGCGGCGCAGCTCGTTCCAGGAGGTCGCCGACCAGACGTCCGCCCGGACGCCCCAGTCGGCCGCCAGGATCCGCTGCGCCTCCAGCGCCCACGGCACCGCCACGCCCGAGGCCATCAGCTGCGCCCCGATGGTGCCCTCGGTGCCCTGCGACACCCGGTGGATGCCGTGCAGGATGCCGTCCACGTCGACGTCCGCCGGCTCGGCCGGGTGCTGGATCGGCTCGTTGTAGACGGTCAGGTAGTAGAAGACGTCCTCCGCCTCCGGGCCGTACATCCGCCGCAGACCGTCCTTGACGATGTGCGCGATCTCGTAGCCGTAGGCCGGGTCGTACGCCACGCACCCCGGGTTCGTCGAGGCCAGCAGCTGGGAGTGACCGTCGGCGTGCTGGAGGCCCTCACCCGTGAGGGTGGTCCGCCCGGCGGTCGCGCCGAGCACGAAACCGCGCGCGAGCTGGTCGGCCATCTGCCAGAACTGGTCACCCGTGCGCTGGAAACCGAACATCGAGTAGAAGACGTAGACCGGGATCAGCGGCTCGCCGTGCGTCGCGTACGCCGAACCCGCGGCGATCAGCGAGGCCGTGCAGCCCGCCTCCGAGATGCCGTCGTGCAGCATCTGGCCCGTCGGGGACTCCTTGTACGCGAGCAGCAGGTCGCGGTCGACCGCCTCGTACTGCTGGCCCAGCGGGTTGTAGATCTTGGCGCTCGGGAAGAAGGCGTCCATACCGAAGGTGCGGTACTCGTCGGGCGCGATCAGCACGAAGCGCTTGCCGATCTCCTTGTCCCGCATCAGGTCCTTCAGGATGCGGACGAAGGCCATGGTCGTGGCGATCGACTGCTGCCCGGAGCCCTTCCTGGCGGCCGCGTACGTCTTGTCGTCCGGCAGCTGCAGCGGCTTCGCGCGCACCACGCGGGTCGGCACGTACCCGCCCAGCGCGCTGCGCTGGTCGTGCATGTACTGGATCTCGGGGGAGCTCGGGCCCGGGTGGTAGTACGGCGGGGCCCCGCCCTCCAGCTGCGCGTCCGTGATCGGGATGTGCAGGCGGTCGCGGAAGCGCTTGAGGTCGTCGACCGTCAGCTTCTTCATCTGGTGCGTCGCGTTGCGGCCCTCGAAGTTCGGGCCGAGCGTCCAGCCCTTCACCGTCTGGGCCAGGATCACCGTCGGCTGGCCCTTGTGGGCCTTGGCCGCCGCGTAGGCCGCGTAGACCTTCTTGTGGTCGTGACCGCCGCGGCCCAGGTGCTGGATCTGCTGGTCGGACATGTTCTCGACCATCGCCCGCAGCCGCTGGTCGCCGCCGAAGAAGTGCTCACGGATGTAGCCGCCCGACTCGGTGGCGTACGTCTGGAACTGCCCGTCGGGCGTGGAGTTCATCTTGTTGACGAGGATGCCGTCGCGGTCCTGCGCCAGCAGCGGGTCCCAGGAACGGTCCCAGATCAGCTTGATGACGTTCCAGCCGGCACCGCGGAAGATCGACTCCAGCTCCTGGATGATCTTGCCGTTGCCGCGTACCGGGCCGTCCAGGCGCTGCAGGTTGCAGTTGACCACGAAGGTCAGGTTGTCCAGACCCTCACGGGCGGCGATCGACAGCTGGCCCAGCGACTCCGGCTCGTCCATCTCGCCGTCGCCGAGATACGCCCAAACGTGGGACTTGGAGGTGTCCGCGATACCGCGCGCCTCCATGTACCGGTTCATCCGCGCCTGGTAGATCGCACCCAGCGGACCGAGGCCCATCGAGACGGTCGGGAACTCCCAGAAGTCCGGCATCAGCCGCGGGTGCGGGTAGCTGGAGAGGCCGTACGGGGCCTTCGACTTCTCCTGCCGGAAGGAGTCGAGCTGCTGCTCGGTGAGCCGGTCCAGCAGGTACGCGCGGGCGTAGATACCGGGGGACGCGTGCCCCTGGAAGAAGATCTGGTCGCCGCCGTCGCCCTCGTCCTTGCCCCGGAAGAAGTGGTTGAAGCCCACGTCGTAGAGGGAGGCGGAGGAGGCGAACGTGGCGATGTGGCCACCGACGCCGATCCCGGGACGCTGGGCGCGCGACACCATGACGGCCGCGTTCCAACGGGTGGCGTTGAGGACCTTGCGCTCGATCTCCTCGTTGCCGGGGAAGAACGGCTCGTCCCGGGTGGCGATCGTGTTGACGTAGTCCGTGCTGCGCATCTCCGGCACGGCCACGCGCTTCTCGCGGGCCCGCTCGATCAACCGCAGCATCAGGTAGCGGGCGCGTTCACGGCCCCGCTCGTCGACTGCGGCGTCGAGGGAGTCGAGCCACTCCTGCGTCTCCTCCGGATCGAAGTCCGGGACCTGACTCGGCAGGCCACCAATGATGATCGGATTGCGATCGGATGCGGAAGCCACGCTGTTCCTTCGCTGTCGGGTGAGTCGTACGGGAGGCATGCCTGGGGCGCCGCCTCCCATGCTCTTACGCTGGGCCGAAATCTTCATCTTTACCCCCGGGTAATCCCTGGAAACCGCAGGGAACCCGGAGAGTGGGATCGGCGGGGATCCGTCGCGAGTCCGGCCGAACCGCACCTTACGCTCAATACGGGCACCGACTTCGCAAGGGTGTTCGTCCCTCAAACAGGTAGGAAAGACCCAAGCGTCGACGATGATGCCGAATGAGCTGGAATGGTGTGGGATGAATCACGAGAGGTGCACACGGGAAGGCTGAAAGTTGCGGCGAGACGGCCGTAATCGTCACCGTTTCGACGGTCTCGACGGCCGGGTACTTGCGCGATCCGCCGCGCCCGTGTGGACTACGCCCAATGCTGCGCGTACGCGCGCCGCCGAAGACATTCACCGAACATGAGCAGGAGGCACCCCGTGAGCGCGACCGCGGACCACGCGGAGAGCCTGGCCGCCCGGCTGGGTTTCCAGTCCGAACAGGTGGTCCAGGAGATCGGCTACGACGACGACGTCGATCAGGAATTCCGTGACAGCGTCGAGAAGGTCGTCAGCGAGCTCGCCGACGAGGACTACGACGACGTCGCCGACGCGGTGCTGTTGTGGTTCCGCGACGAGGACGGCGATCTGACGGACGCCCTGGTCGACGCGACCGAGCTGGTCGAGGACGGCGCACTGATCCTGCTGCTGACCCCGAAGACGGGCCGTGACGGCTACGTCGAGGCCAGCGACATCAGCGAGGCCGCCGAGACGGCCGGCCTCTCCCTCGCCAAGGGCCTGCCCGTCGGCAAGGAGTGGACCTCCACCAAGCTGGTGACGCCCAAGGCGGCCAAGGCCAAGCGCTGAGCCGAGCCCCGCAGCGATGCGGACACACGCCCCGCCGCACCGGGTCATCCCGGTCGGCGGGGCGTGTGCGTTCCCGGCCCGGAGCCGGACCCATAAGGTGGGACCACCCGAACAGCCCAACGCGGGGATGCGGGAACGAAGGGATGCGAGAGATGGCGATCGAGGTCGGCGACAAGGCCCCGGACTTCGAGCTCAAGGACAACCACGGCCGGACCGTGCGGCTCTCCGACTTCCGGGGCGAGAAGGCAGTGGTGCTGCTCTTCTACCCGTTCGCCTTCACCGGCGTCTGCACCGGCGAGCTGTGCGAGCTGCGCGACCGGCTCCCGCGCTTCCAGAACGAGGACGTGCAGCTCCTCGCCGTCTCCAACGACTCCGTCCCCACCCTGCGGGTCTTCGGGGAGCAGGAGGGTCTGGAGTACCCGCTGCTGTCCGATTTCTGGCCCCACGGGGAGACCTCGCGCGCTTACGGCGTCTTCGACGAGGACAAGGGATGTGCGGTCCGCGGCACCTTCATCATCGACAAGGACGGCATCGTGCGCTGGACTGTCGTCAACGGACTGCCCGACGCGCGTGACCTGAACGAGTACATCAAGGCACTCGACAGCCTCTGAGCGCGCCGGCGTGGGCCTTACACGCATTTTCCCTGCGAAAACCGCTTACAGGCGGGAACCCGTCACTAGGATCGAAACGTTGATCCGGTAGCTCCCCCGGTCACGACCGGGAGGGCCCCCTGCACGACGGGGCACCGCCCCACACACAGAACCCAATGGAGGACCCGTGGGAGTCAGCCTCAGCAAGGGCGGCAACGTCTCGCTGACCAAGGCCGCGCCTAACCTGACGGCGGTCATCGTCGGTCTGGGCTGGGACGCTCGCACCACCACCGGTGTCGACTTCGACCTCGACGCCAGCGCGATCCTGACCAGCGACCAGGGCAAGGTCACCAGCGACGCGAACTTCGTCTTCTTCAACAACCTGAAGAGCCCCGACGGCTCGGTCGAGCACACCGGTGACAACACCACCGGTGAGGGCGAGGGCGACGACGAGGCGATCAAGGTCAACCTGGCCGGCGTCCCCGCCGACGTCGCCAAGATCGTCTTCCCGGTCTCGATCTACGAGGCCGAGAGCCGCCAGCAGAGCTTCGGCCAGGTCCGTAACGCGTACATCCGCGTGGTGAACCAGGCCGACAACAGCGAGCTCGCCCGCTACGACCTCTCCGAGGACGCCTCGACCGAGACCGCCATGGTCTTCGGCGAGCTGTACCGCAACGGTGCGGAGTGGAAGTTCCGCGCCATCGGTCAGGGTTACGCATCGGGCCTGCGCGGCATCGCGCAGGACTTCGGCGTCAACGTCTGAGTCCGAGAGCAGTCCGTCCGTCCGGCGCCGTGCACTGTGTGTACGGCGCCGGACCGGCTTTACCCGCGAACACCACCGCGGGGCGCGACACCGCACCACCGCCACGCGGCAGGACCGCACCCGCCACACGGCACCACCAGCAGGACCGCACCCGCAGCACCGCACCACCAGCAGGACCCGCCACACCGGCACATCGCCAGACCGCCACACCGTCGTCCGGGGAGGACCACATCATGGGCGTCACACTCGCCAAGGGGGGCAATGTCTCCCTCTCCAAGGCCGCACCGAACCTCACCAGGGTTCTGATCGGTCTCGGATGGGACGCGCGCTCGACCACGGGAGCCGACTTCGACCTCGACGCCAGCGCGCTGCTGTGCAACAGCGGCCGAGTGCTGGGGGACGAGTACTTCGTCTTCTACAACAACCTGAAGAGCCCCGACGGCTCCGTCGAACACACAGGGGACAACCTCACCGGCGAGGGTGAAGGCGACGACGAGTCGATCATCATCGACCTCACCAAGGTCCCGGCGGCCGTGGACAAGATCGTCTTTCCGGTCTCGATCCACGACGCGGACACTCGGCGGCAGAGCTTTGGCCAGGTCAGCAACGCCTTCATCCGCGTGGTGAACCAGGCCGACGGTCAGGAACTGGCCCGCTACGACCTGTCCGAGGACGCGTCCAGCGAAACCGCGATGATCTTCGGTGAGGTCTACCGGTACGGGGGTGAGTGGAAGTTCCGTGCGGTGGGGCAGGGGTACGCGTCGGGGCTCCGAGGCATCGCTCTAGACTTCGGGGTCAACGTTTCGTAAAGCCGTACAAGACGATGGGGTGCCAGTGGTTCTCAAAACCTTCGGCTGGTCGTTCGCAATCACTGCGCTCGGTCTGGTCGCAGCGGTGTTCTACGGGGGGTGGCAGGCCTTCGGAATCGTGGCGATCCTGTCGGTCCTCGAGATCTCGCTGTCTTTCGACAACGCGGTGGTCAACGCCGGGATCCTGAAGAAGATGAATGCCTTCTGGCAGAAGATCTTCCTCACCATCGGCGTACTCATCGCGGTCTTCGGTATGCGACTGGTCTTCCCCGTTGTGATCGTCGCGATCAGCGCCAAGATCGGGCCCATCGAGGCCGTGGACCTCGCCCTCTCCGACAAGGAGATGTACGAGCAGCTGGTGACGGACGCCCACCCGTCCATCGCCGCCTTCGGTGGCATGTTCCTCTTGATGATCTTCCTCGACTTCATCTTCGAGGACCGTGACATCAAGTGGCTCGCCTGGCTGGAGCGCCCGCTCGCCAAGCTCGGCAAGGTCGACATGCTGTCCGCCTGCATCGCGCTGATCGTCCTGGTCATCGCCTCGATGACCGTCGGGGCCAACGCCCACCAGCACGGTGGCGTCCACGTGGACAAGGCGCAGACCGTCCTGATCTCCGGTGTCCTCGGCCTGATCACCTACATGATCGTCGGCGGGCTCTCCGGCTACTTCGAGAACAAGCTGGAGGAAGAGGAGGAGGCCGAGCACGAGGCCGAGGAAGAGGCCAAGAAGACCGGCAAGCCCGTCACGGCCGTCGCCATGGCCGGCAAGGCCGCCTTCTTCATGTTCCTCTACCTCGAGGTCCTCGACGCCTCCTTCTCCTTCGACGGAGTCATCGGCGCCTTCGCCATCACCAACGACATCGTGCTCATGGCCCTCGGCCTCGGCATCGGTGCCATGTACGTCCGTTCGCTGACGGTCTACCTGGTCCGCCAGGGCACCCTCGACGACTACGTGTACCTGGAGCACGGCGCGCACTACGCCATCGGCGCGCTCGCCGTCATCCTGCTCGTCACCATCCAGTACGAGATCAACGAGATCATCACCGGTCTCGTCGGCGTGTTGCTCATCGGATGGTCCTTCTGGTCCTCCGTGCGCCGCAACAAGCGCCTGGAACTGGAGGGTTCCACCGCCGAGGCATGACCGCGGCGGTAATGCGGAACGCTCCATCTGCGGGGCGGTCCACCGGGTCCACGGACCCGGCGGGCCGCCCCGCTTCCGTAGGCTCAGGGCGTTTCAGGGGATCAGGGGACCAGGGGGTAGGGGATGGGATTCTTCGACGGCATCATGGGCAGCCGGGCCGTGCAGTTCCAGTCGGGCAGTGCCTCGTCGAACGCGATCGAGCTGACCAAGCGACAGTCGACCGTGTCGCTCACCAAACAGGGAGCCGTCCACGGCAATCTGCGCGTCAACCTGTCGTGGCGCATGCGCACCTCGGACATCGGCGGCCGCTCCGGGCAGAGCGGCCAGCTCTTCCGGCACCCGTTCAAGCTGTTCAAGCCGGACATGGTGCAGGCGCACACCCAGGGCATGGTCAACGTCGACCTCGACATGGGCTGCTTGTACGAGCTGACGGACGGCACCCGCGGCGCCGTGCAGCCGCTGGGGAACCTGCTGGGCGACCTCAACGACCCGCCGTACGTGAAGCTCAGCGGGGACGACCGGTTCGGCTCGGCGTCGGGGGAGACCCTCTACGTCAACCTCGACCACGCCGACGAGATCAAGCGGCTGCTGGTCTTCGTCTACATCTACGACCAGACCCCGGCCTTCGACCGGACGCACGCGATGGTGACCCTCTACCCCGTCACGGGGCCGCGGATCGAGATCCCGCTGGACGAGCGGCACCCGCAGGCCCGGTCCTGCGCGGTCGTCTCCATGGAGAAGGTCAAGGGCGAGCTCGTGGTGCGGCGCGAGGTGAAGTTCGTGTACGGGTTCCAGGCCGAGCTGGACCGGCTGTACGGCTGGGGGCTCCAGTGGGGGCGGGGCTACAAGAGCGCCAAGAGCTGACCGGGGCCCCGGGACGCGGGAGCGCCCGCGGGGCCTTCGGCGGCGTGAGCGGCCTCGAAGGGCTCGGCGGCCTCGGCGGCCTCGAAGGGCTCGGCGGCCTCGGCGGCCTCGGAGGCCACAGCGACCTCGGCGACCTCAGCGGCGGATGAACTGAGGGCCCTGCACCGGCAGCCGGAAGGACGGATCGCCGCCCGGACCCGGCACCGGGGCCGGGGACACCGGCTGCGGGTACCCGTAGGCGGGCTGGACGGGCGGCGGGGCCTGCGTGGGCGGGGCCATCATCGCCGTCTGCTCGGAGGCGGGCCCGGCACCTGCGCCGGAGCCGTCGCCGGAGCCCGCGCCGACGCCGCCTGCGGGGCTCGCGTCCGGCTCGACGGCGTTCTCGTCGACCGAGATCCCGTGGTCGGTCGCCAGTCCCACCAGTCCGTCGGAGTAGCCCTCGCCGAGCGCCCGGAACTTCCACCCCTCGCCCCGCCGGTACAGCTCCCCGCAGATCAGCGCCGTCTCGGCGCCGGTCTCGGGCCGTACGTCGAAGTAGGCCAGCGGCTCCGAGCCGCCGGTCGGGGTGGCGTCGTAGAGGAGGATCCGCAGGTCGCCGACCCGGCGGAACGGGACGTCCTCGGCGGAGGCGACCACCAGGATCCGGTCCACCGTCGGCGTCACCGTGCGCAGATCCGCCTGGACGGCGTCGGTGATCGCGTCACCGATCTGCTTCTTGCCGAGTCGCCAGACGGCCCCGGAAGGATGCCGGGGCTGGTTGTAGAAGACGAAGTCCTCGTCCGAACGCACCCGGCCGTCCGGGCCGACGAGCAGCGCCGAGGCGTCCACGTCCGGTACCTCGGGGCCGCCGGTCCAGCGCAGCACCGCCCGGACCGCCACGGCGGCCACCGGGATGTTCGAGCCCTTCTGCATCGCGTGCGTCATGCACGTCATCCTGCCCTCCCGGGGTGGACAGGGACAATGCGGCCCCCCGTAGGGCCTTGTCTCGAACGCGAGACCTGGGCATGGTGCAAGAGGGTTACCTGAACTTCATGTGCTTGAGGAACTCTTGACTCACGTTCGTACGTACTATTACCGGCCATGCCAGTTGGGCCGCCGAGGCAGTACGGGGGAAGCACATGCGTCACTTTGGGCACATAACGCCCACCGTCCGTAAGGACCTCTTCCACCAGGAACCGGCGGAATTCACCGGAGCCTCGCCTTCCCGCGTTCTCGCGGCGGCGCTGGGAGCCACGCTCTACAGCCCGGCCACCCGGCCCACGCTCGCGGCCGACATTCGTAAGCAGGCCGGCCGCGGGGTCGTCTCGATGGTCCTCTGCCTGGAGGATTCCATCAGCGACGGCGATGTCGCCGGAGCCGAGGAGAACCTCGTCCGGCACTTCTCCGAGCTCGACGCCGACGAAGCGGAGCTGCCGCTGCTCTTCATCCGCGTCCGCACGCCCGAGCAGATACCCGACCTGGTGCGCCGGCTCGGCGGCGCGGTACGGCTGCTGGCCGGATTCGTACTCCCCAAGTTCGACGAGAACCGCGGGATCGCCTTCCTCGAAGCCGTCGCCGCGGCGGAGGCGGCCTGCGGACTGCCCCGTCTGTATGCCATGCCCGTCCTGGAGACCCCGGACCTCCTCCACCTCGAAACCCGCGTCGAGGCCCTGGCCGGCATCTCCCGCACGGTCAACAGCCACCGGGAGCGCGTTCTGGCGCTGCGGCTCGGCGTGACCGACTTCTGCTCGGCCTACGGCCTGCGGCGCACCCCCGACATGACCGCCTACGACGTCCAGATCGTGGCGGGCGTCATCGCGGACGTCGTCAACGTCCTCAGCCGCGCCGACGGCACCGGCTTCACGGTGACCGGGCCCGTCTGGGAGTACTTCCGCAGCCAGCAGCGCCTCTTCAAGCCCCAGCTGCGCCGCAGCCCCTTCCTGGAGGAGGGCGTGGAGGAACTGCGTACCGCCCTGATCGAGCACGACCTGGACGGACTGCTCCGCGAGATCGAGCTGGACCGCGCCAACGGGCTGCTCGGCAAGACCTGCATCCACCCCGCGCACGTCACGCCCGTGCACGCGCTGTCGGTGGTCTCGCACGAGGAGTTCTGCGACGCGCAGGACATCCTGCGACCCGAGCGCGGCGGCGGCGGAGTGATGCGCAGCGCCTACACGAACAAGATGAACGAGGTGAAGCCCCACCGGGCCTGGGCGGAGCGCACCATGCTGCGCGCCGAGGTCTTCGGTGTGGCGAAGGAGGAGGTCGGCTTCGTCGACCTCCTCACGGCCGGGCTCCAGGTGTGAGCACGCCCGCCCGCACGCCCGCCCGCACGCCCTCCGGCGTGCCCACGGGTACGCCCGCCGATACGCCCGCGCGGACGCGGGCACCGGCACGGACAATGACGATGACGAGGAAAGGCAAGACGATCGAAGCGGTGTGGTCGGGTACCTGGGTCGCGGACCGGCTGGGCGTACGCCTGGACGGCTCCGGTGACGGTCCGCGGCTGACGGAGCTGCTCGGACTGGCCCTGCGGCGCAATCCCAAGCGCGCCCACCTGTTGGTCTCGCAGGTCCTCGGCAAGCACGTCCCGCAGTCCCCGGAGGTCGTGTACGGGGCGGGCTTCGGGCTCGGCGAACGCGTCCGGGCGCTGCTCGGGGAGGACGGCGCCGCCGCTGCCGTGGTCCTCGGCTACGCCGAGACCGCCACCGGCCTCGGTCACTGCGTCGCCGACGGCCTCGGGCCGGCCCCCTACCTGCACTCCACCCGCCGCCCCGTGGCCGGCGTGGAGCAGGCCGGTGGCTTCGAGGAGGCGCACTCGCACGCCACCTCGCACCTGCTGCTGCCCGAGGACCCACGGCTGCTCGCCGGCGACGGACCCCTGGTCCTCGTCGACGACGAGTTCTCCACCGGCAACACGGTCCTGAACACCATCCGCGACTTGCACGCCCGGCACCCGCGCTCGCACTACGTCGTCGTCGCCCTCGTCGACATGCGCTCGGCCGCCGACCGCGATCGGCTCACCGCGTTCGCCGCCGAGCTGGGCGCGCGCGTGGACCTGATCGCCCTCGCCTCGGGCACCGTCTCCCTCCCGGACGGCGTCCTGGCCAAGGGGCAGGCGCTGGTCGAGGAGTACGAGAAGGCCGGCCAGGATCAGCCCCTCCGGAGTTCGGGGAGCGGGGTCCCGGCCGGAGCCGACCCGGCGGACACCCCGCGGCCGATCACGCGCGTCGACCTGAACTGGCCCTCGGAGGTCCCCGACGGCGGCCGCCACGGCTTCACCCCCGCCCACCGCACGGCGCTGGAGGCCGCTCTCCCCGCGCTGGCCGGCCAACTCGCCGCCGCGCTCGGCACCGCACCCGGACGGGTCCTCGTACTCGGCAACGAGGAGCTGATGTACGCGCCGCTGCGCCTCGCGAAGGCCCTGGAGGAGGCGGGGGCGGCCCGCGAGGTCCGCTTCTCCACCACCACCCGCTCGCCCGTCCTCGCCGTCGACGACCCCGGCTACGCCATCCGCACCCGGCTGGTCTTCCCGGCCCACGACGCCCCGGCCGACGGTCCCGGCGACCGCTACGCCTACAACGTCCGCGCGACGGACGGCGCCGGTTTCGACGCCGTGGTCGCCGTCGTGGACTCGGTGGGGGACACCCCCGAGCTGCACTCCGGACTGCTGGCGGCCCTCGCCCCGCACACCGGCCACGTCGTCCTGGCCGTCGTCCCGTCCTACACACCCGACCGGCGGGAGCCGAAGCCGATCATGACCGAGCCGACCGAGCCGACCCTGCTGACCGAGTCGACCCTGCGCGAGCCCCTGCGCGGCCCCGCCTTCTCCTCGTACGCCCCCGAGGACGTCGGCTGGCTGCTCCAGGACTTCTCCGACGTCGAGCTGGAGGCGCCGACGGAGGAGCGCGAGGAGGCGATACAGGCGGGCGGGGCGCATTACGCCGAGTCCCTGCCCGTCGAGTACCAGCCCTCCCCCCGGTACCAGGAGCTGTACGGCAGCGCGCTGGCCGCCTCCGCCGTCCGCGTCGCCCGGGCCGTCGGCACGGTCACCGAGACGGTCCTGGCCGAACGCTCCCCGTCCCCGGTCCTGGTCTCCCTGGCCCGCGCCGGCACCCCGGTGGGCGTCCTGATGCGCCGCTGGGCCCGCGCCCGCCACGGCCTGGACCTGCCGCACTACGCCGTCTCCATCGTGCGCGGCCGCGGCATCGACGCCAACGCCCTGCGCTGGCTGGCCGCCCACCACGACCCGGCCGACGTCGTCTTCGTCGACGGCTGGACGGGCAAGGGCGCCATCACCCGTGAGCTGCGCGAAGCCCTCGCCGAGTTCGAGGGCTTCGACCCGGAGATCGTCGTCCTCGCCGACCCCGGCTCCTGCGTGCCCACCTACGGCACCCGCGAGGACTTCCTGATCCCGTCCGCCTGTCTCAATTCCACCGTCTCCGGTCTCATCTCGCGTACGGTTCTGAGGTCCGACCTGGTCGGTCCCGACGACTTCCACGGCGCGAAGTTCTACCGCGAGCTCGCCGGAGCCGACGTCTCCGTCGCCTTCGTCGACACGGTCGCCGCCCACTTCGACGAGGTGGCCGACGCCGTCGACGAGGAGGTCAAGGAGCTCCTCGCGGCCGACCGCACCCCCACCTGGGAGGGCTGGGCGGCCGTCGAGCGGATCAGCGAGGAGTACGGCATCCACGACGTGAACCTCGTCAAGCCCGGCGTCGGCGAGACCACCCGGGTCCTGCTGCGCCGGGTCCCGTGGAAGATCCTGGCGCAGCGCGGCGCCGGGGCCGACCTGGACCACGTACGCCTGCTCGCCGAGCAGCGCGGCGTCCCGGTGGAAGAGGTCGACGGGCTGCCCTACACGTGCGTAGGACTCATCCACCCCCGATACACGCGCGGCGCCACCGGCGCCGACGGAAAGGCTGTGGCCTCGAAGTGACTGTCCTCGTAGCCAGTGATCTCGACCGTACGCTCATCTACTCGGCGGCCGCCCTCGGCCTGACCATGCCCGACCCGGTGGCCCCCCGGCTGCTGTGCGTCGAGGTCCACGAGAGCAAGCCGCTGTCCTACATGACGGAGACGGCGGCGGGACTGCTGGCGGAGCTGACGGCCGATCCTTCGGTGGTCTTCGTCCCCACCACCACCCGGACCCGCAAGCAGTACCAGCGCATCCGCTTCCCCGGCCGCCCGGCCCCGTACGCCATCTGCGCCAACGGCGGTCAGCTGCTCGTCGACGGCGTACCGGACCGGGACTGGCGGCGGCAGGTCGCGGCGCGCCTGGCGGAGGAGTGCGCCCCCCTGGAGGAGGTGCACCAGCACCTGCTGGCCGTGGCCGACCCGGCGTGGCTGCGCAAGGCGCGCCTCGCGGAGGACCTCTTCGCCTACCTGGTCGTGGAGCGCGACCTGGTCCCCGACGAATGGCTCAAGTCCCTGACGGCGTGGGCCGAGGCCCGCGGCTGGACGGTCTCCCTCCAGGGCCGCAAGATCTACGCGGTCCCGCGCCCGCTGACCAAGAGCGCGGCGATGCGTGAGGTCGCCCGCCGTACCGGAGCCACCACCACCCTCGCGGCCGGCGACTCGCTGCTGGACGCGGACCTCCTGCTGGCGGCGGACGCCGGCTGGCGCCCGGGGCACGGCGAACTGGCCGACGCGGCCTGGACGGCGCCGTCGGTGACCGCGCTGGCCACGGCAGGCGTCCTGGCGGGCGAGGAAATCGTGCGCGCATTCATCCAGGAGGCGGCCCGACTGGGCAGACTGGACGCATGACCAAGGGCAACAGCACCAAGATCACAGACGAGCTCTACCGGTACATGCTCGACCACAACCCCCCGCTGGACCAGGTCCAGCGGGGGCTGGTGGCGACGACGTACACGAAGTTCCCGGACGTGGCCGGAATGCAGTCGGCGGAGGAGCAGGGGCCGCTGCTGGCGTTCCTGGTGCGGCTGACCGGCGCCCGCCACATCGTGGAGGTCGGCACCTTCACCGGCTTCTCGGCCCTGTCGATGGCCCAGGCACTGCCCGCCGACGGCCGCCTCATCGCCTGCGACGTCTCCGAGGAGTGGACCCGGTACGGCCGGCAGGCCTGGGAGGAGGCGGGCGTCGCGGACCGCATCGAGCTGCGCATCGCACCGGCGCTGGAGACCCTCCGCGCCATGCCGACCGAGCCGCACATCGACATGGCCTACGTGGACGCGGACAAGCAGAGCCAGATCTCCTACTGGGAGGAGCTCGTGCCGCGGCTGCGTCCGGGCGGCCTGATCGTCACCGACAACACGCTGTACCACGGCACGGTCCTCGACGAGTCGGCCACCGGCGCGGCGGCAGGCGTCCGCGCCTTCAACGACCACGTGTCGGCGGACCCGCGCATGGAATCCGTCCTGCTCGCCATCTCGGACGGCCTGACCCTGTCGCGCAAGCGCTGACCGGACCGGCGGGCCGGGGCTGCCTGGCCCGCCGGGGCTGCCTGGTCCGCCGGGCGGCCGGGGCGGCCCGGCGGGTGTCCGGTGGCCCCGGGATCAGCCGCAGCCGCCGCCCCCGCAGCAGCCGCCGCCCCCGCCGCCCCCGCCGCCCATCGCGGGCGCGGGGGCACTGCTCGTCCCGCCGACGGCGACGGCGGACAGCAGCTTCACGGTGTCGGAGTGCCCCGCCGGGCAGTCGGCGGGCGCGGAGGACTCGGCCATGGGCCGGCTGACCTCAAAGGTGTCGTCGCAGGTCCGGCAGCGGTAATCGTATCGAGGCATGCGCACAGGCTAAGGGCGCCCGGGCGCAGGGCGCTACGCAACCGCCGCGCGCTAAGCGACTCTCGTCCGTCCCGACCCGGCCATCCCGGCCCGGCGTGCCCGGTCCTCCCGGGCCGCCTGCTCGGGGTGGCGGGCCCGCCAGTACGGATTGTCGTGCGGCAGGGCGCTGCCCACCCGCCCGTACATCCCGAACCACATCAGCATCACGCCGACGACAAAGCTGAACAGCACGTTCTGGATCTTGAAGGCCAGGAAGTTCAGCTCCGTGTCCAGCAGCGCGAGGTTCACGAACCCGCTCGCGATGAAGAGCACGCCCAGCACGATGTTCAGGGTCGAGGCGAAGGTCCCGCCCACCACCATCCCGCAGATCAGCAGCGCGCCGATGCAGATCGACAGGACGCTCAGCGCCCCGTTGGTGTTCAGGGCCAGCACCGTGTCCCCGCCGGTGTCGAAGAATCCGATCCGGTTGACCAGCCCCAGGATCCCGAACACGACCAGGAGCAGGCCCGTCAGCCCCGCCCCGACCCGGTACACCTTGCCGAGCTTGTGGTCGGTGGGCAGATGATCGTCGAGCTGCGCGTTGACGGGATGCAGGACCCGTTCCATGCGCCGGGAGACGGTGTCCGCCAGGCGGGGTGGTGCGGGCGCGTCGGGATCGGGCTCGTGGGCGATGTAGGGCGCGTAGTGCTCGTGCGGTTCCGTGCACCCGTACGCCGCATGAGCCACATAGGGCTCATGGGTCTCAGGAGGCTTCTTATAGGTGTGGGCAGCCATGGTGCCCTCCTCTGCTCCGTTCCCGGCACCTCCCAGCATCCGCCGCCGGCCGCCCGGAAACAACCGGATGCCCGCCGGGCCCGCGTCGGAACGCGGCGGCCGGGAGGAGACCGGACCAGACCGGACCGGACAGGGCCGGGATCGGACAGGGCCGGGATCGGACAGGGCCGGATCAGACCGGACCGGGACCGAACAAGGCTGGACCGGACCGGACCGGACCGGACCGGATCGGATCGGACGGATGGGATCAGCTGTGCCCGCGCTCGGCCCGGATCCCGGTCACCACCCGGTTCACGGAAGCCCGTACGTCCGCCATCTCGAGCAGGAACGCCCAGTAGTCCGGATGCCGCGCCTCCAGCGCCGAGAGCGCCCGGGCGACCCGCGCCACCGCATCGTCCAACGGCCGCGCGTGCTGCGGATCCGGCACACTGCGCCCTGCCATCGCCAGCCGCTGCGCATCCCGGATCGCGAAACGGGTCCGGTCCACCTCCGCCTGCGGATCCCGCGCCACCGCCTCCAGCCGCGTCAGCCGGTCCTGAGCCGCCGACACCGCCTCGTCCGTCGCGTCCAGCGAGCCCCGGACCGCCTCGATCAGCGCCCCGACGTCGGCCCAGCGCTGCTCGTCCCGGGCCTGCCCCGCCTCCCGCAACTGCTCCTCGGCCCGCGCCACGTCCCGTACCGCCTCGTCCGGCACGTGCTGCAGATCCTGCCAACAGGCCGCGCTGAACCGCCGCCGCAACTCACTGAGCACCGGATCCACCCGGTCCGCCCGGTTGCGCAACGCCTGCGCCCGCGTCCGCAGACTCACCAGCCGCCGGTCGATCTCCGCCGCCCGCTCGGGCAGCCGCGCCGCCTCGGCCCGTACGGCCTCCGCGTCCCGCAGGATCCGGTCGGCGCGCTGCACCGTCTCCTGCACGCCGTGCTGGGCCGCGCCCTGGTTCAGCTTGGTCAGCTCCGGACCGAGCGCCGCCAACCGCGCCGCCAGGTCATCGGCCCGTATCCCCTTGGCCCGTACGGCGTCCAGCGCGTCGCTCGCCCCGAGCAGCGCGGCCCTGGCCCGCTCCCGGGCCGGCGCCACCCGCGCGAGCTGCGTCTCGGCCTTGTCCAACAGCGGTTGCAGCCCCTGCGCGAACCGCTCCAGCTCCCCTTGGACCCGCACCAGCTCCTCCCGGGCCCGGGTCAGCTGCTCCCGCGCGCGCGTGGCGACCGAGGCCTCCAACTCCGCCCGGTCCAGGTCGTGCGCGTCGACCGCCTCGATGTAGACGTGACTGACCTCGTCGATCCGCCGCCCCAGCGCGGCGAACCCCTCGGTCGCCTGCCGCGCGGCGGGCGACCCGTCCGCCGCGGCGATCGTCTCGATGGAGATCCGCAGATCCCGCTGCGCCGTGTCCAGCTCGTAGAACGCCGCCGCGGCGGCATCCTTCGCCGCCTGCGCGTCCGCCCGCCGACTCTCGTCCCGCCCACCGAACCACCGCCGGGATGCCGTCGTCACAATCCCTCTCCCGTACCGCGTCCGCCATGCCCCGGTCCATTCTCTCCCACGCGAACGGGTTTGCGTGGGGGGTGCGCCCGCCATGTAGGCTGTCCACTCATCCACGGGTGCGTAGCTCAGGGGTAGAGCGCTGCTCTTACAAAGCAGATGTCGGCGGTTCGAAACCGTCCGCGCCCACCAGCACGAAGGCCCCCCGCCGATCATGGCGGGGGGCCTTTTGCGTCTGCATCTGACATCAACGGCGACGGCGAGGGCGACAGCGAGGAAGACACAACGGTCAGCGTGGGGCGGGACCGCGACAGGGGCATGGCCTGGGCGGGGTGTGCGGGGTCGGTGTGTTGGGGAGGGCTCGGCGATCACGGGCGGGTAGGTTCTGGCCATGGATGAGGATTGGCGGAAGGACCGGATCGGAACCGCGCTGCGGGGGCAAAACCCCACGGTGCTCAGACGCTTGGACGCCGGGTTCGCGGCGATCGGCGATGTGCAGTTCCTGCCGGGTTACTCGGTGCTCCTGGCGGACGACCCGGCGGTGGAGAGGCTGTCGGACCTGCCCCGGGGCAAGCGGATGGCGTTCCTGTCCGACATGGACCGACTGGGAGAGGCGGTCGAACGGGCCTGCCGCCGGCTGGACGGGGCCTTCCGTCGCGTGAACCTCGAGATCCTCGGCAACACCGACGGCTTCCTGCACGCCCATGTATGGCCACGCTTCGAATGGGAGCCGGCGGACCTGGTGCGCATGCCCGTGTGGCTCTACCCGCGCGCCAGTTGGAGCGACCAGCAGTACGCACTCGGCCCGCAACACGACCGGCTGCGCGAGGCGATCGGAAGCGAGCTCGACCTGCTGCGCGCGAGCGCGTGACGAGGAGGCCAGTGGTATCGGATGCGGCGAGCGGCGCATCCGTAGCCGCGACGTTTGGTAGGGGAGGAAGCCCCGTCATGCCCGCAGGAATCGCTCTGCATTTTGATCGTGTCTCCACCAAGGGGTCCCACGACGACCTCCGGCTGCGCATCGGGTCCTACCGGCAGAAGTGCGATTCCTACTACTTCGCCCTGGACGACGCGCCCACGGCGCCGGGCGGACTCGGGGCCCGGCTCGCCCGGCCATGGATCAGTGGAGTGCTCGGATCGCGGGACTCGGGGAGGCCGGCGGTACCGCCTACCTGCCGTTCGACTTCTCCGACCAGTGCACGGGATGGCTGCGGGTCTCGTCGGAAGACGGGCAGGCCGCAGAGGTCCAGGCCGGCTGGAGCCTGATCGAGGGGTGGCGCATCACCCCCTCCGACCACCTTGCCGCAGCAGCCCGGGTGCAGGACTTCGACCCCATCCCCGGCGCCCATATCCAGTGCTCACTCGACGACTTGGCGGCCCGGGTCGCGGCCGACCGTGCCGCCCTCGCGGCGACCGGTCCCTAGGCCGTCTCTTCGGGATCTTGTCGGGGCCCGCGCCGCCCGGCACCGCACCTCGCGGCGTTGTCGGAGCACCCCGGTACGTCCGGTACAAGGGAGCCCCTCCGCCCGGGGGCCTCCCAGCGGTAGCTGGGGGAGACGCACGGCACCGGACGTGGGCGACGGTCTGCGTGGATTCGGCTCGGAATGCCGGGAGGGCTCAGCGGCGGGACAATCGGGATCCGCCGCAAGGTTGAGCCCGGAGGCCGCCATGAGCCCTCAGACGCCGCCGCAGTGGGGGCCTGCCCCTGAGCGTCCGCCGGATCGGCGCGGGTGGTTCGCCCGGCATCGGCTGCTGACCGTGCTGATGGCCATCACCGCCGGCCTTGTGGTCCTCGGGATCGCCGGATCGTTCGCGGGCAAGGAGTCGGCCGCACCGCCGCCGCCCGCTCCGACCGAAGCCCGGGCCGTCACCGATTCCGAGCGCCTGCCCCGGGTGGGAGAGCCGGTGCGGGACGGGAAGTTCGAGTTCACCGTCACCGGACTCCAGCCCGGCGTACAGAACATCGGCGGCGCGTACGGTCAGGACGCCCAAGGGCAGTTCTTCCTCGTCCACATGACCGTGAAGAACATCGGGGACAAGGCCCAGACCTTCGACGGCTCCGACCAGAGGCTCATCGACCGCAACGGCAGCAAGTACAGCGCGGACACCGCCGCCGCGATCCATCTCGACGGCAGCGAGTCGTTCCTCGAACAGATCAACCCCGGCAACGTCGTCGACGCGATCGTCGTCTTCGACATTCCGAAGAGCGCGGATCCCACGCGCATCGAGTTGCACGACTCGATGTTCAGCGGCGGCACCACCGTCGATCTGACCGGTCGGGGTTGACGCCCGCTGTGCGCACGCGCACTGCGAAGACCCCCGGCCGATCGAGGCCGGGGGTCTTTCGGTTCAGGCGTTGGGGCGCTTGCCGTGGTTCGCCTTCTTCTTCTTGCGGGCCCGACGCTTGTTGCCTCGCTTGGCCATGGTCGTGATCTCCCTCGTCGGCGACAGGTGCATGCCTGGGTCAGTCTAGGTTTGGTGTGATTCATCCGCATTTGGGGAGAAGGACGCTCTCTTGGCCGGCGGTTCCCGGCGTGGGATCGTCGGGGGATGGGCGAGCTCGCGTGGGGTGGGTTGGTCGTGGCCGTGGTCGCCGTGGCGCTGGCGCTGCTGGAGCGGTCCCGGGGGGTGGGGTTCGAGCGGAAGCGGGACGAGGAGCGGGCCCGGCTGCTGGCGACTCTCGCCGAGCCGGAGGAGCGGCCCGCGGCCCTGCCCGGCGGGGGCAAGTTCCAGGACGTCGGCGGGGTGGGGCACTCGGCCGTACAGGCCGGTGAGCGGCGGGACGACTTCACGCCGCTCCTCGTGGAGTACTACGCCTACGGACTGACCCAGGCGCGCAGCAGCTTCGCGACCAGCCAGCGGTTCGCCGGGGTCGGAGCGGCGATCCTGCTCTTCGGGATCGGGCTCGCGGTGTGGAAGGCCGAGGGCGGCGGGGAACTGTACCTGGGGATCGTCACGAGCTCGGCGGGGCTGGTCACCGCCCTGATCGGGCAGCTCTTCCACCGGCGGGCCGACATCGCGCTCAAGCACATGGCCGACCAGACCGCCTCGCTGCGCGACGACCGGCGGGCCGCCGAGACGACCCAGCAGGCCATCGAGCTGCTGGACACGGTCGAGGACCTGGGGCTCAGGGCCCGCCTCCAAGCCGGTTTGATCATGAAACTTTCCGGGGCCGAGCTGCCCCGGTAGCGGGATAGTAGGGGTATGTGCCGTTCCATTAAGACCCTGCGCCCGCCCGCCATCCCCGAGAAGGCGACCGAGGAAGAGATCCGCGCCGCCGCCCTGCAGTACGTACGGAAGGTGTCCGGCTTCCGGGCGCCCGCCGCGCACAACCGCGAGGTGTTCGAGGCGGCGGTGGACGCCGTCGCCGAAGCCACCGCGGCGCTGCTCGACGGGGTGCACGTACGGGGGCAGGCCGCCCCGGCGTGACCATGCCCCGGACGAGCTGGGTGAGCTGGGCGAGCCGGGCGACTGGGTGGCCGGGCAACCGGGTGGTCGGGTGACTGCGTGGCAGGGCGGCCGGGCCTAGGAAGCCGTGGCGCGGCGGCGGATCACCCACACTCCGGCCCCCAGCGCGCCCGCGGTGAGGGCGCCGCCGAGAGCGATCTGCCCGGGGCTCATCGAACCGATGCTGCCGCCCGTCCCACCACGCGCCGCACCCGTGGAGACCTGCAGCGACAGGGTGACGCGCTCGCCGCCGGGGCCGCCGCACTCGAAGACGACGCGGTGTGAGCCCGAGGCGGCGTTGTTGAAGACGGTGGCGCTGCCGATGAGGCTGGCGGCCGTCTGATTGCCCGGGGTCAGCCGGGCCTCGCCGAAGGCGGTCGAGGTGACGCGGGCGACCTGCGTGCCGCATCCCGCGACACTGAGCGCGACCCGGCCGCCCGGGGCGACGGCGGTGGGAGAGACGGTGGCGGAGGGGATGGCGTACGCGAGTGTGGCGGGAGCGGCCGCAGCGGCGATGAGGGTCGCGGCCGCGACGGTCACCAGGCGGCGGGCTGCGGTGGGCCTTGCGGCGTGCCGTGCGGCGGGCGGGGAGGTGAACGGTTTGGCGTGCCGTGCGGCGGGCGGTGTGGCGGGCATGGAGAGGACTCCTCGGCTCGTCGAAACGGCGCGGCCGGGCCACGGATGTGACGCGCATGCGGTTGCGCACCGTGCTGTGGACGCTAGGAGCCCAGCCCTGGCATGGCGATCGGGGCCGGGTGAACGGGTGAGCCACTGCTCCGCCCGGGGGAGGGGCCGGAGGGTGGGGGCCGGAGGGTGGAGCCGGCCTACGCCGCCGTCGTGGCGGGCGGCGGGCGGCGGACGAGGAACGCCGCCAGGGCGCCCGCGGCGAAGAGGGCGACCACCGAGAGGGCGGTGCCGAGCCACTGGGTGCCCAGCCACTGCGTACCGAAGTAGCCGAGGGCCACGCTGTAACCGGCCCAGGCCATACCCGCCAGGACCGACCAGGGCAGGAACTCCGCCACCTTGCGCTGGGTCTTGCCCGCGCCCAGGGACACCACCGAGCGTCCCGCCGGGGCGAAGCGGGCGATGACGACCAAGGCGCCGCCACCGCGGGCCAGAGCCGTGCCGAGGCGCTCGTGGGCCCGGGTCAGTCGGCGGGAGCGGGCGATGGCCCGGTCCAGCCGGGCTCCGCCGCGCCGGCCCAGCCGGAACGCCGCCATGTCTCCCAGTACCGACGCGGTCGTCGCGATCACGAGCAGCAGCAGGATGTCCGGCACCTGTTCGGGTACCGGCACCGGTACCGGACCCGCCGCCCCGGCGGCCGCTGCGGCCGCCGCCGCGGTGATCACGAGGACCCCGCTCGGGAGCACCGGGAGGAAGACGTCGAGCACGATGGACAGCGCCACGAGGGCGTAGATCCATGGGCTCGCGGTCAGCGATCCCAGCGTCTCAAGCAAGGCGGGACTCCCCAGTCCGGTTGACGTGCTGCGACACGAAACGACGTGAAGCGCCATGAGGTGACATGAAGCGACACGAAGCGCCGCGACGTCGCGGGGAGCGGCAGGAGCGGCTTGACAGCCAGACAGCGTACGCCCGGTGTTCACATCCCGGATGCGCGGGGCGCCCGACGGTTGCGTGCGTCCGGTGCGGCCGGGGCGCCCGCCTGCTGCGTGCGTTCGGTGTGTCCAACCGTCGCGTGCGCCTGGTGCGCCCGACCCTTGCGTGCGCCTGCGGCGCCTGCGACGCCCGCCGGGGGTGCTCGTCATGGGCGGGAGTCTTCTCGCGGAGCCACCGCGTGGCGTCATCTCGCGCCCCCACTGCGCGACTCCCGCCTCGCCGGTGCCTGCCGCGTCCCCTATTCCGTCGCCGTGAGCTCCCGGTCCAGCACCGTCACCAGCACGGCCCCCTCCCGCTTCTTGCGCGCCTGGTCCAGCCGCAGCCGAGCCGTCCGTCCCGCCAGGGCCAGCGTCATCAGCTGGTTCCCGAACCAGGGCCCACCCGTACGCCGCCAGTTCAGCGGCGGCCGCCCCGTACGCCCGTGCAGGGAGAAGCCGCGCCCCAGCCACCGCCCCGTACGGGACCAGCCCAGCCGGAAACCCCACTTCACCGCGGTATGGATGGAATTGTGAACCGGCGAGCACGTCAGCTGGAACACCCTCGCCGTGCTCGGTATTCGAGGCTCGGCCACATACGCGTGATGCACGTCCCCGGACAACATTCGGCAACACGTAAGTCCGAGGTCACTCGGTGGTCTCGTCGATGATCAGCACTGCGTCGTCCAGGCGGGCCCGCAGGCGCTCCACCAGTGCGATCAGATCAGCCGCCCCCAGCGCAGCCAGGTCGGTGACCCGCGCTGCCGCGAGTGACCGTCTGACCCGCTCGACCCGGCCCCGCTGAGGCGCCGACAGGCGCGCGCGGCAGGTGGGGGAGTCCGGCACTTCATGCACTGCGCATCACCCTGGGTTGTCGATCGGTGGCTCTGCCAGTACCTTCACGGGTTCAAGCCACTGGCGCAATGGCTTTCGGTCAAGCGATTGGTCGGTACATCGGATCGTGATGGTGTACCCGACCAGGTACAGACAAACCCCCCATGATCACTACAACGTGGGCGGGTGCAGACAGACCAGCCGCCCGACTGGGTTTCCCTCCGCCGTCGGGCCATCGGTGCACGTCTCCGCGATGCCCGCACCAGGGCGGAACTCTCCCAAGAGCGACTGGCCGAGCTGGCCGGCATCGACCGGAAGACGGTCGTACGTCTGGAGGGTGGCTACTCGGACGCCCGGCTGACGGTCTGGTTACGTCTTGCCCGCGCCGTCGGCGTTCCTCTCGCCGAGCTGGTACGCGAGTAGCCCCGGCCGACGGGGGGTTTGCCGGCCGGGGCGGTATCAGACCCGACGGTTACACCGGCGGCCGGCCGGGGGTCGGGGTGGGCGCGGGCGACGGCAGCGGCGGGCCCGGGTCGGGCGGGAGCTGCGGGCCTCCGGGCGATCCGTGCTTACCCATCTTCAGGGTCCTTTCGTTGAGCTTGTAGATACCGAGCGGGGGGAACAAGGTGACCCGGGGCTGGTATCCGTCCTCGGCGCAGGGGATGCACAGCAGGTCTCTGTCGTGGCTGTGCGGGGTGGAGCGGGCCACTTCCACCAGATTCGTCCAGCAGGCCTCGCAGACGACGACGTCGGTCGGGGAGGTCCTGAACTCGGTGGTGATCACCACAGGTCCGGGACGGCCGTGAAGCCGACGGCTTCGATGGCGGACACCGCGCGGGTCTGCCAGCCAGGAGCGGGGGCCTCCGCGCCGGTCACGAGCGGGTAGTGATGGACGAACTTGCCGAGCGTCACGCCGAGCTTGGCGTGGATCTCGGTGTTCAGCACCAAGGCGTGCAGACCGGCATCGACGGGGCCGGACGGGACGAGGTCGTCGGCCTGGCCCCACGCCACCGCGGCTGCGAACTTCAGGGCTTCGACGACCCGCTGCTCCGCGGCCACCCAGCCCAGCTCGGGGTGGGCGGCCGCGAGCGTGGCCGTGACGATCGTGAAGTCGTCCGCAGCCAGTAACGAGCGGGCGTCCTCAACGCTGATCGTCATGGTCGAGCCGTACGAGGGCGGCGGCTGATCGCCCTTTCCGGCGCTGCACGGGGGCGGGGGTGGAGTGGCCATGGGTGTCTCCTTCGGTGAGGGAGTGCAGGGCTCGACAGGTGCTGACGGCAGTGGGTCAGGTGATGCCGTAGCGGCCGCCGCGAGGGCAACGCGCCACGTGGACCACGGCGCCGCCTTCGGGGCCTCCGATCGGCAGAGGCCGGGCGCCACACGAGCACGGCTTCGGTGGCGGCTTGGCCGCCCGCTGCCAGGTGACGTCGTCGGTCGTCACGTCGCCTCGATGTTCGCGACGGCCGTGGACAGCTCGACGCCGCCAGCGGCAGGCCGGATGTAGGCGATCTCCATCCAGTGGTCCCCGAGGGTGCCTACGTTCTCGTGTACGACCGCCATGAGGATGCCCTCGGTACCCGACGCGATGTCGCGCACCGGCTGGTGGAGCAGGGCGTGAGGAACGTGCTGGTTCGCGTCGTGCGGGGCATCCATGCGGGGGCTCCCTACCGTCGTCAGCGGGTGGTAGGGCAACCATCCAGGAGCAGCCAGGCCAGACCGATACACAGGCTGTATCGGCGGCAGTATCGTGCGGCCATGAGCGGTCAGGAACTCTGGGCACAGCCACGCCTCCGCGCGGCGTGGGCACGACAGGACTGGGCGGGCATCCTCCGCGAATACCGGGCAGCCGCCGGTCTCTCGCAGCGCGGCCTGGAGCGCGTCATAGGACTGCCCCAACCTCACATCTGCGCAATCGAATCCGGGCGGCGGCGCGTCACCTCCGCCAACCTCATCGCCCGCTTAACCGAAGGACTCGACGTGCCGCCCGAACTGCTCGGCCTGCCCCCCGCCCCCGGCCCGGATGACTGGGCGCCGCCCCCCGAGCTGAGGGAACGCATCGCGCACGGGCACGCCACCGGCCGCACCGACCTGCGAACCGCCGACTGGATCGGCCAGGTCCTCGCCCAGCACCGGCGCGCCGAGGACGAGGTGGGTGGCCGGACCCTGTGGCCGGTGGTCCGCGCCCAACTCGACTCCGTCACCCGCCTGATCCCGGGAACCACTGGTGAGGCGGCCGACCGGCTCATGCTCCTGGCCGCCGAGCACGCCCACTGGCTGTCCTGGGTAGCCCACACAGAAGGCCGCACCGGCCCGGCTCTGGCGTGGCTCGACGTGGCCCTCGGGTGGGCCATGGACGGCGGCCACCAGGACATGACGGCATGGGTCCACCGGGTGCGGTCCTACTACGCGCTGCAGCACGGAGACCCGCGGCGGGCCGAACGCACAGCGCAGGCCGGCCGCGCGGGCAGCCCCTCGCCGGCGGCCGCCTCCGCCACCGCGCACCAGGAGTCCATGGCCGCGGCCGCGCTCGGGGACCGAGACCGGGCCCGGCGCCTGTCCGATGAGGCGGTGCGCCTTGCCGCCGTGGTGCCGGACGAGGCGGACCGGCCGGGCTGGCTGTACTGGCTGGACCCGGTCCGCGCGCGGCTGCAAGCGGCTGACGCGGCGTGCGCCCGCCACGACTGGGCGGACGCCGCGGCAGGGTTCCGTGAGGCGCTGCCCGCACTGGCGGGCTACCCGCGGGACGCGGCGCACTACCGACAGCGGCTGGATTACGCGCAGCAGCGGGTCTAGATCTTCTCCGCGTCGGTGAGTACGCCCGCGCCGCTGGTGAGTTCCTCGATCACGTGGTGGAGTCGGTCGAGGATCTCCTGCTCCTCCAGGCCTGCGGTGTCGACGTCCGCCTCGTGGGTCTTGTAGGTGGCGGGCACCTCGCCGAGCATCGCGGACCGGTTGGCGTAGGTCAGTCTCCAGCGTTCCATGGGGTTCCTCTGCTCCGGTGGTACGACTCTGGCTCAGAGTAGCCGGACGCACGAAAGCGCCCCCTCCCGCCCGAAGGCGAGAGGGGGCGTTGTGCTGTTCAGGAGACGCCGTACCACTGGGAGGCCCAGCCGGTATTGATGATGCTCGTGGACTGCTGGGTCAGGTCGAGCGTGCCCGGCAGGCTCGTCTGCCCGGTCAGCATGTTCGAGTACCGCAACCGCGGCGCCGACAGCCCGCAGTTCACCGTGATTCCCGCGCCCGTCGACTTGAACGTCAGGCTGTTCGTGGCCCACGTCGAGCCGTTGCCGAGCAGCATCGCGATGTACCACTCGCCCGGGCCCGCCGTGAACGGCGTCACCAGATCCACCGACTTGCCCACCGGGTTGGTCAGCAGCGCCGACGAGATGTCCGCCGTGACGCCCCGCAGCGTCCCGGTGCTGTCGTACACCCCGAGGTAGCAGTTCGACAGCGACGCCGAGCCGTCCACCCCGGCTAGCCCGAACCAGATCTTCGACCAACTGATCTGCTTCCGCAGGAGCATCTGCACCAGCGTGATCCGGCCCGCGACGCCCGCATTCGACTGGGCAGTCACGTGCCCGGCGTCGTTCGGGTCCCCGGTCCAGGCCAGGAGCCCCTGATCGGACGGGAGGCGGGCCGGATTGTCGAGGTTGATCCCCGATGCGGCCGGGCCCGTCCCCGACACCTTTACGACCTCCAGGGTCGAGCCGGCCTTCAGGGCCACCGGGCTGGCGTTCGTGGTCTGCTGCGCCCACCGCAGTCTCAGCAGGCCCGGCGTGGCCCCGGTGGTGATGATGCCGTGCGGCATGGCGATGATGCCGGCCAGGGTGGCGGAGGAGGCCATGACGCCGATGTCCGAGTTCGAGCCGAACTGGCGGGCCGCGACCTTGATCTGTGCGCTGCCGTCCGGGACCGTCGTGCCCAGGGTGCCCGCGACCGGGGACCAACCCCCGGTCGCGCCGGAGGGGACCGTGAACGTGATGCTCGCGTCGGCGGCCTCCGGCCCGTCGAACAGGAGTGTTGCGTCGAACCGGTAGACGCTGTTCGCATCGAGGGTCGCGAACAGGTGCCCGTCGTCGGAGACGCTCGTCACCGACGTGCGGGTCTCGTCGACGCTCTTGACGGCGGTCTGCGTCAGCGCCGACAGAGCAGCCACCGCAGACGCTGCCGCCGCGTCCGGGTCGACGCCGATAACGGACTGGGTGACCCACCCGGAGCCGGACGGGACCAGGGTCGCGGAGCGCCACTGCGCGGCCAGTATCCGGGTCAGCTGCCCGTCGATCGTCTCCGACCCGGCGCCGTCGATCGTGACCGCGTTCCCGGAGCTGTCGACCTTCTTCACGGTGACCGGCCGGGTCCGGCCCACAGCGGTCGGCAGGGTGATCGTGACCGGGGCCGAGGTGGCGTCCACCGTGACAACCTCGTCGAAACTGCCCGCCGTGTAATTGCTGGTCTTCGAGGAGATCGGGTAGGTGAGCTGGGCGTTCTCGATGTGCAGGCCGGTCGGGTAGTCGAGGGTGAGCCCGGACGCGGTGAACAGACCGGCGATGACGACCCGGCCACGCGCGGCGGCCAGGCCGGTCCCGGAGGTACGGCACCCGAACCGGGGCGTGGACGTCTCCGTGTCGATGCGGAGGTCCATCGTCGGGCCGAGGCCGCCGGTGCCCGGGCCGAAGATGTACACGAGGAACGTGCACTGCTCGATGCTGATGAGGCTGGCCCGGATCGAGTGCGCGGCGCCGACGCTGCTGTAGTAGGAGCCGACCGGGCACAGGGCCGCCCAGCAGTACAGCAGCCGCAGACCGTAAATGTCGGTGTGCTCCGGGACAAGCATGGCGTAGGTGTAGCCGCCGCCACACGTCACGTTCTCGACCATCGTGAGGTCGTTGTTGCCGTTGGCCGGCAGGAGGCAGCCGATCGACAGGCCCGTCGCGAACACCCCGGGCGAGACGTACGAGCCGCCCGGGACGGTGCCAGAGGTGCTGTACTGCACGTCCTTCAGGCGGGCGTTCGCCACCCCGGACAGGTCGATTGCCGAGTAGGTGAGCCCGAATTTGCTGTGGGCGGTGAGGATCGACACGCTGTCGATGTCGACATAGAGGTTCGAGAAGTTGCCCGGGGCCACCCCGTAGCCGCCGGGCTGGCTCGGGCCGCCGAGCACGCACGGGTTGCCCGCCGCGTTGATGCTGGCGGTCTGCGCGGGCGCCGACGCGAACAGCCCGTACGACAGCAGGGTCGAGCCGGTCGTGTTGGGCAGGGTCTGCTGCCAGTGCTGCACCCCAGCCCCGGACGACGTCCCCTGGATCGTTAGGGTGATCTTCCGGCCCGTCGCTGGATACACAGGCAGCGTCAACTGCGCGTTCCCGAGCGTCGCCCCGCCCGTCCGCAGCGCGCCCGCGACCCCGTAGAACCGGCCCGGCGCGGGCGGGATCAGCACGGTCGCCGACCCGGAGTGCGCGGCCGCATAGGCCCCGGCGGCGTCGATTGCGGCCTGGATGGCTGTGGTGTCGTCGGAGGACCACATGGCGCACGCCGACGATACGGTTGTCCCTGCTGTGGTGTTGAGGGTGACGTGCCCACTGTCGGTGAACACGGAGATCGTCGCAGCGAGGGTCTCACCGGTCGCCCCGGCGCCCAGCACGAGGACCCTTTTGCCGACGTCCCCAGCCGTGAACGGGACGCTCGTGGCGCAGGTCAGAACGGCCGCCCCGGACGTCATCGCAGCATCAGCGACGGTCATTCCGTTGCCGAGAGCCCCGTACTCGGTGACGTCGAACACCCAGGGCGGCCGGTCCCCTGTCGCCGCCGTACCGAGGCCGAGCGCGGTCCGCGCGGCCGCGGCCGAGGGCAGGTCGGCCAGGTTCTGCGCCTTCGCCAGGTACTTGGCAGCCGCGTCGGCGCGGTCGCCGTGCGGGTCCGCCGCCCCGGAGTGCGCAGTGACCTTCGAGGTCGCCCCAGCAGGGGTCTCGTAGACAGCGTTCGCTCGCGTCACCTCGTCGGCGATGGCGGCGTCGGTGTACGCCTCGGCGTCCGCGTTCGAGCCGTCGGCCCCGGGCGGGCCCGGCGCTCCAGCAGGGCCGGCTGCGCCTGTCGCGCCGCGCACGTAGCCGGGGAGGCCCGGATCGGCGACGACGAGGTCCTCGATGACCAGAGAGCCGACCCCAGCCGGGACCTCGAACACCCGCCGCCGGACCGGGATCCCGCCCACCGTCTCGACGAGCCGGTAGTAGCGGCCCGTCGCAGGCTCGATCCCCGGCTCGTCCGTCGGCAGCAGATCCGCCGACCACACCCCGCCCGTCACCGTCACCGGATGATCCGGGGCGGCCAGGACCCGGTCGCCGGCCTCGTCGGTCCAGCGGCGGGGCATCGCCGACAGTGTCACGGTGACGGCCGCGGCCGCGGCGTCGGTGAACAGGTCGTCTACGCGGCCGGTGACGGTACGACGGGCCACGGTGGCCTCCTCAGTCGATGCTGTACGGGATGAGCTCGGGCGGGACCGGGTCCGGTTCGTGGCCCTTGACGCGGAGCTGCTGGTGCGCGCGGCGCAGGAGCCGCATCGCCTGGCGGAGCAACTTCTCCAGGGCGGTCACGCGGATGGTCTGGGCTTCGACGAGCTCGGTGAGGTGGTCGACCTTGTCCTCCAGGCCGCGGATCCGGCCGGAGAAGTGCGTCCAGATCTCCGGCGACACCTCAAGGGCCGGTGTCCCACGGTCGTCGTCCAGGTCTACCGGTGGCCCGGCCGGGGCCGGGCGGGGAGCGGACACCCGCGCTACCAGCACCGAGCCGATCACACCGACAACTGCGATCACCACACCGAGGACGGTTCCTTCAGTGCCCACGGCTCACCCCCTCGCATGCGCACCCGCGCGTCCGCCCCCCAGTCAGTACTGCGACGATCACCACCAGCAGCAGGATTGCCACGAAGAGCGGCACCGACGCCCACGCCACCTCGTAGGCGCCGGTTGCGGCCGCGGCCACGTAGGCCAGGCCCCAGCACAATGGCGGCCCGGCCGCGCCGGCGAACCCGAGGAGGTCCCGGCCCGGCCGGAGCGCGGCCGTGACGACTCCGGCCGTCCCGCAGGCGATCCACACGCCGGCCCACGCCTCCAGGCACATGACCCGCAGCAGCGGGGCGGTGGCGAGGAGAAGTCCGGGCCGGTCGGTGATGAGGAGGCCGATGCCGTAGGTGATCCAGCAGGCGCCGACCCCGGCCAGGGCGAGGCCGCGCCACTGGAGGTGCCGCCACAGGGCGGCCCGCATCAGACTCCCCGGGCGGTGGACGCCGAGTTCGGGTCACCCACGACGCGGGCGGCGAGGCCCTTGAGGAAGGTGCCCGCTGCGATAAGGCCTGCGGTGCCGACGGACTGCCAGAATGAGCCGTGCAGCATGTCGGCGGGGCCGGAGGCGACGAGCAGGCCGCCGGTGGCCGCAGCGAACGTCCAAAGCGTGCGCTCCGCGACGTCCTTGGCGTAGGTCTTGCCGGTCTTGACAATGATGTTGGCGGGCGGGAACGGGCTGGTCATGGGTGACTCCTTCAGTCGATGACGGTAAAGCCGTGGGCGGCGCCCAGGGCGACGAGGGACCTGCGGCCGGGGATGCCGTCCGCGTCCGCACCGGAGTACTTCAGGCGGCGCTGCCAGGCCGCATAGGCCTGGATCGTGGACGTGCCGAAGTGCCCGTCGACGAGATTCGCGGCGAGCAGGCCTTCGGCCAGGAGCGCGGCCTCCACGGTGCGAACCCCGGCGTAGCTGACTGGGGTTCCGCTCTTCGGCGGGTCGATGGACGCGGCAGAAATGAGACGGGACAGGTCGACGATGGGGTTCACCGGCGACGGCACTACGCCCGGGCGGGGTGCGCCGCGCTGCACCCAGTCGTAAAGCGGGCCGCCGGGGCATGTGGTGGCGTAGCCGTCACGGTGCCCGCCGATGTAGTCCCCGGCCTCACCCTCTGCGCGCAGCCACTCGATCGCGTCGCGGAGCCCGTGCAGCTGGGCGTCGGTCGGGTGGTCCAGGCCGCCGCCCTCCTTCGCGACGAGCGCGCACACCGAGTACGTTGCGGTGTTCAGGGCGGCCGTGCCGTTGGCGCCGGAGCGCCGGTTCGGGCCGCGGCCCTCGAACACCGTGCCGTGCTCGCAGACGACCGCGTTGTACGCGATGTCGGCATAGCCCTCGGCCGTGTTGGCGAGGTGGCTGGCTCGGATGGCACGGACGTAGTCGTCGCACAGGTCATGTCGGCGGGAGCTGTACTCCGAGCCGAGGTAGTGCACCTTCACACCCTCGGTGCGGGCGATGGCGGCGGCCGCCGAGGTGGCGGGCAGGCCGTACTGCGATCTGCGGACAAGGTCCACGATGGCCTCCAAGGCATGAGGAAAGCTCCGGCCGGCACGGCGCGGGGCGGTGGTAGAAGGGGGTCAGCTGATGCGTTCCAGACGAAGCCACGACCCGGTCCGCATGATCGAACCCGTCGCGTTGGAGACCCGCTGCGCCCAGTTCAGTTGCAGCGTCCCCGCGGTCGAGGAGGTGACGAGCGTGCCCATCAGCGTGGCCGTCATGTAGGTGGTGTTCTCCGCCCCGTAGCCGCCCAGCGGGAACGAGGTGGCGCCGAGGCTCTGCCGGTCAACGACGACGCCCGACGAGGCGATGCCGCCGGTCTGGCTCTGCGTCGAGGCGTGCGCGATCCAGGAGAACGTCGCGCCGCTCGGGCCGGTCCAGCCGCACTTAATGTCCGCGTCCTGGTGCGCGGAGTACAGCAGGAACCCGGTGACCACGAAGATCGCGTTCGCGGCGCAGCTCTGGAACAGATGGTTGTCGGCGACGTTTGTGGTGCTCGACGCGATCGTCTGATCGGCCGATTTGTAGGCGACGGGCGGAGTCATCGAGGCCAGGCCAGCCGCAGTCACGCGCTGCCCTGCCGACCACGTCGGGTACTGCACGAGGCCTCCTACAGAGCGGTGGTCATGGGAGTGGCGAGCCGGACATCGGTGCCCGCGGGCTGGGCTTTCACGATCCCGTTGACGGCGCGGGTGACGGTGATGCGCTGCGGGGTCTCGACGGTGAAGTTGTCGAACCGGTACTCGACGCCCACGTTCGAGTTGCCGGAGCCGCCGTGGGCGCTCATGCCGACCGCCCCCGAAGCGAAGCTGGCGGAAACATCGGTGCGGTCGATGTGCCAGACGCCGACAGGCTCGGCCGAGCCGGTCGCCCACACCCGCATCAGGATCCGGAACCCAATGATCCTGACGCGGACCTCGAACGTGGCGCCGGGGGTGTACGAGAGGCCCGTAGCCGCGTTCGTCCCGATGATCGTGGCGCCGGAGGTCACCGATACGAAGACACTTCCGCCCGTAGTCCATTCCAGCCTGGCCCGGTAGTGGTCTGTGCTGGAGGACCAGCGCAGCAGCACGCACGACGCCAGGCTGCCGCCCGTCGCTGTCGCCGAGACGGCCATCTGGACCCGGATGTCGGCGTCTATGCAGGTCTCGGCGACCGTCTGCTGCCGGTGCAGGGTCTGCGACGCGGAGACTGTGACCACGCCCCGGCCGGAGGCCACAGACCGTTCGGACGAGCTCACGCCGCCCGTCAGGGTGTAGGTGTGCCCGTCGGACGCCGTGCCCCAGCCGCCCGCCCCGACGGTCCGCCCGAAATCATCGGCCATCAGTGGGGCGGCAGCGGTCGCGGTGACGACCTCCCCGCCCAGGCGCAGGTCGTACGGATGCTGGGCCGGGTCCTGTGTCCACAGCGGCCGCGGGTCCCCGTCGTCGTGCACGGTGTGCACGACCAAGGTGGTGCCCGAGCCGGACGCTGCGACGCCGAGTACCGAGCCGCTCGTGTCGGCCCTGCCATAGGTGGCGTCGTCGAGGATGCCCACCTGCCACGGATCCGCCGGCGAGCACGTGAACGTGATGCTCCAGGTTCGCGGCCCGAGGGTCTCCGTGTAGCCCTCGACGAGGAGATCCAGTGGCCCGGGCGGCAGATGCGCTGGCAGGTTCGTGACCCGGATGACCGACCCGACATCGAGGCGGGTGACCGCGTCGATGTGCTGCGGCGTGTTGTGGAGCAGGAGGGTGACCTGCGGGTAGCGGGCCGCGTCCACCGTGCCCAGGTGCACGAGCCACTGTGCGATCGGCTCGCACTGGGCGTCGGCGGCCAGGCTGAGCGTCACCTCGTCCTCGTACAGGCCGACGCCGTTCGGGGCGTCCTGCGTGGACATCGGGCCCGAGTCCAGCGACCACCGGCCGAAGCTCCCGGAGGTCCGGTTGACGGTGCGGTCGTTGCGGATGCGGCTGTCGTCGTCGCGGGGCGGGCCCAGCTCCGTCAGATCGGTGTAGGGGACGGTGAGGGTGGGGGTGCGGGTGTAGAGGGAGCTGCGGCCCTGGTAGGTGAGGCCGAGCCGGTCGCGGTCTTCCATCAGCACGCCGCCGTCCGACGCTTCGCACTCGGCGAGGAGCGCCAGGAACTGGTCCGGGCGCTGATATCCCATCGCCTGCTGCTGGGCCGGATCCCCGATCACGGTGACCGGGATGGCCTCCTCGGCGCCGAGGCGCAGCGCCCGGGCCCCGGCCGTCTCTCCGGTCCAGGCGGTGCTGAACCCGGTGTAGTCGGGGGAGAGACCGCGGTAGAGGGCGAGGTGGCCGATGCCGACCCCGGCCAGACTGGACCCGAACGCGGTGGCGAAGCCGGTGACCCGCCCGATGGTGGCGTTGGACAGGATGGCGCTACCGCCCGACGTCAGGACGTAGATGTCGGCGCCGCTTTGGATCGCGACCACGGAGAACCGGAACCAGCCCTTGCCCCAGTTCGCGGACAGGTTGACCGCCGTAACGAGGGTGAGTGCGCCGTCGCCGGTCTCGGTCGTCAACTCGTAGCCGCTAGCCGTGAACCGGAGTGTCCAGATCGTCCAAGGGGAACCGTTCGTCGTCCATTGCAGGATGACGCCGCCTCCGCTCGGCGCGGACGGCACCTGGTAGTAGAAGTCGATCTCCCAGATGCTGCTGGAGGCGTATGTGGGCACGGCCCCGTAGAGGGTGGCGCCGGCCGCGATGGTGGGCAGGGCGTCCGCGGCGGGCATGCTGCTGTCGGCGGCCATGCGCAGCCCGGACACGGTCAGCGGCTGCACGCCCAGGATGGGGCTGTAGGCCTGCGTGGAGTTCTGGCCGTCCTCCAGCGGCCAGTAGGCGACCAGATTGGTGGCGTCCACGGGGATGCCCCGGGTCAGGGTCGACCGGAGGGGGCGGCGGCCCTGGCTGAGTCGGCGCATAAGCCCGGCCGCAGTGACCGGGGCGGTGACGTCGCGCCCGGAGCGGTGCCAGCGCGGCGCCCATTCGGCGATCTCACCGATCGCGCGCTGTCGGCGGGAGGTGATGGTGGCGTCGCCGTAAAGATCCCAGGTGCGTCCGGCACCGTCGGTGAACAGGCCCGACCCGGAGGGCCGGCTGGAGAAAACCGGGTTGGCGACGACGGTCCCGCCGATCCCGGACCGGACCTCGATCGCGTTGATGATCCGCGCGTTTCCCCTGGTGGAGCCGTAGATGAAATCCCCGACGCGCAGCGGTGCGATGCCCGAGTTGATCGAGGTCGCGCCTGCCTGGACGACCGGGTCGCCCAGCTGCGTCCAGGTGCCGGTGATGGTGTCGGAGGTGTAGAAGACGATCGTGCGGCCGCTCGCGCCGTTGTTGACGTCCAGGGTGACCCGGACGGCGGCACGCTGCCACGGTTCGAACCCGAGCGGGAGCGAGGTGGCCGTCAGCTCGGTGAAACCATCCTCCGTCCAGACCAGGGACAGGCAGCCCGCCTCGGTGACGATCAGGCTCCACGAGTTGGACGGGCTCGTACCCCACTTCCCGACGAGATCCCAGCCGCCCTCGCCACGCTGGCCCTGCCAGTAGGCGGGGGTGACGTCGGCGCGGATGTCGATGTCGCCGGTGAAGTCCAGGACGGGGGCGTCGGAGGTCTGGGCTCGGGCGAAGACCGCCGAGGGCAGGACCAGGCCGACGTTCGCGCCGTCCACCGAGTACCGGATCGGGGTGTTGCGGCCCAACTGCCCGTAGTACGGGGAGCGGGGGTTGCGGTTGTTGAGGGCGCCGGTCGGGTCCTCCAGGGTGAGGTCGATGGTGGACGGGTCGACGCGGGCGCCCTCCGAGCGGCGCCCGCGCGTGTGCCGGATGGCGTCCGGCACACGGACCGCGTCGGTCTGGGTGACCCACGTTCCGGCGATCTGGAGGTCGACCTGAGCCCCGGGGACCGGCATACGCCTGCCCTCCTTCCGCTAGTTGCTGCCGAGTACGGCCTGGACGTTGCCGCCCAAGGCTTTGATCTCCCTCTGGAGGGTGTTGAGCATCGGGGCGATACCGCCCTGGAACGTGACGACGACCTGCACCGGCTGCCCGGCGCCCGGGCCGCCGCCTGCCGCTCCGCCGAGGGCGGGGGTGACGGGCAGGACCATGCCGGGCAGATCGCCCGTGAGTCCGCCGAGTTGGTCGCGCAGCCCCGGCGTCGCGGCGCTGATGCCACGCCGGAAACCGTCGATCAGGCTGCGGCCGGCGGGCGTGAGGATCCTGGCGTCGGTCTCGGCCGGGCCCTTCCAGTCCGGCAGCATCGAGGTGATCCACCCCAGGTGCTCCCGCAGGCTGGGGACCATGGACCGCAGGCCGTTGATCAGGCCGCCGAGGATCTGCCGTCCGGCATACCACAGCACGTTGCCGAGGTCGCCGATCGAGCCGATCACCATCTGGCCCAGGCCGCTCAGGAACTGCCTGGCGGCATTTCCGGCGGAGGTCAGGTCGCCCCGCAGTAGGGCGACGAGGAACTGGATGACGGGGATGACGACGGTGCGGATGGTCGTGGCCAGCCTGTCGGCGAAGATCGCCGCGAGCTGACCGACGATGCCGATCAGCGGCCGGATCACCGGCATCAGCCCGACCAGGAGTTGCGACGCGAGCTGCGCCAGGACCGAGATCAGCGGGGCCAGCGCGACGAGCAGCTCGCCGCAGATCATGCCGATGTCGGCCAGGCTCGGGGCCAGCTCCGTCAGCAGCTCGCCGGCCAGCTGCACCGCCACCGCGAACTGCTTGGCGAGGCCCTCCGCGATCAGAGAGACCAGGCCGGGCAGCTTGGCCAGGACCGGAGTCAGGACCGCCATCAGGATGGCGGCGACCTGCATCACTAGCGGCGCCAGGTCCTGGAAGCACTGGCCGAGCGCGGTCAGGAGCGGGGTGAGGACGGGCAGAAGCTGTGCGATCAGGGCCCCGATCACCGGCAGCAGCGGGGACAGGGCGATCACGAGCTGGCCGACCGCGGTGGCCGCGGCCACCAGCACCGGGCCCAAGGCCTGGATAACAGGGCGGAGCGCGGCACCCAGTGCGGCCACCAGCACCTTGACGGGTTCGCCGAGTTCGGCGAACACGCTTGCAATGATCTTCAGCGCGTCGACGAGGATCGGAGCGGCCGTCTTGCCGACCGCCGACATCACCTCGTAGATCGACTTCAGGCCCGCCTGCACCTCGGGCGAGCCGAAGGCGTCCGCCATGGCCTGCGTGATGTCCTGGAGGACCCCGATGAAGCCGCCGCCGCTGCTCTCCATCGGGCCGAGGATGTTCGCGAAGATCTCCCCGACGTTCGCGAAGACGTCGAACAGTTGGCCGACCAGGCCGATGGCCTGATCGATCGCAGTCTGCATGCGGCCGGACTCGAACGCGGCGGCCATCTTCGCGGCCAGCCCGTCAAGGCCCTTGCCCGCAGCCGCCGTCAGCCGCTCGAAAGCCGGGCCAGCCGCCGCAGCAACCTGCCCCAGCCCCGTCACGACCTGCCCCGGCGCCCGGGACAGATTGCGCAGGCCCTGTGACGCCGACGCCATCGCCTGCCCGAGCGTCCCGGACTGCGCCAGATCCCGCGCGGCCGCCAGCACCCCGCGACCCATCAGGTTCATCGCCCCGGCGGAGTCGACCAGCCCGGCCCGCAGTACCGGCAGCACCGATCCTGCGGTGCGGGTCAGCTCACCGGCCAGGCCTCGCATGAGGGTCTGCTGCACGTCCAGCCGCAGCGCGGTCCACGCTGGCTTCAGTGCGAGTAGGGCCTGCACGAACGCGCGCGCGGCCGGCGCGAGCTTGCCCATGGCCTCCGCGAACGGGTCGGCGCCGCCGCTCGATCCGGCCTCGGTGAGGGCCTGCTGGGCGCGGCGCACCTGCTCGATGCCGTCCGCCGCCGTACGGGCGGCCTCCTGGCGGGCGTCGGCGACGTCCCGCTCGCGGTCGGCGAGGGTCCGCTGCGTGTCCGCGATCCGCTCGTGCGCCTGCCGGACCGCATCCGTTCCCTCGACCCCGGCGGCGTTGGCCTTCGCGGTCTCCTCGCGGAGCCGCGACGTCTCGGTGCGCTGCTCCTTCAGCCGCTGCACCGCGCGGTCGTAAGCCAGTTGAGCCCGCTCGATGTCCTGGAAGCCGCCCTCCGCGCGGGCCTTGGTGAGTTCGGCCTGGGCGTCAGCAACCTGCATGACCGCGTCCCGCTGGTCCAGCTCAGCACTGGCCAACCGGTCGTTGAGGTCTTCGAGATCCCGGGCGCCCTCAAGCCGGGCATCGTTGAGGGCGAGCTGCGCGGCCCGCGCCTCGCGCTGCGCGTCCGTCAGGCCCCGCTCGGCGTCCTGCACCCGGCGCACGGCCTGCTCGTTCGCGCGAGCCGCGGACTGCACCGCATCCCGCAAGGACTGCTGGGCGCTGGCCTGGGCTTTCGCGCCCGCCGCGGCCGCCGCCGCCGACTTCGTGGACGCGGTGAGAGCGTCACCGATCCCGCTCGTACCCAACTTCACGACCGCGACGGCCTGCCCCAGCATGAACACCGCGGTCGCCGCCAGCCCGGCCGCCGGTGCGATGTTCTGGAGCGTCGCGACCAGCCCGGCCGCCATCGGCGCCGCAGCGCCGAGACCGGCCCCGATCGTCCCGATCCGCGCAGCGATCGGACCCAGGGCCCCGGCCGCCGACCCGATCCGGCCGAGGACTCCGGCGAAACGCTGCCCGCTCCGGTCCGCACGGCCGAAACCGGCCGCAGCCTGGGCCCCGGCCGACACGAACCGGCCGTCGAGGTCCCGCAGCCGGCCGTTGGCGTCCGTGGTGTACCGGGCCGTGACTGTCTGCGCTTCCTCGAAGGCGCGCACCAGGCCGTTGACGCGACCGACGGACGCGAACCGCCCGTCGAGCGTTCGCAGGCGACCTTCCGTGTCCTGCTGGAACCCGCGCATGCGGGCCTCGGACGCGGTCAGGGTCCGCCGGATGCCGGTGTCGTCGCCGTCGATCCGGGCGACGAGCTCCCCCACGGTGATCGCCACGGGTCACCTCCAGGGGTCAAGTCGGAAGGCCCCCGTGGAGGGCGAGGCGGATCTTCTCGGGGTCGTCCTCGACGGCGATCTCGTCACCGGCCATGCGCCGCCACATCGACTCCGCAGACAGGCCGGAGACGAGGACGTAGAAACGGCGACGGGTCATCTGCGCGATGTTTTGCGGACCGAGCCCGTACTCCCGCTGGAAGTCCGCTTCGAGGGCCCACCAGTAGCGGCGGATCGCGACCGCCGTTCGGCTCGGTTCGGAGCGGGCGCTTTTCCCTCCGCAGCCTGCTCAAGAACCATCTCGTGAGCCTCCTGGAAGGAGGTCTTCCGGCCGCGCGCATTAGCCATCCCCCAGGCGAGGATCACCTGGAATTCGAGCAGGCCCATTCCCGCATCGCGCCACTTCTCCAGGCAGTTCTCGCCGAAGATCATGCCGACCAGCTCGGCGATGTCCTCGATGCTGCTGGAGTCCTGGAGTTCCTCCACACGTTGCTCTACGAGCATCGGCATGTCTCGGGGGACGGCGACCGTGACGCCACGAATGATCGTGGTCGTCGGGCGGGCCACCGACGCCCAGAACGCGTCGAAGCTCTCGTCCTCCGAGGCCGCCTTGCGGGCGGTCATACCTTGGCCGCCGTGGTCGACGCGCCGGACCGGGTGACGGTGACGGACCAGCCGACCTTGTCGTTGTTGCCGCCGCCGGTGTCGCCGACTTGGAAGTGCGCCTTCGGCCAGACTTCCCAGTTGGCGTCTCCGGGCATCCAGAACCGGAACCCGCACAGGCTGTCGGTGCCGAGGCGTTCGGTCTGCGCCTCGATCAGGGCCTGCCCGGAGTCCAGGGCGCCGGTCGCGGGGTCCTTCAGGAGGAACCCTTCGAGCTTCATGACCTTGCCGAGCTGCATGATCTGGCTCTCGGCCTGGCCGTCGGATCCGAACGTGGTCGTGTCGGTGGTCTCGTACTCGCGCGACCGGGAGAACGTGTTCACGCCGCCCTCGGTCCCGCCCGACCCAGGGGCGATCGATACCCAGGTGCCGGGGTTGAGGAAATCCTCGATCTGGAATTCCACGTCGCGCGCGTTGAATTTCTGCGCCGTCATGGCGCACCTCCATGCATGGCGAAGAGCCCGCCGGCGGGAGCCGTACGGGCTGGAAGAACAGGGATTGGTGAGCCGCTACACGGTGCGGATCTCGGTGCGGAAATTGCAGACGTGCTCGTGACGGCGGTTGCCGTCCACGCCGAGGGACTCGGGCGCCGCCTGGATGGCGATGCAGGAGATCATGTTGGTGCCGTCCGGCAGCACGATCGGGCCCAGACCGTGCAGCGCGGTGCGGATGGCGTGGGCCCGCCGGCGGGAGACTCGCGGGTCGGTCGTGCCGCGGACGCGGATCTGTACGCTCGGCTCGGCGTACGGGAGCCGGGAGTCGGCCTCGGGGCCGCCGTAGCCGGTCAGGACGACGCAGACGTCCGGGGTGGAGGGCATGGCCTCCTGGAAGCAGTCGCCGCCCGTGCCGCCGGCCCGGTAGTCGACCAGGCCCAGGCCGTGCAGGTACAGGGACAAGCCGGTCAGGAGGTCGGACTCATCGTCCACGCAGCCACATCCTCAGCGGGACGGCCATCAGCTCCAGCATTACCGCGCGTTCGCTGTTGAGCGGGCCCTCCAAGTACTTCGCCTTCCGGCCCGGCAGGTGCTTCCACGTCAGCTCCTCGTGCTGACGCTTGGCATACACCGTGTCGTAGACGACCGCCCCCTCTAGTCCGTTACGGATGACCCGGGATGAGCGCTCCAGGGTTCCCTCGTCGAGCGGCACGATCTTCCGTGACTCGGCCAGCAGATGCTCCAGCGCCCGCTGCAGGCCGTCCTCCGCGAGACGCTGGCCGCGCTGGCCCCACAGCCGGCGGCCCTCCCAAGACATGCTGGTGCGCTGCCTCACCGGAGTCTCACCTCCCGATGCGACGGCGTCCCGGGAAAGACCAGGAGGCTACTGGTGACGACGGACTGGACCCTCCCGGACGGGGTGATCATCCGGGACTCCGGCGCGCACTCCTGCGAGGGGTGCAGCCACACCCGGGTACTGGAGACGACCTCCTCGCCCCGCTCGTCGCGGACGGTCTCCACGGTGTCCTCGACGTAGGCCCGCGCGGAGACGGGCGCAGCGTAGTGCGGGCCGTAGGGGCCGTCGCCGAGGTACGCCTCAATGCTGACCGTGTGCGGCAGCATCCAGCCCGGGATCACCACGTCACCACCCCCCTCTGGAACCGGTCCGGTGTGAGGTCCGGGCTGCCGAGGGCGTCCCAGACGGCGGGCGCTACCTGCCGGCCGGGGGCATCGGCGCCTGAGACGGCTGTGACCGACCGACCCAGGCTTACAGAGCCGATCGAGGCGTTGCCGAGCCCGGCCATGAACGCGCCGGTCGTGTCGCCGACCTCGAATCCCCACTCTGCCTGCGCGCACGTAGCCGAGGCGAGCGCGGCAGCGACTACGACGTCGGTGGGGTATCCGTTGCTGTCGACCGCGTACCAGCAGCCGCGCAGGACCTGCGCGTCAAGGAACGTGCTGGCACGGACGAGACGGGTATCGATGTCTGCGGGGGCCGCGGCTCCGGTGTGGGTCTCGTACTGCTCGGCGGTGGCGTACACCCGGGGGAGCATGGTGGCCCCCTCAGGTGCTGTTGCCGATGACGATGATGTCGTAGACGACCGAGCTGCCGGACGACGAGTTGGCGATCTTCAGAAGGTCCCCGGTCGCTGCGGTCACGGCCATGCCGGTCGCATCCGCAGAGCCGGACGCCGAGGCGAACCAAGCCCCGGGCCGGAGCGTGATCGTGCCCGCCGCGTTGAGCAGCCCGACGAAATCGTTCGAGCCGTTCGCGCCGACGACCACGTTGTTGACGTTGGTGGAGATGGCCGCCACCAGGATGAACTTCACTCGGGCGAACACCGTGGCCGTGCCCAGGTTGTCCGTGAGCGCCCCGGCGAGGTCGAGCGTCTCGGTCGCTGAAGCCGCGAGGGTCCGCTGATCGGCGAAGATCCGATCCGCCTTACCAGCACCGGCCCCCGATTCGAGGTGCGCGGCATACCGGCGGACCAGCGGATCGGAACTGGTCGTGAAGTCGTTCGACTTCGTGTTGGTCGCGGAGACGGTGATCCCCACGTCGGTGATGAGGGGCATCAGCTGCGGCCCTTCCTACGTACGGCCGGCGCCTCGTCGGGCTCCGGCTCGGTGGGTGCGGGGTCCGGCTCCGGGGCCGGTTCGAGGGCCGCGGGCGGCGGCTCCTCGGCCTGGGGCGGGTCGATCTCCTCGACGGTGTAGCCCGGCGCGGACCGGAACCAGTCCAGCGCCCGCGCGTGCGCGCCGGCGTCGGTGATGACCGCGTGCCCGTTGGCGAAGCCGACGCCGTGGACGCCGCCGGACACCGGTCCGGGCGCGGTGATCGCGTACCGGACCGGGGGCGCCGGGGGCGGGGCGGTCTGCTCTTCGGCGCTCATGGCGGCGGCCTCACGTGATTTCGACGTACGGCACGAACTGCTTGGCCGTGGGCGACGCGATCGTGGCCGGGGCCGTCGTGGTCAGGGACGACCCGGACGACTGCGACAGGGCCCGCTCACCGGTCGCGATGACCGGAGCTGCGATCGTCCCGAGCAGCGTCGGGACAGCGGTCGCCTTGACCATGATCCCGACGTAGTAGATGCCGGTCTTCGGCACCGTGTACGCCGCCGAGAGGGCCTTCGTCATGGTGGTGTTCGCCGCCCAGGCGGTGGATGTCTGGTCGGCGGTCTGCGCGAGCAGCGCCGGGGTGGCGGCGTCGGAGTACAGGGCGAACCACCAGTTGGTGGGGGTGTCCGCCGCGGTCGCACCGGACCGGAAGCTGATGTTCGTGACGACGTCGCCGGCGCGCAGGTGGATCGGCACGGACGTCATGACCTGAGTGGTCAGCGCCGCCTGCCCGGTGTCACTGGCGGAGTCGTACAGGCCGGTCCGCGGAAGGTTCCGGCGGAAGAAGGTGTCCGGGCTGGCCGGGTCGGACAGGTTGAGGTGCGCGAGTGCGTCGCGCACGTTGCGGGTGTAGCCGCCGAGCTGCGTCATGACGCGCTCCTCTCGGTGATGGTCTTGCGGTTCTTGCCTTCGGCCTCGGAGAGGAGGACCCGCATGGTCTCCTCCTCGTCGTCGACCACGGAGTCGAGGTACTCGACGACCTCGTCCACGTTGTGCTGTGCGGGGTCGAACGGGACGTCGCCCTCGTCGGGCTCGTCCGTCGCCGGAACGTCGAGGGCGCGGACGCCGTAGCCGCTGGAACGGAAGTAGGCGAGCCGCGCCCGGCCGGCGGGCGTGTCATCGCCGACGTGCGCGGTGCCCTGTTCGAAGGAGGCCCCGGCGGAGTCGCCGGTGAACCCGGAGACCGGGGCGGTGATCTCGTAGCGCATGGCTCACACCACCTTGATGTTCCGCAGGACGCCACACGACTTGGTGTTGCGGAGCACGGCAGCGATCGGACCCATCTCGACCTCGCCGGACTTGACGGCGCCCGACTGGTTGAAGTCCGGCAGGTAGGTCGTGACGAGCGGGGAGTTCGCGGCGGACGCGCCGTGGAAGGCATCCAGCCCGAACGACACCGCGTACAGGTCGGTGAGGCCGGTGATGTTGCCGCCGCCGCCCGCACCGTCGGCGTCGCGGGTCTCGATCGGGATGATCGGCGCGGAGCCGTCGACCCGGTCACCGAGGTCGACGAGGACCCACGGGCCGTACATGTCGATGGTCCGGCCGAGGTCGTCGCGCACCGAGGTGAACTGGGCGGCGCGGCGGGCCAGGGACTTGATGCGGCTGATGGACTTGGTGTTGCCGAGGATCGCCTTTACACCGGGCGGCAGAGCGCCAGTGGCGCCGCTGTCGCCGGACCCTGTCTGGGACGGGACGATCCGGGCGAGGAAGTCGTCGAGGGCGTCGAACGCCGACATGGCGAGGTCCTCGGTGGTGATCGCCGACGTCGACCAGTTGATGTAGCCGGCGGACACGCCCTCGTTGACGGGCAGGTACTCGGTGGCCTGGCCGGTCAGGGACTTGTTCAGGCCGTCGAAGCCCTTCGCGTCGACCGCGACGTCACCTTGGACGATCTCCTGGTTGAAGCGGGTCCGCACCGATGTCAGCTTCTGCGACATCTGGAACATGATCTCGTTGGTCGCGGCCGGGCCGAGACGGGCGAGGGTGCGGTCGACCGTGAACGCGCCGCCGAGCGGCTTCAGCGTGACCGACTTCTCCTCGCGGGTCGCCTCCGAGGACACGTACTCGTCGTTGTACTGGCGGAAGTCGGCGCCGGACGCGGCCAGGAGCCGCCGGTAGCCGTACGTCAGCGAGCCGCCGCCGGTACCGGGGGTCACGGTGTCGTCCCACACCATGTTGTCGAGCAGCCAGCTGTTGCGGCGGAGGTTGTCGATGACGGAAAAGTCGACGTCGGTCTGCGTGTTGAGCTGCGCCTGGGCGAGCGTCACGGGCATGGGTTACTCCTGGGGTGTCAGGTCTGGTAGTGGGAGCGGATCGCGCCGGCCAGGGACCCCGAGCGGGGCTTTGCGTTGCCCTCGCGCGTCCCGCCGGACAGGTCGCCTCCGGAGGCCGGGGCGACGGGGGTGCCGGCGAGCGCCGGGTTGTCCTTCACGGCCGCCTTGATGGCGTCGTCGAGGGCGGTCCTGAACCCCTTGTCGGCGGGGTCGAGGCTGGCGATGGTCTCGTTGAAGCTGACGGAGTCGATGAGCGCGCCCGGCTTGGCGCCGGCCTTGTCGGCCCGCTCGCGGATCGCGTCCCTGATCGTGAACTTGCGGATCTGAGCGTCGCGCTCGGCGAGTGCTCGCACCTGTTCGGCCGTGGCGGCTTCGCGGCCCTTCTTCTCCGCGGCGGCGACCGCCTTCTCCTGGTCGGTCATGGACTGCTCGCGCAGCTTGGCGAGCTCCTCGGCCGCGGTTTTGCCCTGCTCGGCCGCCGTCTTGTTCTCCTTGGCGCGCTGCTCCCACTTGCGTGCCTCGGCCTTCCAGTCCGTTCCGTCACCACTTGATGCGGGGGCGGCCGGAGGAGCAGGCGGGGCCGGAAGAGCGGGGGCTGCGGGGTCACCAGCGGGCGGGGTGCCACCGGCGTCGGCGGCGCCCTCGTTGCTGCCACCCGCGATGACGTAGATCGGTCGGCCGTCCGTGCGGTGGCCGAGGATCGCGCCGGCGGAGTGCGAGGCGAGGGGGTGTCGGAAAGGGGTGTGCATGGTGGACTCCCGTTTCGGGATCATCCGGCGGTGCCGTGCGGCGGGTGCCGGGAAGTCAGTGGGCGTAGTCGATTTGCTCGCGCGCGCGTTTCCGCGGCAGCCCGGTCTCGCGGGTCAGGTCGCGTAGGGCCGCCTGATAGCCGCGGATCCGGCTGCGTGCCGTTGCGCGGGCCTCGTCGTCGAGCGCGGCAGCCTCGCGGCGTTTCCACCGGCGGATCTGCCGTTCCAGGCGTCGCTGCTCCTGGCTGCTCTTGTACGAAGGAGCGTCGGCCGGTGCGGTGGGCGGGGTCGTCACGCCGGGCAGGTAGAGGGACACGGAGTGGCGGCAGTTGGCGTGCTGGAAACCGGCCTGCCTGGCCTCCATAAGGGACCCGGCGACGTGCACGGTGACGGCGCCGCGGCCGGTGGTGTGTGGTACCTCGACGTCCCGGCGGCCGGGCGGCCCGGAGATGGCGAGGATCTTCCCCTCCCACGGCTCGCACAGTGGGCAGGACCCGCCGGGCGCCGACACGTAGACGAACTGCTGGCCGGCGGCCGCTAGGCGGTCGACGTGGGCCTGCACGGCAGCGCGCCCGCAGGTGGTGCGTACGGCCATCGACACGTAGGCGGCGAGCTCCCAGGACCGGCCGCGGGAGTCCACGAAACCGGTGATACCGCGATCGGCGAACGCGTCGAGGGCCTGTTGCGCGGCCCGGATGCGGGTGATCTGCCCGTCAAGGACACCGGCGGACGCGCGGGCGATGACGTCCCGGTACACGTCCTGCGGCTGGCGCAGGATCCGGGCGTAGACGGGCTCGAAATCGTCGGTGAGGGCGCGGGTCAGGCGCTGGGTGGGCGTGCTGTCGAGGTCGTTCGGGCCGGGCGGCAGCTCGTGCTGAGCGAGCTCGCTACGGGCGGCCCGATCGCCGAGCAGTGCGGCGCGCTGCACCGCGGAGACGGCCGCCTGCCCGGTCCGGACCCGGAGGCCGGGCAGGATCCGCTCCAGGGCGCGGCGGAGCAGCCCGGAGGCGCCGGTGCGGGCCCGCGCCCACCCCGGCCGGGTGAGGCCGGGGGTGAGGAGGTCACGCAGCTGTTCGATGACGGTCTGTTCCGCGGCGACGAACTCGGCGGCTACGGGTTCGGCGAGGTGCTCGGCATCACCCGGGGAGACCGCCATCGTCGCCTCCAGGGGGCAGGCCGTCGGGGTTGTTCACGGCGCGCCCGGACTCGGCGAGGATCCGACGCACCTCTGCCTTCTGCCAGTCGGCATCCCGGTCCGGGTTGACGAGCGCGACGAGCGTCTCGGTTGATGCGGCCTCCGCGCGACGGAACAGCTCGGCGGACTCGGCCAGGACCTTGATGTCGTCCTGGACGGAGTCGGCGAACAGCACCTGTGGCCGCTCGACCGGGATGCCGTTCAGGTCGGGGAACAGCTCGGAGGCCTCCAGCAGGAGGATGACCTCGGCCTGGTCGGCGATCCCGACGGCCTCAAGTTCGGCTTTGCGGGCGCGCGTGGACATCGAGCGGGCGTTGCGGGCCTTGATCTCTGTCGCGGTGACGGCCGGGCCGCCGCCGTCCTCGCCCATGGTGCCGCTGCTGTACCCGGCGGTGTGGATCACCCGGGCGAACAGGTCGGCGATCGTCTCGCGGTGGGACAGGTGCCGGATCTCGAACTGGTTCAGGGTGATTTGATGGTCCGAGGTGGGCGGGATGTTCATCTCGGCGAAGACCTCGCGGTCCTCCCAGGCCACACCCCGACCCGGGCCCATCGACTGGAGGTAGCCATTCGGGACCAGGATGCGGGAGCGGGCGAGACGGACATCGCGCATCCAGCTGGTGTACGTCTCGTCGATCGCGGAGAGCATCGTCTCCGACCCCTGGAAGTCGCTGGTGCCGAGGCCTGCGGCGCTGGGGATGTCGTGCCAGTCGGGGGCCGTCATCGTGTTGGGGATGTACGAGGTGGCCAGCCGGTTCCCGATGGGCAGCTCCTGCACGGGCAGCAGCCGCCGGGTCTCCTCGAACGCGCCCAGGTCGACCGGCTTACCGAGGTTGTCCTCGGTGCCTTCGTACACGCCGTGGAGAATCCTGCCGGGCTCGTGCCGCTCCAGGTGGCGGATGACGCGCTGCCCGTCGATGTCGAGGACGGTCCAGAAGGTGACGGCCCGCAGCCGGCCGTGGACGAAGGTCGGGGCGGCACCGTCGGCGCGCACCAGGCTGCTCCAGGGGCGATCGCTGATCTCGCGGTCCCAGACGGCCCGCAAGTAGGCGCCGCCGAGTGCAGCGGTGGTCTCGCCCTGGGCAATGAGGGTGCGGCGGAAGCCGGACTCCATGAGATCTTCGAGCCGATCCCTGGCCGCCGTCTGCTCGACGATCAGCTTGGGAGGTTCGGAGAACAGGAGGTCACTTGAGGTGCGGGCGAGGTCGCGTGCGAGGGGCATGTGGAGCTTGCGACGCGGCTCGCCGAGCGGGGTCGGCTCGCCCCAGAACATGCGGGAGACTGCGCCGACGAGGCCGCCGCGGTACTGGGAGGGCCTGTTCTGCGGCTGGCCGAAGCGGCCGCCGTCGCGATGCCGGTTGAGGTAGCGGTAGGCCAGCCGGTCGGGGTTGGCGGAGTACCAGGCGGACCAGTCCTCCATGTCGGAGCGCACCGCCGGGTCGATCGGCGGCCACGGGGTGCCCTTATCGGGGAGCGGCATCGGGGACCTCCTCGGCCAGGGCAGGGTGTTCCATGGCGTCGGCGGCCGCGCGGAGCATGTCCGCGATGGTGCTCCGGTCGACGGCGACCCGTCCGGTGCTGCTCAGGGGGAAGTCGAGGGCGCCGATCCAGGCCTCGGGGGTGTCGCCGATGCGGAGGAAGACGGGGAAGCGCGCGATGAGTGCCATCAGGTCCGGTCCACCTCGACGACGAGGCCGGCATAGTGCAGCCAGGACATGGCGAGTTCGTCGTACCGCTCCATGAGCGGCAGGTTCGTCATCTCCAGCTCGGCCGCTTCGAGGAGGCGGGCGGCGTTGTCGAGGGCCTGCGCGGCGGTCGGTCGGCTCATGAGATTCCCTCCTGCCGCAAATCCGGGTCCATCTGGGCAGCCAGGCGCAGCAACTGCGCGGCGTCGTCTGGGGCGGCCGAGGCCGCCATCTCCCTTGCGTTCCGCGCGAAGGTGCGCGCGTACGGCAGGCATATCGCCTGCGCTTCCTCGGCGCCGCGCTGTGCGGTGGCCCGGGCGAGGAACGCCTCGTAGGTGGTCTCGAATGCCATCAGGCAGCCACCTCCAGGTTCGGGCGGAGCAGGCCCCGCCATTCGTGCGCGGTGGAGTGCAGGGCGTACCGAAGGGCGTCGACCGAGTGGTCGTTGACCTTCAGCGGCTTGTCCTCGCCCTTCTCAGCGGCCTTCGGGTCCCACGCGTACGAGCCGATCTCCGACAGCAGGCCCTTGCATGAGCGGTGCACGGACAGTGCGTTGGAGCCGAGCGCCACCCCGACGGAGCGAATGCCGTCCTTCACGTCGTTCTGAGCCTTCGCCACCCCGGGCACGCCGTCGGCCCACAGCTGCGTCATGAACGACGCGGCGGACGGGTCGACGAACACCCACTGCGGGGTCACCCCACGGCCGCCGCCGTGCTCGTACGTACCAAGCCAGTCCCGGAACGCCTCGCTGTACTCGGCGTCGGTGAGTTGCCGGCGTGCGGTGCGGGAGTCGTGTCGGTACTCCGAGGCCACGTACATGCGCCGGTCGGTGCCGACGCCGACGAGGAGCGCGGAGAGGGGGTTGGTCGTGCCGTAGTCGATGCCGACGCACATCCACCGGTCGATGGCCGGGATGATGTCGACGACATGGCGGGCCTCGTCCCACATGTCGTAGACGACGCCCTCGGCCAGGCACCACTCGCCGAGGACGTACCGCTTGTAGAACAGCCCCTGGTACTCGATCTTGAGGTCGGTGACGTACTTGGCGGGCAGGAAGGGGTTGTCGTCGAGGCTGAACGAGAACCGGTGCAGGTCGATTGCGTCGTCGGCCCGCGATTCGGCGATCGAGCCGTCGCGCCGGAGGTGGAAGCGGGCCCGGTCCAGGAACTTCTTCTTCAGCCAGTGGTTCGGGCCCTCCGGGTTGGTGGTGCCGAACCACTGCGCGCCCTCGATGGACAGGCGGGTGCCGAGCATCGAGAAGAACGTTTCCGGGAACGTCGTGACCTCGTCGAGGTATGCGCCGGCAAGGGTCAAACCCTTGATCTTCTCGGCGGATCTCTCGTCGTTGGCGCCCGCGGTGTAGATCGTCCGCCCGAGGAGGAGCAGCTCGCCTGCGCCGGCCTTGTAGATGCAGCGTTTCGGGCCGAGCATCTCGATCATCGGGTCGATGATGTTGCGCTTCAGGGTGCGCTCGGTCTTCCCGACCATGAGGAGCGGGCCGGCGGGGCCGGTGCGGACGTATCGCAGCCACACCATGATCGAGCTGATCGTCTTGGAGGAGCGGACCGCGCCCTCCCACAGGTTCCCGCGCGCGGTCGCGAGTTGTGTACTCCGGAGCTGCTTCCCGGCGAGGGCCTTGTACACGGCGGGCCCCCTTCCCGGTCGGCTACTCCGGCGCCGGGGTGCCGCCCATCATCCCCCTCAGCCACTGGTCGACGGCGGCCATGCCCTCGGTCTCGGTCTCCGACGGAACGAGGCGCAGCGACTGCGCGGCGGCCGCGGTGGCGGCGGTCATCAGCGCCCGCTTGTCGGCGGCCGGCGGCTCGGGGACTTCCTTCTCGGTGTAGGTGTTGTCCTTGCCGCCGATGTTAAAGACCTTGGCGGGCTGCCACAGTTGCTCGGTGAGGCGGAGGGCGTCATCGACGAGGGCGTCGGCGAGGATGCTGCGCTTCTCGGCGAGCTGTGCGTTCCGGGCGGCGGTGGCGGCCTCGGTGGCGGTGTTGTCGAACACAAGGTTCATGCGGGCGCACTGCACGCTGATGGTGCGGGTGCCACGGCCGAGCCGGCGGGCGATCTCGTTGCGGCCTACACCGTCGGCGTGAAGGGCTCGGATCTGGTCGCGTTCGGCGTCGGTGACCGGGATGTCGTTGCCGTCGATTCCCTTGGCCATGAGGTCACCTCCGAGGGTGGGGCCCGCCGCCCGGTGGCTCGACCGCGCGCCCTCGGGCGCGGAAGCCTGCCGGGCGGCGGGGGTCTGGGAATGCGTCAGCCCCGCGCGGTGGCGGGGCTGGCGGGGGTTTCTGTGTCCGGGCACGCCGGGACTGGCCCTAGGATCGCCGACGACGACCGGTTTTGCAACTAGGTGCAGAATCAGCAGCCGTCATACTTCCAGACGCCGCCCTCCCGCGCCCACGGCTGCCCGGTCTGATTCAGCTTGGGCACCGAGTAGGTGTAGGTCACCCGGGCCATGTCGCCGGCCAACTGGTCGACAGCCAGCGTCTGGATCTCTTGCTTGCCGTACGCCTTCGCTGCGGTGTCGACGATTCCGGCGAAGATGTCCGCGTCCCCGGCCTTCGCGGCGCAGCGCTTGGAAAGGGCGGTGTAAGCGGCGGCGCCGTCGGGCTTGAAGTAGGCGGCGGAGTAGGCGCGTACGGCCTTCTCCAGGTCGGCGCGGGCCGGGTCAGCCTTCGGGGCGGCCGCGGTCGGGCTGCTGCTGGCGGCCGGTTCAGCGGGCTTGGGGTCGCTGTTGGCATTGGTGCAGGCGGTGAGGGCGAGGAGCGCGGCGGCCGTGGCGAGGGCGGCGGTGGTGTGGTGTCGGTGCATCGCGCCATGGTGGCGGGGTTGGGGTTGTAGCGGGGTGGCTGTGACGGACCTGTGACGTCCGGGGCGGGCCGTGGACATGGAAGAGCCCCGCCGCACGGGGGACGTGACGGCGGGGCTCTTCTAGGGCGCCCCCTCGCGGTACTGCGCTCCGCTGCGCCTAGCGCGGCCGGTACGGCACCCCTCGCGCTGGCTTGATTCAGTCGGTCGGCCGCCACTCGGGGCGGTAGCCGGGGTGGTCGGCGTACGGCAGGGCCAGCAGGCGGAGGATCGGGAGGAGCTTGTCGTCGTACCACCACGGGTTGTCCGCGCCGTGGTCCTCCAGCTCGCGCGCCACGTAGTCGACAATCTGGCGTTTGGAGTCGAGGTCCGCCAGTTCCCAGTCGCCGACGTTCGGCTCCGAGGTGTCGATGGCCGACTGCACGTTGGCCCTGCCCTCGTCGAGGCGGGCGCGGAGGAACTGCACGAGGTCGTCCACTACCGCACCTCCGGCTCGGCGAGCGCAACATCGAGACGGTCGCGTAGGGCTCGCGCTGTCTCGCGGGTGAGGAGCACATCCGCATTGGGCCCGTCCCAGAGCGCCAGCCGGATGCGGTCGTGGAACGTGGTGGTCGCGACGTCGACCACGGTCATCGGCTCGCCCTCGGCGCGGTAGTTGGCGGCCTCGCTACTGGCGTCGAGTGCGTAGATGTCGGGGCCGGGAACGCTGGACCAGATGCTCATGCCGTCCATCATCCCTCCTTGCGGGCGCCCGGGGTGGGCTTCGGCGGGGTCGGGTAGTGCCCGCCGCGGGACGCCGAGTAGGTCGTTTCGTGCCGGGTGTCGGGTCGGGTCTCGGGCTTCATGGGCATGGTCTTGCGGAGTGCCATGATGGCGGTCCTGTCTCTCGTGAGGTGACGGGGTGTCCGGGGCGGCCGTGTCTTGGCGGATGGCGGCCGCCCCGGATTCAACGGCCGGCGCGCTGGCGCTTCATCTCGGCCGCGATGTCCGAGTGCGTGGCGCCGAGGCTGATCGCGCGGCCCATCGCGGCTACGGCGATGTGCGGGTCGGTGAGGCAGTCCGGGCCGCCGTGCTCGATAAGGGCGCGGGCGACTTCTTCGATGGCCTGCTGCTGGTCCATGTGCTCCTCCTGGTGGTGGATCAGACGGTCTACGCGCGACGCTCGCCCGCGACCCGGATGACGCTGCCGCTCTGACCGATGGGCTCTACGCGTAGCCCCTCTCGGGGGGCGGGGGGCGCCGTGTTGTTGGTGTTGGTGTTGGCCGCTGAGCTGCACAAACAACCCCCAGAAGGGGCACCGACGATGGAAGCCGAGAGGGGCGGTACATCGTCGTGATGGACGCCGGGCCCGTTCTTGCCGCCCGCGCGGACCCCGGTACGGACCGGGATGCCGGCCTCGTCAAGGAGCGCACGGACGGCCTTGGTGTCCGGGAGCCCGGCGGCCTCCTGAAGCTGGGTGAGGCGGACGTGCTCGCCGCCAGCGGCAAGGCCCTGGAGGGCGGCGACGATGTCCACCTCCACCGACTCGGGCTCGCCATCAGGGCGGCGGAACCGGGCCGCGAGCTCCTTGGCCTTGTGGACCGCGCGGGTGGCCAGCAGGCCGGCCACGAAGTAGGCGGACTCCGGTACGGCGTAGGCGATCGTGCCGCCTGCGGCGAGGGCGACGGCGAGGACGCAGCCGCCCGCGACCCGGCCGTCGCCCTGCGCCTCGGTCGGGGGCTGCCCGTCGGCGGTCACGAGATCATCCCGGTGAGCCAGGCCCCGGCCAGGTTCGCACCGGAGGCGAGCGGGACGGCCGCGTACCGGGCGATGCTGCTGGTCAGACCGAGGCCGATCCCGGACAGCCAGCCACGCCACTTCGAACCGGTGGCTCCGCGTCGGCGGCGGGCGATGAACGCGGCGAGGACGAGGGCGGTCATGAATAGGCCGCCCTGGGTGAGAGGTGCTGCGGCCGAGCCGGGTGCGGTGCCGGTCTGGGCGCCAACGCCGTAGATGAGCAGGCCGTCGCCGAAGGTGTTGAGGCCCCAGAGGGCGGTGTCTCCGGCCCAGCCGACGATGCCGCCGACGACCATGACGGTGAGGGCGCCGATGGACCAGCAGATGAGGAACGGGAGGAGCTCGCCGAGCTGAGGGAGCGGCCGCGACTGGAGGGTCTTGACGCCGGGGTACCAGACGGCGATCTCCCAGATGAGGAAGATCAGGCCGAAGAGGACGGCGCCGAGCGTGGGCGTGATCATCGGTGGCTCCAGAGGGCGGCGACGAGGATGGTGGCGAGGGTGACGCCGGCGACGGTCCCGACGGCGGGCGCGGTGTAGGCGTGGCGTGCAGCCGGGGGCGCGAGTGCGGTGAGGACGAGGGCGGCCGCGATGGTGACGAGCGGCAGCAGGAGGATGGCAAGGAGCTGCATCAGGCACTCCGGGGAAGCTGCGGCTGGATGCGTTGCGCGCGGCGCTGGCCGATGCGCAGCTCGGTTTGGAGTGTGCGCAGGGATGCGGGCCGGCCGGTGGCCGCGAGTGCGGCTGCGTTGACTGCGAGTGCGGCTACGAGGAGCTGCGCATCCGCATCCGGGTCGGGGATGGCGGTGACCGGCTGCGCATCCGAGACGGCTGCGCAGCCGGCTGCATTCGGGGTGTGACCTGTGGTGGATGCGGCTGCATTCGGCTGTGGGGCGGCTGTGGCGGGCGGCTGCGGTTGTACGGGCGGAGGGTCGAGTCGGGGTGGCGTGGCGACCGCGACCGCCTCGTCGGCTGCGGCCTCGAATGCAGTCTCGGGCTGCGGCTGCACCGGCGGGAGTGCGAGTGCAGCCGGGCCGCCGAGCATGACGGCGAGGGCCGCATCCGCACCCGACTGCAACCGGTCGCGCTGCACCCCGACGAGCTGCGTACCAAGCTGCGCATCCCCCACCCCGGCCCGGCGGATGAGGCGCCAGGCCCGACGCTCGGCCATCCACCGCACCGTCGCGCTGGGGTGGTTGGCGGCCACCGCGCGCAGGGTTGCGAGACGCTGCACGGTGTCGGCGTTGCGGCGCAGCGCCTCGGCGTCGACTCCGGTCCGGTGGATGACGATCCGGCGGGCCAGGAGCCCGAGCCCTTCGGCGGCGACGCTCATGGCCATGGGGGTGACGGCGTACACGGAGGCTTCGGTGAGGTTGTCGGCGGCGCTGATCCCGGTGGCGGATGCGGCGACCGGGGCGGCCCACAGTCCGATGCGGACGACGGCGGGGACGGCCTGGCCGAGCATGGTGAGGCCGACGACGAGGAGCGCGAGGATCAGGGCGACGCCTTCGCCGGCGGCGACGACGCCGAGGGCGGTTTCGGAGCGGCCGAGTTCGGCGCGGATGTTGGTGTAGGTGCCGAGGCCGCCGGCGATGCCTGCTCCGATCATGGGGAGGGCGGTGGCGGCGAGGATCCACTGTTGGCCGCGGGTCAGGCGGTCGCTGTTCACGGGTGCTCCGGGGCGGACGGGGCCGGGCTCGCGCGAGGCGGGCCCGGCCGGTCGGGGCGGGGTCAGATCTCGTTGCGTTCGAACGCGAAGTACAGGACGGCGTGGTCTGTCATGTCCGGGTTGCTGCGGACGAACTCGGTCATGGCCCAGTCGAAGGCGTCCATGCGGGTCCACGCGGCGGGCGGGGTCAGAGTGGCGGTCCAGGTCTGGGTCTTCAGCCCCTGGCGGATGGTGGCCTGCGCGGTGACGAGAACGAAGTGGGTGGGGGTGCCGGGTTGGGGCATGGCTGCGCTCCTTGGCGGTCAGTGCTGTTTGGCGAGTAAGGCGCGGATGTCGGCGGCGTCGGCGTAGTCGCGGGCGCAGGCGGCGACGGTGGCGGGCTCGGCGAGGATGCTGTTCTCGCGCGGGGTCCGGTCCGGTTCGGGCGCGGCGGGCACGGTGGGCTTGTCGATCACGTCAGGCTCCCGGCAACGGCGGCCAGGCGGAGTACGTATTCGCCGCGGGTCTCGCCGTGGCGGGGGGTGGGCATTGCGGTGACGAGCGCGGCGTGGAGGGCGCTGTGTCGGGCCCGGTTGACGCGTCCGGTGCTGCTCGTGTGCTTGAGGTGGGCCCAGGCCGTGGAGCTGGTGATGTCGTCGAGGTCGTCGAGGGTGCAGACGGCCTCGGGCGTCGTTGTGCGGATCGACTGGGCGATGCGATGCATGAGGGTGTGCAGGGTGGCCGGGTGGGCGTCGGCCCGGCGGAGGCCTTCCTCGGCCTGCTGCTGGGCGCTCACCGGGTGCCGGCTGAGTCGAGGAGACCGCAGATGATCGGGACCTGACGCACGTCGTCCTCGTCGGGGTCGTTGTGGTCCCAGTCGCAGGCGGCGGTAACGGTACCGAGGCTGGGGACGCGGACGGTGAGGGTGATCCGGGTGATCTCGGTGACGGTGCCGTCGAAGCGGGGCTCCAGGACGGTGCGGCTGGTGATGGTGCCGCCGCGGTGGTCGTAGACGGCCTGGAGTTCGTGGGGGGACCAGACGTTGATGTGGAGGGCGGTCTCGCCGAGGTGGGTGTCGATCCTGGACCAGGTGAGGCCGAGGGCGCGGCGGGCGCGCTGGCCGAGGAGGGTGCGGGCACTGTCGCGGCACTGGAGCGGGCGGATACGGTTGGGCATAGCTGTCCCCTGTTCAGGCAGGTGGCGGCTGGCCCCGGCCGGGCTCTCACACACCGACCGGGGCCGTTCTGTGTTGCTGGTTCGACCGTAGCGAGAAGTGTGGACAATGTCCACACCTCGTTGAGAGGATGGCCCATGCCCGAAACCCCGGAGGAGAGGGAGGAGCCGGAGACGATGACGATCCCGAAACTGGCCGCGCGGGTGGGGAGGAGCCGGACGCTCATCCATCGGCTGGCCACCGATCCGGCCGAGGGGTGGCCCGCGCCCGAGTTCCGGCCGGGATCGTCCCGGCCGCAGTACCCGGTGGCGTGGTTCGACAGCTACTGGGCCGAGCGGCAGGCCACGATCAGGCAGGGGCGCCGTACCGACCTGGAGCAACCAGGCCAGTGACACGCCTGAGCCCCCGGCCCTTCGCGGGTCGGGGGCTCCGTGCTGTCCTCGGTGGCGGTGCGCGCCGAGCCGGGTCCGGCCGCGTAGGATCCGCCGGTGGCTATCGAACCCTCTCCCGAATTGATCGACCTCCAGCGCGCCGCGAACGCGGCCCGCGTCCAGTCGCTGGCCGGCCCGTACAGCCGTGAGGCGTGGCGGCCGTGGCTGGAGGCGGCCGAAGCCGTGCAGGCCGCGGTGACCGAGCACGCGAAGGCGGCCGGGGAGGACCGGTACAAGGTCGAGGTGGCCGTCAAGAACGCGGCCCGCGAGCCGGCCGAGGCCTGACGCGCCGCCGCCCCACCGGTCGCTGTCCCCGGGGCCGGGGTCCGGTAGGGCGGGAACGAGGTGCGAGGCAGCCCGCCTCAACCCGTGAATGGGATACGAACAGGCTAGCGGCGGCCACCGGCAACCGGGGACCCGCTCGGGATGCCGCCTCGCCCGACCGCCCGCAGGCTGGTGGGATGGACCATGCGCCGATCCTCGTGCACCGCATCAGCCCGTCGGGCGGCCGGCGGGTCGTGATCCGGGTTCGCGGGGTCGACACCGTCCTCGGCGTCGCCTACAGCGACCGGGACCTGATCGAGTTCCTGCGGCGCATCGACTTGCCCGACCCCGACGAGCTGGTGCTGGGTGACTCGGAGGTGATCGCCTGGCAGGGCGGACGGCCGCACGTGTACGCCGAGCCGGACGAGGGCTGACCCGCCCACGCCCCGCCTTCCGGGGAGCGGCCGGAGGGCGGGGCGCAGCCGGGTTCAGGCCGCAATCACCCCGGCCTCGGTCCACAACGCCCCGCAGCCGGTGCAGCGCGCGCACGGTGTCGCCCCGGCCCCGCCGTACACCTCGATCCGGCCACCGCAGGCGCACGGGTGCTGCTCGCCCAACTCGGTCATGCGGTTGCTGTCGGTGTCGAGGGCGGCCTGCGCCCGGGCCAGGGCTTCGGTGGCGACCGCCCGAACGTACCGGGCCTGGACGTCGGTGAGAACCCGGAACGGGCCCGGCCGGCGCTCGACGCGGGCGAGGAGCCACAGCGCGGTAAACGTCGCCGGCGGGGTGCTCCGCCCGAACCTCCAGCGCCGCCGGTCGGCCAGGTCGGCGCGGGAGACCGCGGTGCGGCGGGCCTGGTCGGCGGCCGGCCAGTCCGGGCCGGGGAGCGGCACGGGTTCGATCTGTACGGCGGCGGCGGTGACTTCAGCGCAGTGGGCGAGGGCGGCTTCGATGGCGCGCATGGTGTCGTAGATGGCGAGGTTGAGGGGGACGGGCCGGTTGCCGAGCTGTGACGGGTCGCGTTCTTCGGCGCGGAGTGCTGCGGCTTCGGCCGGGTCGTGGTGGTCGATGGCGGCGAGGTAGGCGCGGAGGCCGAGGCCGTAGGCGCCGTGGATGGGGCGGTCGCCGAGGGCGGTGTGGAGGTCGGGCCAGAGGGTGATGAGGGTGCGGAGGGTGGTGTTGGTGTTCATCGTGGCTCCGGGTGCTGGTCGGCCGGTATCTTGATCAGCACCTGGGGGCGTGCCCGGTCTTGGCGGACGGTGGGCGCGCCCCTCGCGCATGCTCAGGCGGGCGTCCAGGTGACGGAGCCCTCTTCGACGTAGCCGTGGGCGCGGCTCTTGCCGGTAGGTTCGAACGTCTCCTCGTCGTGCTCGGCGAGATAGTTGGTCCAGAAGCTGACGCGGGCGCGAGCGGCGCCGATGGAGCCGTAGGGGCCTTCGTGTTTGGTGGTCTGGGTGCCGTCGCGGTTGGTGATGGTGATGACGGCGCGGAACACGGTGGCGTCGGCGGCCATGCCGATCGAGCGGGCCATGGTCAGTCCTCCCAGTGGATGTCGTTGGCGGCGAAGGCGCGGACGATCGCAGGGTCGTCGCGGTAGTCCTGGAGGCTGTCGAGTTCGGTGTCCCAGTCCTCGGCCTGGAGGTCGGCGATGAGCTTGGTGAGGGTCTTCTCCTTCACCTCGTCGCTGGCCCCGGCTTCGATGAACCCGTCGGCGACGTTGTTGAAGACGCGGTAGGCGGATCCCCAGCCCATGGCTACTTCCCCTTCGGCTGCTGCTTGGTGGAGGCCCAGATCAGGGCGATCAGGACGGCGGTCACGCAGATGACGATGACGCTGGTCTGGCTCACAGGGTGGGCTCCTTCGGGTCGTCGAGGGCGGCGAGGGTGTTGCAGGGGTGCGCGCCTGTCGCGTACTCGCAGCCCACGCAGTACGTGATGTCGCCGGGGGCATCGGGGTTGGGAAATGACGATGGGCTATGCAGGTTTCGAACCTGGCCGAGTGCGGCTTCGGCAGTGCGAGCGCGGGCGGCCCAGCGGCGGGCCTGGAGGATCGTCGAGGCTTGGGCGCGCTGCATTCGGGAGACGGTGCTCCCGAGGCGTGTGGCGCGGAGGTGGGCCGCGCAGAACGCCCTTTCGGCAGTGGCGAGCTGCCGGGCCAGCTCGGTCTGTTGCGCGGCGTCGAGCATCTCGTACAGGGCATCGAGGGCGTCGCTGGTGATCGTGTCGACAGTGTGCCGGGCGGGTTGTTCGGTCACAGGTAGCTCCCGGTGGGGACGTCGTCGATGGGTCGGGGTGCGGGTTCGTCCCACCATTCGGTGGGCGTGCCGGTGTCGTCGTAGCAGGGGCAGGTGCCGGGTTCGTCGTCCCAGCCGCAGGCGGCCGGCTGGTAGGCGCAGGGCGGAAGGTGGCCGGTCACGACGTGGCCCGGCGGGTGCGCCCGCTGTACCAGGGCAGTGCGAGCCCGTCGTTCTCGACGCGGGGGACGAGGTGCAGGTGGAGGTGAAACACGGACTGGGTGGCGGCCCGGCCCTTGCTGGTGATCAGGTTCATGGGGCCGCTGTCCTCGGCGAGTTCGGCAGCGCAGAGCATGGTCACGGCGGAGACGTAGGCCTCCTCGGTGAAGTCGACGACGTGAGCCTTGGGGATGACCAGCAGGTGGCCGTCGACCACGGGGTTGAGGGGAACGATGGCGATCGCGTCGGGCCAGTCGCGGACGATCGTGGCGGGCGCACGGCCGGCGATGATCTCGCAGAACGGGCAGTCGGTCATGTCTGGTTCCTGTCGGGCTGGCCGAGGATCTCCCGGGCCACGGCAAGGGCGTCGTGGGTGTCCTGGTCGAGGGCGCCGTCCTGGAACTGGTCGCCGAGGTGCTGCTCAATCTCGTTGGCCTGGAGGGCCTTGTGTTCCAGGAGGGTGGCGAGCGGGGCGCCTACGCCGTCGGGGGTGATGGCTCTGCGCAGCAGGGTGGCGGCGGCCATCAGGGTCTCGGCGGGGGTCATCGGCTGCTCCCGGTCGTGGTGCACGGTTCGGCGGCGTCGAGGAGGGCGAGGGTGTGCTGGAGGAGGGCGCGGCAGATGACGCGCTCGCGGGGGTCGGTGACGGCCATGACGTCGATGGCGGTGAAGGTGTCTCCGTCGCTGGCGGCGTATACGAGGCCGGGGGTTCGGAGGGTCCAGGGCAGGGTGGTCATCGTCGGTGTTTCCTTCGTCGGTTGGTATCTGTGCCCCATGAGGTCGCGGGGCGGGCTGTACGGCGTGCTCGCAGTGCGCGGGCGGCGTCGTCGTCTTGGCGGTCGCGGCGGCGTCGTCCGGCCGCGAGGAGGGCGCACACGGCTGTTGCGGTGAGCGCCCATCCGGTGCAGGCGAGGAGGAACACGGTCACGGCTCGTCCAACGGGGTGACGCGCAGCTTGGGGACGGGAACGGGCGGGCGCGGGTCATGGCGCGTCCTCCACTCCCGCCACGCCTCGACGGTCTGTCGAGGCCGGGTGGTGAGGAGTACGGCGATCTGGCAGGCGTACACGGGCTGCGCCATCCACCACCGCCACTCGCGGCGGGAGAAGCCAGGCCGGCGCCAGGGGAAGCGGTCAGCCCAGTCGGAGAGGCGTCGCGCGGGTCGGGTGCGGCCGACGAGGTAGCCAGCGGCGGCCGCCACGGCGAGGAGGAGCGGGGTCAGCACGACTGCTCCTCGGTGGGCATCTGGAAGCGGCCGCAGACGCAGCGGGGGACGGTGCACCCGGTCTTGTTGTCGTGCCAGTTGAGGGTGTGGTCGCAGGCGTCGCAGGGCGTGGCCAGGTAGACGGCTACGGAGGGTGCGGGCTGCTGGCTCATGCTCCGGCCCCCTCAGCGGCCGGCGTGACGGTCCACGTGCGGTCGGCGCGGCGGGTGATGGTGTCGCCGTAGCGGGCGACCTGCCGGGTGGGCCCGGAGCCGATGCGGAGGCCGACGCAGGTGGTCTTCTGGCCGACGAGTTCGAAGTAGCCCTTGGCGTAGATGCCGTCGCGGTCGATGGCGTCGTCGATCTCGGGGAGGTTCTGGGGGGTGAGGGTCCAGGTGCGGGTGTTGGTCACGGCGCGGGTCCTTTCGGGGTGGTGGGTGCGGGGTGGGGGCCGGCCGTCCAGCGGGCGGGGTCAGGCGGGCGGCGCGGCGGGAGTGTGCTCCTCCAGCGGCCTGGCGCAGCGGTCGCAGCGGATGTGTTCGCCGACGTACTGGACGCAGCGGGCAGCGGCAGCCAGGGCCTCTCCGGTAGAGAACGCGGTCTCGAAGCAGCGGGCGCAGTGCCGGTCGCCGCAGGGCTTCCCGCCGTGATGGGCTTCGGTCTGGCGGTCCAGCTCGGCACGGATTTCGGGGTTCTTGACGATGCCGTCGGCGATCCAGAAGGCGAGCTTCCAGGTGTCGACGGAGAGGTTGATCTCCTGGGCGAGCAGGTGGCGGAGGCGGTCATCCGGCGGCGGGTAGGTCATGGTCTGCTCCTGGTGTCGTGGATGCTGGTGGGTGGCCGCCCCGCATTGCCCGCGGGGCGGCCGTGCTGTTGCGGGTCAGCGATGGCCGGCCGTCCAGCAGTCGGGGCACAGGTCCCGTCCGCCGGGGCGCTGGTGCCAGCCGTCGGGCCGCCGGATCCGGCGCACGTCGGTGACAGTTCGGGCGGCCGGGGAGTGCGTGGCGTTCGTACAGTCGGGGCCGTCGCAGTTGACGGCCGGGAAGTTATCGGCGCTCATTCGGCGGCCACCGCTTCGACGAGCGCGCGGGCCAGGGTGGGCGGGCAGGCGTTGCCGATCTGCTGGGAGATATCGGCTCCGGACCATGGCCAGTCGGCGGGGAAGCCTTGGAGAACACAGGCCTCGGCCGCAGTGAGCCGGGGGAGTTCGCGCCCGTCGGGGTCGACGAGCCGCAGCCGGGAGATCTTCCCGGTGACGGTGAACGCCGGCTCGTCGCAGTCCCGGCGGCCGCGCGCCTTGGGGTCGCCGCCTGTGCCGTAGTTGGAGATCACGGTGAACGGGCCGCGGTCGGGCAGGACATCGGCCATCGACACCCACGGCAGCAGCGCGGGGTCTCCGTCGGCGCGTGGGACGCCGCGACGGTACGGACGGTGCGTCGGGGCGGGCAGGGCGACGGGAGTCCCGTAGCGGGCCAGCAGGACGGCTCGGCGGCGGGTCTGCGGCAGCCCGTACTGCTCGGTGCGCAGCACGCCGGTGGCAACGGAGTAGCCGCGCCCGGCCAACACCTCGGCGTAGGCCTCCCAGACCGGGGCCACCGCGGGTACCTGCTCCAGCACGACGGCCTCGTACCGGCGGCCGAGTCGCTCTGCCTCCAGGAGCCAGCGCAGCGGCTCCAGCACGAGGCTGGTGCGCTTGTCCAGCCCGGCCGGCGGCAGTACCTGCCCGTCGACACCGGCCTGCTTGACCGCGGCGACGATCCGGTTCAGCTGCGCGCGCCCGCTGCCGGGACCGGCGCCGGAGAACGTCTGACACGGCGGGCCCCCGGCGAGCGCGTTGGCGTCGGGGAAGTCGGCCGGGCCGTACTGGCGGACGTCGCCGTGGACGGTGGCCAGGCCCGCGGCGTGCCGGGTGGCGACGGCGTTGGTGTCCCACTCGATGCCGACGGACGGGTGGCCGGCGGCGTGGATGCCGTGGTCGAGGCCGCCGGGGCCGGCGAACAGGTCGGTGAACAAGTAGTGCACGAGGGTCCTTCCTGGGCGCGAGGTCGCTCCGGAACCGGGTGGCCGGTCAGGCGGTGTCGAAGAGGCTGGGTTGCCGGCCTGAGAGTCGGGCTGTGGTGATGCGGGCGTAGGGCTCGTGCTGTTCGATGCCGATCGCGCGCATCCCTTCGTCGAGGGCGGCGAGGAGGGTGGTGCCGGAGCCAGCGAACGGATCGAGAACGAGGCCGCGGGGTGGGGTGATGAGGCGGACCAGCCACCGCATCAGCGTCAGCGTTTGGGGGTGGAGTGGCTGACGCCGTCGACTTCGATGCGCTCGGTGGCTGGGGTTTTGCTTCCCAGTCGGAATATCGGAAACGTCGACCGTGCGGCGTTGACCTCTCGGACCGGGCAGCTGGGAGCGCAGGGGCCGTCGCAGTCGTGGCCGAGGAGTATGTTCGTGGGCCAGCCGCCGCCGGATGCCGGGCAGGCTGCGGTGTTAAGGCCGCCGACACTGTGCCGGAGGAGTCCGCCGACGAGGGAGTCGTAGCCGGTGGACTTGCGGGCGAGGACGATCGGGTCGTGTGCCGGCCGGAGGGCGGTGTTCCAGCCTTCCCAGCCGCGGGCTTCCTCGGAGGCTGCTCGGGATTTGACTCGGTGTCCTGAGTAGCCCTTGTACAAGCCGCCGGCGCGGGCGGGTTCCTGCCGCTCGCTGATGATCTCGCGCTGGGTGAAAGCCTCCCCGACGGTGCCCTTGCGGGTCCACAGCTCGGTAAGGATGGGGCGGATGTCGGAGTCGTCGAAGGCGAGGGCGTCCTGTAGGCGCGCCCACTGCTCTGGGGTGGGAATGGCCGCCGAGACGCCCTGCGTGGTCCAGTGGTGGGCCTGTCCTGCCCGGTGGAAGCCGAAGAGGGCGTTCAGGCGGGCGGTCGTCCAGCCTGCTTGGTCACGGGCTTCCTTGAACCAGGTGGTGACTTTGAGTACTTGCTCGCGGTCGTCGCGGTGCCGGTCGATGGCCCGGGCGAGGTCGGCGCCTTTCGGCTTGCCGTGGGTGTAGATCCAGTCGAGTTGGTCGATGATCCGGAACCCGCCGTCTTCGACGGCGACGGCCATGCGGTGGTAGGTCCGCGGCGCCCCGAACGAGATCAGGTGGCCGCCGGGCTTGAGGACGCGGAGGCACTCGGCCCACATGGGTGCGGAGTAGGCGATGCCGGTTGAGTCCCAGGTCTGGCCGGCGATGCCGATTTCGTAGGGCGGGTCGGTGATGACGGCGTCGATGCTGTTGTTGGGCAGGGTGCGCAGCTGGGTGTGGGCGTCGCCGAGGAGGAGTTGGGCGGCGCCGTCGTCGTAGTACGGCGGCTCGGTCATGGGGTGCCTTTCAGGCGGCGTCGGGGTGGCTTCCGGTGGTGGGGTCGCAGCTGAGGCAGGTGTCGTATCCGCGGTCGAGTCGGTAGCCGTGGAGTTGGTGGCCGCAGATGGTGCAGTGGGGGGTGGAGGGGGTGTCGTTTTTCTCGTCCTCCCCCACACCTCCCCCCTCCCTAGAGGGGGAGCGGGGGGAGGGAGGTTTTGATGGGGCATCCCCCGGACCTCCCCCCGTGTTTGGGGGGATGTCTGACCTGCGGTTTTGGTCGAACTCCCCCGGGGTCCCCCCGGTTTCGGGGGGAGTTGGGCTTTCAAGATCGCGGGGGAGGTCCGGGGGGAGGGCATTCCGGGAACAATCGGACAGGAACTGTTCCGGTGTGTCCGGTTCTGCGTCGTACGCCCCAACATGGGCGCCCGAAATGACATCCCCCGTCCCGGTCTGCACCTCGTCAAAGCTGTTCCGGCGCTTCCGGAAACGGACGGCATCCTCGATCGTCCCCTTGCGGATCTGGATCCCGGCCTCGGTGCACCACTTGTGGACCCGCGGGCTGCCCCACGTCAGTGGAACGTCCGCCTTGTCGAGCACCGTCACGAGCCACTCCGTCGTGCCCGGCTCCAGCGGCCGGGGCCGCTCGTCGAGGGACTCCAGCACGACGGAGGTGACCGGCCGGCCGTCGGGCTTCCTCTCGCCGTCGAGGGTGATCACCTTCAACGCGAACTGGAGGTCAGCGCCCTCCTCGGAGTCCTTCTGCTTGCCGACCTTCATCGTCACGATGATGTTCTTGGCGCTGTCGCCCTTCTTCGAGACGTGCATCTCGGACTGCAGGGCGCCCTTGGCGGCGGAGGCGCCGCGGCCGTGCTCGCCGATGTGCCCGGTGTGGTGGATCGGCAGGACGCAGGCGCCGGTGGCCCGGCGGAGGTCGTCCAGGCGTTCCACGACGATCCCGAGCTCGGTGTTCGAGTTCTCCTCGACGCCGACGGACACACGGGCCTGGGTGTCGATGATGATCAGGGAGGGGGCCAGGCGGCGCATGGCCTCGATCCACACGTCCCACTCCGGGCCACGGGTCTGGATCGGGCGCGGCAGGAAGAGGACGTTGTCCATCTTCATTCCGTGGTGCTTCTCCCAGGCCCGGACGCGCTGCCGGATGCCTGCCGCGCCTTCGGCGACGAGGTAGACGACAGTGCCCTGGCGGACGTAGTGGCCGTGCCAGTTCTTGCCGGTGGCGATGTGTCCGGCGATGTCGATGACGACGAACGACTTCATGTGCCCGGACGGGCCGATGATCCGGGCGAGGGAGTCGAGGAACAGGAGGTCGCCGAGGAGGGGTTCCAGGGCGGGCATGTGGTCGAGGGCGTTCGTGTCGAGGAGCTCGGCGAGGAGCGCATCGACGGGATCGCCGGAGCGGCCGGCCTGGCGTTCCTGCTGGCGTTTGAGGTAGTCGTCGATGAAGGTGGTGGTGCCGCCGGGCTCGGCGTCCGGGGCGGTGGCGCGCTGGACGATGCGCCGGCCGAGGTCGGCCTCGGCGCGCAGCTCGGCAGCGGCGCGAACCTTCTCGGCGTAGTAGGTCGGGTCTCCCGAGACGTAGTCGGCGAGCTGGATGATGAAGGGGAGGCCACCGGCGCGCTGGAGTTCCTTGCAGCGGTCCAACTCGATGCGGAGCGCGGCGGGAGTGGTGGGGTTGCCTGCGTCGTAGAGGCGGCCGAGCGCGTCCCAGACCACCTCGTGGGAGGGGTGGACGAAGTCGGAGCGGTTGATGATCTCGCGCAGCTTCTTGATCCAGCGCGCGTCATGGATGCAGTCGCCGAGGACGTACAGCTCGGCGTCGCTCTGCTGGGGCACACGCTCGTCCGCCTGCTGGTGCGGGAAGGGGCGGACGTTCTCCACTCGGGGTCTCCTCAGAACAGGGTGGTCGGCTCGGCGGTGCAGCGGTGCTCAGTGACGTGGTCGAACGGGCAACCGGCGGGGTGGTCGCGGCCGGTCCAGGCGAGGTGGGCCGGGGTGTACGGGCTGGCCTGGCGCAGGCACCAGATCAGCCGGTTCGGTTCCCGTACCGCGGTCTGCTCGGCCGGGGTGAGTGGCGTGAGGTCGGCGATCACGTGGAGGGCGGCGATCCGGCCGACCCATTCGCGGTGGACGGGGGCCCGACAGCGGACACAGCGGGTGCTGCTCGCGCTGCCGGGCCCGGTCATCAGGCCGCGTGCTCGTCAAGGGTGCCGTCGGCGGTGCGCCGCTGGTACAGCTCCCGCATCAGCCTGCGGACTTCGTCCTCGTAGACGGCGCCCGCCGCGATCTCCAGGTCGGTGACCCGCAGCTTCACCGTCGGGTTCTTTTCCTCGTCGGGGCCCGGCTCGGTCCGCTCGACGTGGGCGAGCTCGACGACGGCGATCCAGCGGCCCTTGCGCTGCTTGAACATCTGGTCGGCGTGGGGTTCGAGGGCTTCGGCGACGTCGGTGAGGATCTTCGAGTCGAGCTTGACGTCGGCGTCGATCCGGATGGGGGTGCTCATGCGGCTTGTGCTCCTTCGGTGACGGTGTGAGAGCTGGCGTAGTGGTCGGCTCGGATGGTGGCGACGAACCGGATGACGGCTTCAGCGCCGGTGACTTCGGGGGAGACGTACTGGCAGGGAATGCACTCGTAGCGAGCGCGGGGAGGGTGGGCCCAGCGGCCGGATTTCAGCTGCTGGCCCATGTCGATGAACAGGCCGCCGGTGATGCGGAGGGTGGTCACGCGGCATCTGCGGTGACCCGCGCTTCGCGGACCACCCGGTCGGTGAGGTGCTGCCAGGCGATGCACCGGTCGTAGCCGCAGGCCCTCGTGACCGGGCCCACCGGCTCGCGACCATGACCGAGTTCGAACGCGAACCGGGCCACCAGCTTGGTCCGCCCGTTGATGCTGACGGCAGGGTTCACGGCGTTGGACTGCCACTCGACGTGCCCGCCCTCGGTCGGCCGGGCGCCGGACGCGTACACCTCCTGCGGAGTGATGCCCCGCAGCCGGACCGTAGGCAGGCCGAGGAAGTGCCGGCGCCGGTGAACGGTGGTGATGGACAACCCCAGGGACTGGGCGATTTCGACGTCGCGCATCGTTGCTAGCCGGAGCACCCGATCCAGTTCCGGGTAGAAGTCGGGATTCTCGGCCTCCGCCACGACTCCGGCGGCCCGGCCCCGTTCCAGGGCGGTGAGGCCGCCCCGGACGCCAACGCGGGCGTATACGGGCGCTTTTCCCTCGTCGGCGAGCGCTCCGACCAGACAGGGGTTGTGGACGGGGCAGGTGCGGCAGATCCGCTTGGCGGCCTCGTCGCACTCGTCGCCAGTCTCGTCCTTGGGAAAGAAGACGTCGTAGCGGCCCGCGCAGGCGGCCTGCTCGCGCCAGGTCTCAGACCGGGGCGGGTTGTAGGCGAGGTGGTAGCTCATCAGGCTGCCTCCTTCCGGGATCGAAGCCGACGGCGTTCGCGTTCTGAGGTGCCGCCCCAGATGCCGTACTGCTCGCGGTTGGTGAGGGCGAAGTCGAGGCAGTCGGGGCGGACTTCGCAGGCGAGGCAGGTGGCCTTGGCGGCGACGGTCGATCCGCCCTTCTCCGGGTAGAACTCTTCGGGGTCGGTTTGGGCGCACAGCCCGTCGGTCATCCAGTCGGGCAGCGGGGTGATCACAGGGCACCCCCGGACAGCAGCTCGGGCCACGTGCAGCCAGCCAGCGCCCGCCGGTGGGAGGTGGGCACCGACTTCAGGGGGTGGCCGAGCCAGTCGTGCCCGGCCGCCATCGCTGCGTAGGCGTCGGCCTCGTCGTAGCGGGCCGTGCCCTCGGTCAGGTGCCCGTACCGGTCGGCGATCGCGGACCGGATCTCGCCTTTGGACGCGCGGCCGTTGCCGGTGGCGTACACCTTCAGGGAGCTGGGCGGCATCACGGCGTAGGGGATGTGGTGCCGGTAGCAGTAGAGGCGGACGATGACCCGCAGGCCGGCCAGGTCCTCGTGGCCGGCGAGGTGGGCGTGGCCGTAGGAGGGGCCCTCCATGACGACGAGGTCGGCGAGCTTGATGTAGTCGGCGATGGCGGTCTGGAGGATGCGGAGCCGAGCGTCGCCGCGGGTCTTGGTGCGGATGTTGGCGGTCCAGCCGTCGCCGGCGATGCCGGTGGAGGTCAGGCTGAGGTCGAGCCCGACGACGAGCTGACGGGGATTGGTGCCCGCGACCGGGAGGGTGAGCGGCATCCCGGTCGCGGGGGTCACGGTGGCGGTCATGTCATGCACCATCCGGAGTCACAGAGGCCGTCGGCCTCGTCGAAGATGGGGAGGAGATCCACGCCGTCGGGGATGGCCTCGCGCAGGGGACGCCCGAAGCGCGTCAGGTAGACGTGGTCCTTGCCGAGTTCGTCCCGCCGCGCGTTCAGCAGCTCTTCCAGCTGGCAGGACTTCTCGAACAGGTCCGGCTCGTCGCGGCGCTGGTCGTGCCAGGTCTCCGGCCGGTGGAACGGACAGAAGTAGCAGCTGCTCTTGGGGGGTACGGGGAGACCGGCTTCGCGGATGATCCGAACGCAGTCGGTACGCCTCAGCCCGAGGTCGAGCAGCGGGTAGACGATCTCCTCGTGCGGCTCGGTGCGCCGGTTGTTCGCCCGATGGATTTCGTCGACGCTGATCCCGATGCCGATCGTGGCCGGCTGGCCCTTCGTGGCCCCGCGCCGCTTCAACTCCTTGGCGATCACTTTGATCTTGAAGTCGGCGGTGCAGGATCGGGTGCCAGGGGCGCCGTTGGACATGCGCACCGGGATCGGGAGGGACCTGGATCCCTCGCGGGTGAGGCGCTTGTGCAGCGTCTCGATGGTGCCGTCCCGCTTCACGCGGTCCAGGACGACCAGCTCGATTCCGTGGCGCTCGGCATACGGCTTGTCGTGCTCGTCGAGGTAGCGCATGGTCGCCGGGTTCTCGGAGTCGTCGCCCACGTTCGCCATGAGGAACGTGCGGAAGTCGATCCGGCTGGTCGCGGCCAGGACGAGACACCTTTCCCTGCGGGTTGCCTGCCGCGCGAGAGCTCCCGGCGACTGTGCTGTGACCTGCGACCTGCTGGTTTGCCCTGACGTCACCCCTTT